>JAUIDP010000030.1 GCA_030429005.1 Gammaproteobacteria bacterium | reverse complement strand
TAAGAAATTAGTGACAGTTACTACTTACACCTTTTTTTGGAAAAAGGGGTCAGAGCCCTTTTTGCGATAAATTCAGCTCTGTCACTTTCGTTCAGAAAGGGCTCTGACCCCTTTTGCCAAAAAAAGGTGTAAGTAGTAACTGTCACGGTTTTTTTATTCATGGAAGTGGACTTCGATGATTTCTTCGCCGTCAGCGAGGTGGCCGCTCAGGCGGGCGTGCAGCGGGCTCGAGCGTGGAATGTGCGCCAGCAGGTATTGCATCTGGTCCGCCAGCACGCGGCGGCCTTTCAGGTAGATGTACTCGGCATAGGTCGGCGTGAACGGCACCGCGATCAATTGCATGGCCGCCTGTTCCGGCGTGCGGCCGCCCTTGTAGTTGTTGCAGCGCCGGCAGGCTGTTGCGACATTCGTCCACGTGTCCGCCCCGCCCTGTGAAATCGGTGTGATGTGATCGCGTGTCAGGTCGCGCGTCGGGTATCGCATTGCACAGTACAGGCACAGGTTAGCGTCGCGCTTGAACAGGGTCCGGTTGTTCAGCGGCGGCACGTACTGGTCACGGTTTCGTAACAGGCCACGGCTGGTGCCGTGAGTTGCGATGATCGAGTTGACGTCGATCTTGCTGCGCATGCCGTCGAAACTGCTGTAGCCGCCGAAAACGGTATACAACAATGTGCCGCAGTCGTACGCCACCTGGTCGGCGTGGTACAGACGAACCGCCTCTTTGTAGTCGATCCACTCCAGAGGCATTCCAGCGACATCGGTTCGCAACACTTGCTGCGAGATATCCGTTGCGATTCCTGCAAGCATTCGATCAACCTCATTCCGCTTCATGCGACATGAGGTTTGGAGTTTAGAGTGCTTTCAGTACCGCGTCGAGTGTCTCTTTTGCGTCACCAAAAAGCATGCGCGTATTGTCCTTGAAGAACAACGGATTCTGCACACCCGCATAGCCGGTCGCCATGCTGCGTTTCAGGACTATTGTCGTATCGCCTTTCCAGCATTCGAGCACCGGCATGCCGGCAATCGGGCTGTCGGGCACCTCGAGTGCTGATGGATTGACAATGTCGTTGGCGCCAATCACGACAGAGACATCCACATCCGGGAAGTCATCATTGATTTCGTCCATCTCGAAGACAATGTCATACGGCACTTTTGCTTCTGCTAACAAAACGTTCATATGGCCGGGCATGCGTCCCGCAACCGGGTGAATGCCAAAGCGCACGTTGACACCCTTCGTGCGCAACGCTTTGGTAATTTCGAAGACGGTGTGCTGCGCCTGGGCGACCGCCATGCCGTAGCCCGGAATAATCATGACTTCTTTCGCGCCGGCCAGCATTGCCGCGGTTTCCTCGGCCTCGATCGGCACGACCTCGCCCTGCTCCTCGCCATCACCGCTTGTCGCGGCGGAGCCGCCACCGGTACCGAAGCCACCGGCAATCACGGACAGGAACTTTCGGTTCATCGCACGACACATGATGTAGCTCAGGATGGCACCGCTCGAACCGACCAGCGCGCCGGTGACAATAAGGAGGTCATTCTCCAGCATGAAGCCGGTAGCCGACGCGGCCCAGCCGGAGTAGCTGTTCAGCATCGAGACGACAACGGGCATGTCCGCGCCGCCGATGGCCATCACCATGTGAATGCCGAACACCAGCGCTATGACCGTCATGAAAATCAGTGGGTCGAGGCCGGCGCCTCCGGCCGACTGCTGTACGAACTGGTAGCCGAACCAGATCGATGCAATCAATAGCCCGAGATTGAACAGGTGGCGTCCCGGCAGCGTCAGCGGTTTGCCGCCGATGCGGCCGCTGAGCTTGCCAAAAGCGATCACCGAGCCCGAAAACGTCACCGCACCGATCAGGATGCCGAGGTACGTTTCGATGTCATGAATCGTTTTCTCGACGCCGGTGTGGTGCACGGTCGGGTCCATGAAGTTGGCAAAACCGACCGCGACCGCCGCCAGGCCAACGAGGCTGTGCAGGATCGCGACCAGCTCCGGCATCTGCGTCATCTGCACGCGCCGCGCGAGCAGAATTCCAATGCTGCCACCGATGACCAGTGCGCCAAGCAGCAGCTCGTAATTCCGGGTGACAACGCCGAAAATCGTGGCCAGCAGCGCGATCGTCATGCCGGCGATGCCGTACCAGTTGCCGCGCCGGGCCGTCTCCTGGTTGGAAAGACCACCGAGGGCGAGAATGAAAAGAACCGTCGCAGCAATGTACGACACGGTGACTATGCCTGAGCTGATCATCCCGGCCTCACTTACGGAACATTTCGAGCATGCGCCGCGTGACGGCAAAACCGCCAGCTATATTGATGCTCGTCAAAAGGACTGTGAATGCGGCGATCCACATGATGATGTTGCTGGTCGAACTGATTTGCAGCAGTGCGCCAATGATGATGATGCTCGATATCGCGTTGGTCACGCTCATCAACGGTGTGTGCAACGCCGGCGTGACATTCCAGATCACCATGTAGCCGACAAAACAGGCCAGCACGAACACGGTGAAGTGCGCCATGAACGACTCCGGCGCGACGGCACCGAGGCCGAGCAGCGCCAGGCCGGCGGCCAGCGTCGCGATGACCGGCCCTGCCGCCGATTTCTTTGTCTCTGTCACTTCGGCCGGTGCGGGCGCGGGTTCGGGTGCTTTCGCCGGCGCAGCCGACAGCTTCGGTGCCGGTGGCGGCCACGTCGTTTCGCCGCCCTTGCAGACAGTCACGCCACGGATGACTTCGTCGTCGAAGTTGACGTCGATTTCGCCGTTCTTCTCCGGGCTGAGTTCCGTCAGCAGGTGCCGCAGGTTGGTGCCGTACAACTGGCTCGCCTGCGCCGCGAGGCGGCTCGGAAGGTCCGTGTAGCCGATAATCGATACGCCGTTGCGCACGACCACCTGGTCTTTCTCGGTCAGTTCGCAGTTACCGCCCTGTTCCGCCGCGAGGTCGACGATGACGCTGCCGTCTTTCATCGACTCGACCATCCTGGCCGTGATCAGTCGCGGCGCCGGCTTGCCCGGTATCAGCGCGGTCGTGATGATGATGTCGACTTCTTTCGCCTGTTCGGCAAACAGCGCCATCTCCGCCTCGATAAACTCGGCGCTCATCGTCTTGGCGTAGCCGCCCTCACCGGATCCGTCTTCGTCCTCGAATTCCAGCATCAGGAACTCGGCATCCATGCTCTCGACCTGTTCCTTGACCTCCGGGCGGGTATCGAATGAACGCACGATCGCGCCCATGCTTTTCGCTGCGCCGATGGCAGCGAGTCCGGCCACACCGGCACCGATAACCAGGACCTTGGCCGGCGGTACCTTGCCGGCGGCCGTAATCTGGCCGGTGAAGAACCGGCCGAAATGCTGCGCGGCTTCGACAACAGCGCGATAGCCGCCGATGTTCGCCATCGAACTCAGCGCATCCATTTTCTGCGCCCTGGAAATCCGCGGCACGCTGTCCATGGCCATGACGGTGGCGCCGCTGCCGGTCAGCTGCTTGAGCAGCTCCGGATTTTGCGCCGGCCAGATAAAACTGATGAGCGTCTTGCTGTCGTCGAGCAACACTGCCTCGACCGTTTCCGGCGCCCGCACCTTGAGAATGATGTCGGCCGACGCCCACAACTCTTCGCTGGTTGCAACGACATCGCAACCCACCTCGGTATAGGCCGCGTCGGAGTAACTCGATTCAACGCCGGCACCTTTCTCGATGCTGACATCAAAACCCAGCTTCATCAGTTGAGTTGCAACGTCCGGGGTCGTCGCGACGCGCCGCTCGCCTGCATGTATTTCTCTCGGTACACCGATTCTCATGCATGTATCTCCAATGGGAACCGGCGTACTCTATCAAAAAAATTGATACGCGCAGGCAAAAATGGACGCCAGGCCGGCGTCCCCCGGTTTACGCGCACGCCGTCGCGCGCCTAGTTGCTTTGATTGCCCCGGCGCGGTTGCCGATCGGACATCCGCTCGCGAATCCGCTGGCGTTGTTCGGGTGTCAGGTCACGAAAACGTTCACGCAAGCGTTGCCTGCGCTCCGGCGACAGGTCCTGGAAGCGCCGGAAATTATCGCGGATGCGTTGCTGTTGCTGGGGCGGCAGATCCTTGAATTCACTGTAGCGCTGACGTATCCGGTCCCGTTGTGTGTCATCCAGGCTGCGCCATTGCCGGAATCGCTTCTGGGCGCGTTGCCGCTGGTCCGGTGTCATGCTGCTCCAGCGCTGGGCACCGGCCGCCAGTTGTTGCTGACGCGCAGGCTCGAGCTGGTCCCAGCCATCGGCAAAGCTGTTCAGCACCTGCTTCTGCTCAGCGTCCAGGCCATCCCATGCCACGCCGTCATCGGCGCCGACAAGATTCCAGGCGAGCAGTGTCGCCAGTATCAGAATCGTATTAATTCTCATCAGGTTTCTCCGTCGAATCCTCACCATCCGGCGCGGCTTCGCTTCGCTCCATGTTGTCGGCATTGATTTTCTGGTTGAACATCACCCAGTCTTCGTCCGACCCTTCCCACATGCCGAGGTACTCCAGGAATTCTGCCTCCGGCAGCTCCTCGTCGGCGAGAACCGCAAGGCTGCACAGACCCAGCAGCACCGCGCCCGCCAGCCCGTTAACCGACATTGCCATTCACATGCAGCGCGGCTTCGTCGATCCAGCTGTAGAACTCGAGGTCTTCGAACATCTCCAGGCTTTCGCCCTCGAGCAGGATTTCAAAATCTGCCGCCACTTCGTCCGGTACCTCATCGACAGCGGGTCCGCGCAGCACCATTACACTGACGAGCGCGATGGCGGCCACACCGCCCGCAGGCAGCCAGTGGCGCCAGCTTGCCGGCGCTTTAGTTTGCGCCAGCTCCTCGAGGGCTGCGTGACGGCCCTGGTTCAGGCGCGACAGTGCAGCACCGTCGAGTCGCTCGACACTGTCGTCGAAAACACCTTTGGCTTTCGCAGCAAACTCCGCATCCCGTTTTGATTTGTTCGGGTCATTCATTACCAGTGATCTCCCAATTGTTCCCGCAGGGTATGTACCGCGCGGGAGTAATGCGTTTTGACACTGCCATCGGAGCAGCCCATCGCGACGGCGGTGCCGGCGACATCCAGGCCTTCGAAGGTCCGCAGCATGAAGGCTTCGCGCTGCCGACCCGGCAACGCGTGTACCGCTTCCTCGAGCCGCTGCATCGCCTGCCCGGATTGCAGCTCCTGCTCTGGCGAGCGTCCAGCAGGGTCGGGCGCCGCGGCAACCGCATCATAATCGTCCCCGGCCGTTTCGCGGCCAAACCAGACCATGACCCGGTTCCTGACTTTTGCGCGCCGGTGCCAGTCGCGAATGCCGTTTTGCAGGATGCGGTAGAACAATGGCGGCCACTCATCCGCGGGCCGGCTCGCGTACTTGTTCACCAGTCTGATCATTGCGTTCTGCACGAGGTCCAGCGCGTCGTCCCGGTCGCGAACAGCGATCTCGGCGATGCGCAATGCCCGCCGTTCCACGTCGGCGAAAAACTGGTTGAGTTGGCGTTCGCGTTGCAGCGTACCTGCCCCTGTTTCCGGCTCGCGCCTGCACGATACCGCAAAATGCCCTGTCCTGGCTTCGATCAGCTCCATCTAGTCGGTCCTCAAGGTTCCACGACGCGGTCAAATCTGTGTCACTCTTATATAACGCCCGGCCGGCGCCGCGGTTGACACCCGCACGGGCTAAATTTCCGGCCACCGGCTTCAGAATAACTTATTGTTTTTAATAATATTCAAGTGACCGAACCGACGATCCTCAAGGTTGCAGTCAATGTGCCGCTATCGCGGCTGTTCGACTATCTGCCGCCTGCCGGGCACGCCAGCGTACCGGCTGGCACGCGCGTACTTGTGCCGTTCGGCCGCCGTAAGCAGGTCGCACTGGTGCTCGACGCAGGTCAGGGCAGCGATCTGCCGACCGAAAAACTGAAACGTTGCGATGCACGCCTCGACGACGAACCGCTGTTGTCCGCGGCGGACCTCGAATTGCTGCGGTTCACCAGCGCCTACTACCATCACCCGGTCGGCGAAGTCGCCGCCGCCGCACTGCCCGCCCTGCTGCGGGCCGGCAAACCGCTCTGGCCCATCGACCGGTATGTAGCCATTACGCCGACTGGCGCGGCGACCGACCTCGAGGCACTGGCACAGAAGGCGCCGCGGCAGGCCGAACTGTTGCAGCACCTGCTTGACGCCGGCGGCGGCGGTTTGGCCGAGGATGAGCTGACCGAAATATTGCCGAACTGGCGGCGCAGTGCAAAAAGCCTGTTCGAGAAAGGCTGCCTCGAACGTTTCGAGGCGCAGGCAAGGCCGGATACTGTCGACCACGACTTGCCATCAACAGCCGGCCCACCGCTGAATGACGATCAGCAGAGCGCGGTCGAAAGGGTTCGTGCACAGCCGGGCTTCGCCGCATTCCTGCTGGATGGCGTCACCGGCAGCGGCAAGACGGAGGTCTACCTGACGCTCATCGCCGACGTTCTTGCCGCCGGCCGGCAGGTGCTGATCCTGGTTCCGGAAATCGGCCTGACACCGCAGCTGGTGGGCAGGCTGAGGGTTCGCCTCGGCGTTGAACCGGCGGTATTGCACTCGGGCCTCAGCGACGCTCGGCGCCTGCACGCATGGCGCAACGCACAACAGGGCATTGCACAACTCGTCGTCGGCACCCGCTCGGCCGTGTTCACGCCGCTGCCGCAGCTCGGCATGATCATCGTCGACGAAGAGCATGACCACTCGCTGAAACAACAGGAGGGTCTGCGTTACTCCGCCCGCGACCTTGCGATCGTGCGCGCACGCAACGCGGATATTCCAATTGTCCTGGGATCGGCTACACCAACACTGGAAACGCTGCAGCATTGTAACGCCGGCAATTTCACGCGCATTGCGTTGCCGGTGCGCGCGGGCGGTGCTACGCCGCCCGTAATGAAGCTGGTCGACCTCGGCCGTTCTGCCAGCAATGACGCGCTCAGCGAACCGCTGGCTGCTGCAATGGAGAAACACCTGCACGCGGATGGGCAGGTACTGCTGTTTTTGAACCGGCGCGGCTTTGCGCCAACGCTGATCTGCTCGCAGTGCGGCCATATTGCCGAGTGTACCCGCTGTGATTCGCGCATGACCGTACACGCCCGCGACCGTGCACTGCGCTGCCACCATTGTGGCGCACACGCGCCATTGCCCTCGGCCTGCAGTGAGTGCGGCTCCGAAGTCCGGCCGCTGGGTGAGGGTACGGAACGGCTCGAGGACATCGTGAATGCGCGTTTTCCCGGTGCAATCGTCCAACGCATCGACAGCGACAGCACCGGACAGCGCGGCGCGATCGAGGCCGCGCTGACCCGCGCCGAAGAGGGCAGCGCCAACATCCTGGTCGGCACGCAGATGCTGTCGAAAGGTCACCACTTCCCGCAATTGACACTGGTGGGCATCATCAATGCCGACCAGGGTTTGTTCGGCACCGACTTCCGGTCGGCAGAGCGGCTCGCGCAGTCAATCATCCAGGTCGCCGGCCGTGCTGGCCGCGAGTCCGTGCAGGGCGAGGTGCTGATCCAGACGGCGTACCCGGCACACCCGTTCTGGCAATCGCTGATCGACGGTGGCTATCCGCGTGTTGCCGAAGAGTCCCTCGCCGAACGTCAGGAGTCACGCTGGCCACCGTTCACGCGGCTTGCCCTGGTTCGTTCTGCCGCGCACCGCCAGGACGATGCGCTGAACTTCCTGCAGCGTGCTGCCGACCATCTCGCCGGGCAGCCATCCGGATACCTGCGCGTGCTGGGCCCCGTGAACGCACCGATGGCAAGAAAGGCCGGACGTTATCGCGCACAGCTGCTGATCCAGGGCAGCGACCGCAAAGTCCTGCACGAACGCCTCGCGTCCTTGCGGGCCATGCTGGAAGCCGATGCGTTGGCGCGCAGGGTCCGTTGGTCGATCGATGTCGATCCGATCGAGCTGTTTTAATGTAGAATCGCCACCCCGATGAAGACCATAATCACTCGATCTGTCCAGGACGCGCTCGCGGCCCTGCCCGAACTGGCCGAAGCAAGCACGGAGCTCGCGCTCGAAACAACCGTTGAACGCACGCGCGATGCCAGCCACGGCGATTTTGCGTCGAATGTCGCCATGCGCCTGGCAAAGGCGGCAAAGTCGAACCCCCGCGAACTGGCGGCCAGGATCGTCGCTGCACTCCCTGCCAGCGACGAGGTGGACAAAGTCGACATCGCCGGTCCCGGATTCATCAATTTTCACCTGAGCCCGTCGGCCTTTCATGCCGAAGTCCGCTCGATCATCGAACAGGGCTCCGGCTACGGCCGCCAGCCGCAACGCGCGACGCCGAAGATTTTGCTGGAATTTGTCTCGGCCAACCCCACCGGGCCGCTGCATGTCGGGCACGGTCGCCATGGTGCCTACGGAGCTACCGTCGGCAACCTGCTGGAAGCCGCGGGCTTTGACGTCGACCGCGAGTACTACGTCAATGACGCCGGCCGGCAGATGGACATCCTCGGTCTCAGTGTCTGGCTGCGCTGGCTGGAAGCACAGGGCACGGAAATCAAATTTCCGTACGGCGGCTACCGCGGTGAATACATTCGCGACATCGCTGCCGCGATCGACACTACGGGTATCGTCACCGTCGATGCGGACCAGCTGCTGAACGGCGTGCCGGCCGACGCACCCGGGGAAACCGATGCGCATGTCGATGCGCTGGTCGCACGTGCCAGGGCGCTTCTCGGCGAAGCCGGGTTCGACCACGTCCGGCAACAGGCCCTCGAGTCGATTCGCCAGGACATCGAGAACGATCTCGCCGAGTTCGGCGTGACCTTCGACCGCTGGTATTCGGAGCAGTCGCTGACGAAATCCGATCGTATCGACGCCGCGCTGGCCGTGCTCGAAGAGCGGGGCATGCTGTACGTGCAGGACGGTGCTACCTGGTTCCGCGCTGAGCAGTTCGGTGACGAGAAAGACCGCGTGGTCATTCGTGACAATGGCGTCAAAACCTACTTTGCATCAGACATTGCTTATCACTTCGACAAGCGCCAGCGCGGTTACGATCACCTGATCGACATCCTCGGCTCCGACCATCATGGCTATGTCGCGCGGGTGCGGGCGGGCCTGACGGCGATGGGCTACGAGGCCGACAGCCTGGAAGTTGAGCTGATGCAGTTCGTCGCGTTGTATCGCGGCGGTGAAAAAGCGCAGATGTCCACGCGCTCAGGCGAGTTTGTCACGCTGCGTGACCTGCGCGAGGAAGTCGGCAATGATGCCGCGCGTTTTTTCTACGTCATGCGTTCGCACGACCAGCACCTGGAGTTCGATCTCGAACTGGCCAAGAGCCGCTCGAATGACAACCCGGTGTACTACATCCAGTACGCACACGCGCGCATCGCCAGCGTCTTCCGCCAACTCACGGAAAAATCCCTGGCGCATGACGCAGCGAACGGCGAGGCCAGCCTGGCTGCCCTGGTCGAGCCGCAGGAAAAAACGCTGATGACGTCCCTGAGCCGTTACCCGGAAATCATCGAGTTGGCCGCCAGCAACCGCGCACCGCAGCACCTGGTGCACTACCTGCGCGATCTCGCCAACGACTTCCACTCCTACTACAACGCACACGCCTTCATCGTTGACGACGCGAAATTGCGCGATGCGCGGCTCACGCTGATCGCGGCGACCCGTGTCGTATTGGCGAACGGCCTCGACATCCTCGGCGTCACGGCGCCGGAGCAGATGTAGTGGCGCAGCGCAAAAAGCGCTCTGGCAAACGCAGGCGCCCGCCGCCACAGTCCCAGGCGGGTTATCCGGGCTGGCTGTGGATGCTTTTCGGCCTGGCAATCGGGCTGTCCGTGGCATTTGCGATCTACGTCAAGGACAGCGAACCTGCGCGCCCGGTTCCTGCTGCGGCTCCCAGCGCCGTGGATGACAATGGCGAATCGGCAATGCCGCCGAGCGCGTCCGCCGACCCGGAACCCGAACCCGCCGAGGAGAAGGAAAAGCGATTCACGTTCTATGACCTGCTGCCGGCGGCCGAGTTTGTCGTACCGGAGAAAGCCCCGACGACGACTGAAGATGTGCAACCTGCGGCAATCGTCGAGCCCGGCACCTACGTTCTGCAGGCCGGATCGTTCTCGACGAACACGGATGCCGACCGCCGCCGCGCCGAGCTTGCGCTACAAGGCATCGAGTCGCACATCCAGCGCGTGACGGTCAACGAGCGCGAATACCATCGCGTCTATATCGGCCCCACCAACGATCTCGACGAACTCAACCTGTTGCGCAGTCGCCTGCGCGCCGCGAAGATCGATGTCCTGAGAATCCGGCTCAGTGACTAGGTGCGGCTACCCGCTGTTCGTCCTCGGCGCGCTGCTGGCGGGTACCGGCAGCCTCGCGGACACCGATGGTGCAAGCGAAGCGGTACGGATCCGCATCGCCGCCGTTGGTGACATGATGATCGGCACCGACTACCCGCGCAATCACCTGCCGGACGACGACGGCGCCGGTATGTTCGCCGAGGTGACGCCGATACTGTCGGCGGCAGACATTGCGATCGGCAACCTCGAAGGCACGCTGATTGACGGCGGTACACCGTTAAAGGAGTGCAAGAGCCTCGACTCCTGCTACCTGTTTCGTTCGCCGGCGCGCTATGCACAGCACTACCGCAACGCGGGCTTCGACGTGCTCAGCGTTGCCAATAACCACGCACGCGATTTTGGTGAGGAAGGCCGCACGGCGACGATGGCGGCGCTCGATGCAGCCGGCATCCACCATTCCGGGCGCGAGGGGGAGTTCGCCTCTTTTGAGCAGCAGGGACGAAAGATCGCGGTGCTGGCTTACGCCGTCACGCAAAAGTCCAACCTGCTGCACGACTATGAGCTGGCCGTGCAGACAGTGGCCGGTTTTGCGGCGACACACGACATCGTCATCGTGACATTTCATGGCGGCGCCGAGGGTGCCGACGTCATGCACGTACCGTTCGCGGAAGAGGAATACTACGGTGAACCCCGCGGCGATGTTGCACGCTTCTCGCGCAGCGTCGTCGACGCCGGGGCCGACCTGGTACTCGGTCACGGTCCGCATGTCGTGCGCGGCATGGAACTGTACAAGGACCGCCTGATTGCCTACAGCCTCGGCAACTTCGCAACTTACTTCGGTATCAGCGTAGCAGGCGCCAAGGGCATCGCACCGATCCTGCTGGCAACACTCGATGCCGACGGCCGTTTCGTCGAAGGCGAAATCATCTCGACAGTCCAGGTCCGCCCGGGCGGACCGCGCATTGACGAGAAACAACGCGCACTCAACCTGATCCGCGGCCTGAGTTTCGAAGACTTCGGCAACCCGGGCCTGCTCTTCAAGCCCGACGGCAAATTACTAAAAAACCCGTGACAAAAAAATCGTGACAGTTACTACTTACACCTTTTTGGGCTTCTAAAAAGGTGTAAGTAGTAACTGTCACGATTTTTTTGTCATGGGTTTTTTTAGTCGTCGGTGGTTACGGACTTGAAGTCCACGCCCAGTGTTCGCAGTTTGCGGTACAGGTGGGTGCGTTCCATGCCGACGCGCTTGGCCAGTTGCCCGACCTTGCCGTCGCACAGTACCAGCTGTTGTTGCAGGTAGGCGCGTTCGAACTGTTCGCGGGCCTCGCGCAGCGGCAGTGACAGCAGGTCCTGCTTGACCAGCGGTTCATCCGCTGCCTTACCGGGGTCCAGCTCCGCCTCCACGTCTTCCAGCGTGATATCACCTTCATCACCGGCCAGCAGCAGTCGCCGCACCAGGTTCTTGAGTTCGCGAACATTGTCCGGCCACGGGTAGTTGCGCAGCCGGTTTTGCGCGGCAACGCTGAAGCGCCGAAATGACAGGCCTTCGGCGTCGACCAACTTGTCGACGTAGTAGGTCAGCAACTCCGGCACATCCTCGGCGTATTCCCGGAGCGGCGGCACGCGTAGCGACAGCACACTGATATGCGACACAACGTCCCGGCGCAGCCGGCCGCTTTCCACGGCACTCTCCAAGTCTGTTCCCGCGGTCGCTACGATGCGTGCGTCCAGGCGCAGTTTCTCTGCACCGCCCACACGCTGGATCTTCCGCTCCTCGAGTACCGCTAACAGGATTTTCTGCGCGGCCTCGCCGAGATCGGTCAATTCATCCAGCAACAACGTGCCACCGGCCGCCCGCTCGAATGCGCCGGGATGGATTTCGCCACCCACCTCGCTGCCGAGCAGCTGCTCCTCGGCATTGCTGTCGGTCAGCGATGCCGCAGTCAGGTTCACGAGCGGTTCTTCCGAGCGATTGCTCAGAGCGTGCAGGTAACGGGCAAAAGCGCTGCGGCCGCTGCCCGGTTCACCGGTCAACAGCACCGGCGCGTCGTGGCGTGCATATTGCTGCACCTTGTCGCGCAGGCCCTGCATGAGCTTGCTGCGGCCAACAGGCGCCAGCAGCGACGGCAACATCGTGCGTGCCGAAGCCGCCTGTTTTTCCGTCGAGTCCAGCGCAGCTTCCACGGTACGCAGCAACTTGGCTAACGATAACGGCTTCTCGACGAAATCGAATGCACCAAGGCGCGTTGCCTCCACGGCGGTATCCACCGTGCCATGGCCGGACATGATGACAACCGGCGACTTCAGGTCGCCGCCGTCGGACCATTCGCGAAGCAACGTGATGCCATCGGTATCCGGCATCCAGATATCCAGCAGGATCAGGTCAAAATTCTTGTCGTCCCGCGCAGCGCGCGCCTCCTTCGCATCGGCTGCCACCGTGACGCCGTAGCCTTCGTCCGACAAGATGTCCTGGATGAGCGCGCGGATGTCCGCTTCGTCATCCACGACCAGCACATGAGAATTACTCATGCCAGTTCCCTCCTTTGTTCGGCACGCGCCGGTGCCTGTGCAATGATTGCTTCACGTGCTGCCTCTGTCAGCGGCAGTCTGATGCTGATAACCGCACCGCCGCTGCTGCGGTTATAGGCGCGAATCGATCCAACGTGTTCCTCGACCAGTTTCTTGACGATCGCGAGGCCGAGGCCAGTGCCCTTGGGCTTGCTTGTTACATACGGGTCGAACACCTGGTTCAGCGAACTTTCTTCGAAACCCGGCCCGTTGTCTTCGACCTTGATCTGCATGATGTCAATGTAGTCCACCTCGGCGACACTGACCTGAACGTCGATCTTGCCGTTCTCCGTATTCTCCAGCGCCTCAACCGAGTTGCGCAGCAGGTTGTGCAGGATTTGCCGCACCCGGCCCATGTCGGCCTCGATCATCGGCATGCCCGGGTCCGACGTCAGCACGATCTCGACACCGATTGCCTGCGCCCGGTACATGTCGACGACTTCGGAGACCAGTTTGTGCATGCTGAACAGGCCAATCTCCATGTCCGGCGCCCGCGCATAGTCGCTGAAGGCATTGACCATTTCCTTCATGGCTTCGACCTGTTGCACGATCGTGTGAGTCGCACGATCGAGGACCTCGGCATCTTCGTGATCCATCGCCCGCAGGTATTTCCTGCGCATCCTCTCCGCCGACAACTGGATCGGCGTTAACGGATTCTTGATCTCGTGAGCAAGCCGACGCGCCACCTCGCCCCAGGCCGCATCGCGTTGCGCCTGCAGCAGTGCAGTAATGTCGTCGAAGACGATAACGTAGCCGGCCGTCTGGCCGTCTTCACCCGGCAACGCGGTACAGGCACAGGTCAGGATGCGGCGCCCGGTTTCGCCGCGCAGTACCACCTGTTCGCGCCATTCGGTTTCGCCCGCGCCGAGATGCACCTGGGCAACGTCGACAAACTGCTCGAGCAACGGCTCGCCTTTCGCAACATCCAGCAGGTTCTCACCGGCACGTCCTTCCAGCTCGACGTCGAGGATGGCACCGGAGGCCTCATTGGCCGTACGGATTCGCATATCCGCCTCCAGCGCCACGACGCCGGTCGACAGGCGCGCCAGGATCACCTCCAGGTTGGTGCGCTCCGCCTCGACCAGCGCTTGCGACAAGCTGGCCTCGCGCCGCGCCGACGCCAGGCGCTGCGTCATGTCATTGAACGAGTTGATCAAGAAGCCGATTTCATCGCGCGTCGGTTTGGGCAGGCGCGTATCGAAGTCACCCTCGGCGACAGCCCGCGTACCCGCGACGAGGTCCTGGATCGGCGCAACGAGGCGGCGCGCCAGCACGAACGCACCGTACACGGCGGCGAGCAGGCTGAGCATGAAGATGATCGCCAGCGTCAGCGACAGCGTTTCCTTCAGTGGCTCGCGCAGGTACAGCATGCGCTGGTAGCCGAGGTAGGACGAATCGACGCTTTCCGCCATGCGTGCCAGGCGTTCGGTAATCGGAAAATGTGCCTGCAGAACACCAATCGGTTCTGCACGCCCGCTGACGTGGAACAGCACAGCCGTTCGCACGATGTAGCCCTCGGGGTCCAGTGCCACGTACGGCCGCCCCTGCTGCAACTGCAACAACACCTCTTCTGTGAGTCCTTTCGGCAGCTCCGCCTGCGGGCTGGCCGAACTGGTGGCAAGAATCCGGTTGTTGCTGCCATAGATCGTAATCTCGCTGGCGCCGCTTTCCCGGCGCAGCATACTCAGCTCGAACACGCGCTGCCGCTCCTCGCCGCGCGCCAGCTGTTGCGCGATTTGCTGGGTTGAATTCAGGTGCTGGCGAACCTGCATCGACAGCGCCGCCTGGCTCAACTGCAATGCATTCTCCATACCCTCTTCAACCTCGACGTTAAACCACGAGTCGATGCCGCGGTTGATGAACTGCAGCGAGAAATAGAACACGACGATCAACGGCAGGACTGCCAGCGTGACGAACATGCCGACCATGCGTGCTTTAAGGCGCGCACCCGGCACATGCGTGCGGTAGTCGCGCCAGAGCCGTGCGAGATTGCCCACCAGCAATGTGAACAACAGGAATATGCCGGCAATGTTGATGGCAACGATGACATCCTGGAGGCGGTCGAAATCGTTCGAGTTCTGCGCCGTCAGGCTCAGCAGGAATACAGCGACGACGACCGTGCCGACGCCGAGCGCGGCCAGCAGCGTATAAAAAACCCGCTTTATCGACCGAGTTTCCATTCGTACCAGTCACTCTCGAGTTGCCACTCCCCGCGCCAGAAGAACAGCATGCGAATCGGGGCGGAATATTGACGGGTCTGCAACACCGCACGGGCGCGGATCCGGTAGTCGCTGTCGTCCTGCAGTACGGCATCATCGATCAATGGCAGTTCCTGGACCCGGCCAAGGTTGTTCAGCGCGGAATACAACGTGGCGAACGAGTCCTGTTCACCACTGTTCAGGTTGCGCACGATGTAACGCTGCGACAGCGGGTGATATTCGAGTTCGTATCGAACGGCAAGCTCTGCTTCGAGGTCGTCGAGATACCAGCGCCGGACCCGGATCAGCTGCACCTGCAGCTCAATCGTCAGCGTGAAACCGCTGGACAGTGCCCGCAGCGCCTCCGAACTCAGGACCAGCTGCATGCGCGCATCCAGGTTGTGCACGCCTTCGATCAGCTGCGATTCGGCCGAGCGAATCTCGAAATAACCCGCACGGTCTTCCTCGTCCTGCGCCATCGCCTCCTGCATACCCGCAGCACCGGCGAGCAATGCCACCAGCAGCAGTACCGGCGCCCGGCGAAGACGTCGGCCGACCCCCGGGGAAGCTTTAATAAACAGTTGAGACATCGGGTTTTCTTGTTAAGAGACCTTTTCCAGGCAGGCAAAGTAGAAGCCGTCCATGCCCGCGGTACCGGGCAGAACCTGGACGCCGCAAACCTTGCTACGCATTAGATCGCGGATGTTGTTATTTTGCAACAAATCGATTTCGCGGGCATCCGGCGTCGCCTCGAGAAACCGCCCGACAACCCGGTCGTTCTCGGCCGACAGCACGGAACACGTGACGTACAGCAGGCGCCCGCCGCGTTCCAGGGTTGCCCAGAGGGCCGCCAGGATCGCGAACTGGGTCTCTGCCAGCCTGGCAATGTCAGCGTGGCGTCGCAGGTGCTTGATGTCCGGATGCCGGCGAATGACACCGCTGGCCGAACACGGCGCATCCAGCAGGATGCCCGCAAACGGCCGCTGGTCCCACCACCCGGACGGATTCGACGCATCGCCGTTGCAGACAGTTGCCCGCAACTGCAGCCGCTCGAGGTTGTTCAGAGCGTCCTGCAGGCGCCCGGCATCGCTGTCGAGGCAGGTGAGTTCGATGCCGGAACCACCGATCTCCAGCAGATGCCCGCTCTTGCCGCCGGGCGCAGCGCAGGCATCGAGTATGCGACCCTTCGCATGCTGCAATAGCCACGGCGCCGCCAGCTGGGCCGCGGCATCCTGCACAGAAACCTGCCCTGCAGAGAACCCGGGCAGTTGCTCGACCGCCCGCGGCTCTGTCAGCCGCAGCGCATGCGGCACACCGGGCTGCAGCTCGGCGTGGATGTCATCCGCCTGCAGGCGTTGCAGGTATTGTGCCGCAGTTCCGTGTTGTGCGTTGACGCGCAGCCACATCGGCGCGCGGTCATTGTTGGCTGCCAGGATGGCTTGCCAGTCATCGGGCCAGTCTGAACGCAGGCTGTCGATCAGCCATTGCGGATGATCGTACGTCGCCGCCTCGTCCAGCGCCGGCAACTCGCTGTCGCGTTCGCGCAGGAAGCGCCGCAGGATGGCATTGACGAGCCCGGCCAGTTTCGGTCGGCGTAATTGCCGCGCTGCTTCCACGGTTTCGGAAACGACGGCATGGTCCGGAATCCGTGTGTCGCTTAACTGGTAGAGGCCCACAGCAAGCAGCTGGTTGATGCCGCTGTCGCGCGACTTCAGTGGCCGCGCCAGCAACGCATCGATCCACGCCTGCAGGTGCCAGTGAAATCGCAAGGTGCCGTAGCAGAGATTCCTCAAGAGTGCCCGGTCACGCACGGCGACCGCGGACTCGTGCTCGGCCAGTGCCCGATCCAGCGAGCGTCCGCCGGTGACGACGCTGTCGACTACCCGGGCGGCTGTTGCCCGCAGGCGCGCACCGGAAACGGTGTCACTCACAATTGCCGGCCGGCAATCGCGGCGCTCGCAACGAACTGCGCTGCAGTGCCACGCCGCTTGCCGGGTCGCTGCAGTTCCAGCAACCGTAATGCGCCGTCACCACAGGCCACGACGACACCGCTCGCATCGGCGGCCAGCACCTGTCCGGGCACGCCGCTGCCGTCGGCCACGGTTTCCGCGCGCCAGCACTTGATGCGCTCGTTGCCGAGCATGAACCAGGCACCCGGCACCGGGTTGTACGCCCGCACGAGGCGCGCGAGTTCGGCCGCCGGTCGCTGCCAGTCGATAGCGGCATCACCGGTCCTGATCTTGTGCGCATAGGTGGCAATCTCGTCGTCCTGCGCAACGGCAGCGGCATCGCCGTGCAGGATGTCCGGCAGGTGTTCGACCAGCAGACGGCCGCCGGCCACCGCGAGACGGTCATGCAGTTCGCCAGCGGTTTCCTCTGCGCCGATATCGAGCGTAACGCTGGCGTAGACCGGACCACAGTCCAGCCCGGCCGTCATCGCCATCAGGCAAACACCGGTCTGCCGGTCGCCGGCCAGTATCGCCGCCTGGATCGGCGCCGCACCCCGCCAGCGCGGCAACACCGATGCATGCACGTTCAGACAACCGTGCCGCGGAATATCGAGCACCCGCTGCGGCAGCAGCAGGCCGTAGGCCGCAACGATCATGATGTCCGCCTGCAGCGACTCGAGCTGCGCCACCACGGCATCGTCCTTCAGGGAAACCGGCTGCAGCACCTCGATTCCGTTCGCAACCGCGAACGCCTTCACCGGGCTTGCCGTCAGCTTCTTGCCGCGCCCCGCCGGCCTGTCGGGCTGCGTCAGGACAGCAACCGGCAGGAAACCGGCACCGCAAAGCGCCTCGAGGGAGGCACGCGCAAATTCCGGGGTGCCAGCAAAAACTACCCGCGGTCCGCTCATCGATCAAAGCCAGTCAGCGGGAGGTTTCTCATCGAAAATAAAGCGCAGCGAAGCGGGCCGTTTCGGTGAGAAATATGCCGACGGCGGGTTTGCACCTGAATAGAGTAGAGCAACAGCCCGTCCACGTGCTTTTCCAGGGGGTATCGGGGTCAGACAACCGCCGCAGACCGATGCCGCTGGTCACGCATCAGTCGCTTGCGAATCCGGGACCGCTTGGCTTCGGAAATGTAGTCGACAAACAGCTTGCCATCGAGGTGATCGATTTCGTGCTGGACACAGACGGCCAACAGCCCTTCCATTTCCTGCTCCACCTCATCGCCGTTCCGGTCCAGGTAGCGAACGCGAATGTGCTCGGCACGTTCGACTTCCTCGAAATAGCCGGGCACGGACAAACAGCCTTCCTCGCTGACCTGGACACCGTCCTTCTCGAGGATGACCGGGTTGACCAGCGCGTACGGCTCGTCGCCGTTCGACGAGACATCGGCGACCAGCAGGCGCCGGTGCACATCCACCTGGGTTGCGGCCAGGCCGATGCCGGGCGCTGCATACATGGTTTCGAACATATCGTCGATCAGCGTGCGCAGCTCGTCATCGACCGTTTCCACGGGACTGGCCTTCTTGCGCAGCCGCGGGTCCGGGAATTCCAAAATTGTCAGTTTTGCCATAATTTCCAATCAGCTGAAATGCCGTAATTCGCGTAAATTCCTACCAAGCGAGCCTAAATGATTGACTTTACTTAATAAAATATCACACAATGCCCGCCAGACGGACGCATTCCCGTCGCTGTCCACAGCCGGAAATGTGACGTAATTAGCAGCTTCGACGGCGCCGGAACGACATATTATAGCAACGCCAAAAAGCTAAAGGTCTCAACACCTTGTATGGAGTATTGAGGAACATGTCCCTCCGCAAAATCAGCCTGAACGATTCTCTACGAATGACGTTCGCAGCCGTTGCTGCGGGACTGTTGTTTGCATCCCTGAACGCGTTTTCGCAGGCCGGCTCACCGCTGGCTGACGACCACCCGAATGAGTACACCGTGCAGGTGGGCGACACGCTGTGGGACATTGCCGCCAAATTCCTTAAAGACCCCTGGTATTGGCCCGAAATCTGGTACATCAACCCCGAGATTGTCAATCCACACCTTATATATCCGGGTGATGTGCTCGGCCTCGTCTATGTCGAGGGCCGGCAGATGGTGGCACCGATCCGCGCGTCAACGCACCGCCTGTCGCCGACAGCACGTGCGACGCCGCTGACTGAAGCGGTCACCAGTGTCGCGTACGAAGACATCGCCGCTTTCCTGTCAACCGGCGCTGTCCTGCAACGCGACCAGATTGACGAACTGCCGTACCTGCTGGCCACGAAGGGCGACCACCTGCTCGCGGCGGCCGGCAACACCGTTTATATCCGCCGCAACACCAGCGACGAGCTCGGCCAGCGCTTCAACATCGTGCAGGTCGGCGACGAACTGATCGATCCGGACAACAATCGCGTGATCGGCTACCAGGGCAAGATGGTCGGTGCCGGCACGCTGCGTCGTGGCGGTGACCCGGCAACGATGGCCATTACCGAATCCACCCAGGAAGCGAAACAGGGCGACCTGTTGATTCCGACGGAGTCGGACCTGCCGCTGAACTTCTTCCCGAAAGCGCCGTCCAGTGAAATCAACGGCCGTATCATTTCGGTGGTTGGCGGTGTCAGCCAGATCGGCCAGTACATGGTTGTCGTGCTGAATCGTGGTTCCGGCGACGGCCTGGCGGTTGGCGACGTCATGACGGTCTTCCAGGACGGTCCGGAAGTCGCGGACCATGTCGAAGGCGGCATGGTCAAGTTGCCGGACGAATCGGCGGGCACGATCATGGTGTTCAAGACCTTCGACGAGATCAGCTATGCGCTGGTCATGGAGGCCACCACGGCGATCCACAAGTTCGATCACGTGCGCAACCCGATCTGACCGAAGCGATAAACGCACAAGCAGGGACGGCGCCTTCGTGGCGCCGTTTTTCTTTGCCTGGCCAAGATTCGACACCCATGCGCGCTGCGGACCGCTGTATTATCGGCCGATGATTCCCGGGAGCATGCGATGAGTGACGACCGCGAGCAGCAATGGCTCAGCGCCGCGGGCCACCACCTTATTGCCCGCGGTGACGCCGGCTACCCGCAATTGCTCGATGAGATTCCCAACCCGCCACACTTATTATATGTAGACGGCGAAACGGACGTACTGCACCTGCCGGCGCTCGCCATTGTCGGCAGCCGCAATCCGACCCGGGGCGGCGAGCGCAACGCGTTCGACTTCGCCCACCATCTCGCCAGCTCCGGCTTCACGATTGTGAGCGGCCTGGCGCAGGGTATCGATACAGCGGCACACCGGGGCGCGCTTGCGGCTGGCGGCAAGACGGTCGCATTCCTGGGCCATGGCATTGATCGCGTTTATCCCGCCAGCAACAAGGCACTTGCCGCGGAAATCGCAGCGCAGGGTGCACTGGTCAGCGAGTTTCCGCTGGGCACGCACCCCGGCCGTGAACTGTTCCCGCAACGCAACCGGCTGATCAGTGGCTTGAGCCTCGGCACGCTGGTCGTCGAAGCCGCCCGGCGCAGCGGCTCGCTGATCACGGCGCGACTCGCCGGCGAACAGGGACGCGAGATTTTTGCGCTGCCGGGGTCTATCCATAATGCGCTTTCCCGCGGTTGCCACGAACTGATTCGCCAGGGTGCCAAGTTGGTGGAGACCAGCGACGACATCATCGCCGAACTGGCACCGCTCAGCATGCAGCTTCTGCAAAACACAATGGAATCAACCGACAACGAACCCGAAGCGGAAGACCTCGACAGCGAATATGTTCAACTGCTGCAGCACATCTCCTACGATCCGGTTGGTGTCGATGAACTCGCTGCAAATTCCGGATTGACGATCGACCAGGTTTCCTCCATGCTTCTGATCCTGGAGCTCCATGGAGAGATTGAGTCCCTGTCTGGCGGTCGCTACACGCTGGCAAATCAGGCACTCCGCGGAACCAGAAACTGAAGGAGCAGCTCCAGGCATGAAAGAAAACGTTCTCGACGTACTGATGTATCTCTTCGAGACCTACGTCGACACCGAAGACGAGCCGGAAGCCGACCAGAACGAGCTGCGTGATGAACTGGCGCGTGCCGGTTTTGGCGATATCGAGATCGACCGTGCGCTGAACTGGCTGGATGGCCTGACAGAGCACCAGGAAAACTTCGCATATCATGCGCAGACCGCGCACGGCACCCGCATATACAACGATCTCGAACAGGAGCGCCTGGATTCGGGCGCGCGCGGCTACATCACCTACCTCGAGCAGATCGGCATCCTGTCACCGCCGCAACGCGAGATCCTGATCGACCGCCTGCTGGCGCTGGAGTCGGCGGATATCGACGTCGAGCAGATCAAGTGGGTCGTCCTGATGGTGTTGTTCAGCCAGCCCGGGCAGGAGCTTGCCTATGCCCGCATGGAGGACCTGGTGTTCGAAGAGAGTACCGGTCTGGTCCACTGACAACTTGACAGGCTGCTTTGAAGCACGTAATTAAACCGCGGCATCGACCGCGGTTTTTCATTTTCGGGTAAAAACTCTATGTCCAAAAACCTCGTCATCGTCGAATCGCCCGCCAAGGCGAAGACCATCGAGAAATACCTGGGCAAGGACTTTTCCGTCCTGGCCTCATACGGACACGTGCGCGACCTGGTACCGAAAGAGGGTGCTGTCGATACCGATCACGGCTTCGACATGAAGTACCAGGTGATCGAGCGCAACGAGAAGCATGTGAAAGCCATCATGCGGGCGCTGAAAAAAGCAGACGCCCTGTATCTCGCGACTGACCCGGACAGGGAAGGCGAGGCTATTTCCTGGCACCTGGTCGAACTACTCAAGGAAAAGGACGCACTCGACGACAAGGACGTGCACCGGATCGTCTTCCACGAGATCACCAGGGATGCCGTTAACGACGCCGTCGCCAATCCCCGTGGTATTTCCTCCGACCTCGTCGGTGCACAACAGGCGCGCCGCGCACTGGACTACCTCGTTGGTTTCAACCTGTCGCCGCTTCTGTGGAAGAAGGTCCAGCGCGGCCTGTCCGCCGGGCGGGTACAGAGCCCGGCGTTGCGTATGATCGTCGAGCGCGAGCAGGAGATCGAGGCTTTCAAACCGCGCGAGTACTGGACGATCGAGGCCGACGTCAGCAAAAAGGGCCAGCCGTTCCTTTCCCGGCTGGTTTCCTACAAGGGCGAGAAGGTCGAACAGTTCAGCTTCGAGAATGAGACCAGCGCCCGCGAAGTCGAATCGACGCTGCTCGACGCGGCCGGCGGCGAACTCACCGCTGTCAGCATCGCCAAGAAGCAACGGCGTCGCAACCCGACCGCGCCATTCACAACGTCGACGCTGCAGCAGGAGTCGTCGCGTAAACTGGGATTCAACACGCAGTGGACAATGCGCGTTGCGCAGAAGCTGTATGAAGGTATCGAAATTCCCGGTGAAGGCCAGGTCGGCCTGATCACTTATATGCGTACCGACTCGGTGACGCTGGCCGAGTCGGCTCTCGCGGAAATCCGGGAACTCATTGGCGAGCGCTATGGCAAGGAGAACGTGCCGGAGGAAGTACGGGTCTTCAAGACCAAGTCGAAGAATGCCCAGGAAGCGCACGAAGCCATTCGCCCGACATCGGTACGCCACACGCCGGAGTCATTGAAAGATGCCCTCGATGAGGATCAGCTCAAACTGTATTCACTGATCTGGAAGCGCACGATGGCCTGCCAGATGGTGCCGGCTGTCTTCGATACGGTTGCCATCGAGCTGGCTGCCGGCGATCCGGACGCCGGGCACCGTTTCCGCGCCAATGGCTCGGTACTGGTCGAGCCGGGCTTCATGGCCGTGTACAAGGAAGGCAAGGACGATACAGCCAAGGATGACGACGGCGATCGACTGCTGCCGGAAGTCGCCGAGGGCGACGTCATCAAGCTCGACGAACTGCGCGCCGACCAGCACTTTACCGACCCGCCGCCGCGCTTCACAGAAGCCAGCCTCGTCAAGACGCTCGAGGAGTATGGCATCGGCCGTCCGTCGACCTACGCCAGCATCATCGCAACATTGAAGAATCGCGAATACGTCGAAGTGGACAGCAAGCGCTTCTTCCCGACCGATATCGGCCGCATCGTCAACGGCTTCCTGACCGATCATTTTTCGCAGTACGTCGATTACGATTTCACGGCCAAGCTGGAAGACGATCTCGATGCCGTGTCGCTCGGTGAAAAAGACTGGGTGCCGGTGCTGTCCGACTTCTGGGGCCCGTTCAAGGAGCTCTGTGTCGACAAGGAAGAGTCCGTCACGCGCGAGCAGGTTGCGCAAGCGCGTGAACTGGGCATCCATCCGAAGAGCGGCAAGCCGGTGACCGTGCGCATGGGCCGGTACGGGCCATTCGTCCAGGTCGGCACCAAGGACGACGAGGAAAAACCGAAATTCGCCGGGTTGCGGCCTGGCCAGAAGATGGCCGATGTCACGCTCGAGGATGCGCTGGAGTTGTTCAAGCTGCCGCGCAAGCTCGGCGAAACCGAAGACGGCCTGCCGGTCTCGGCCAGCATCGGCCGGTTCGGCCCGTACATTCGCTACGGCGACAAGTACGTATCGATGAAGGAAGACGACCCGTACACGGTCGAACTGCCGCGCGCGCTGGAGTTGATCGAGGCGAAGAAGATCGAAGATGCGAACCGCATCATTCTCGATTTCGAAGAACAGGGAATCCAGGTCCTGAATGGCCGCTACGGCCCTTACATCACCAACAAGGAAAAGAACGCTCGCGTTCCGAAGGACCGTGAGCCGAAATCGCTGACACTCGAGGAGTGCATCGAATTGCTGGCTGCCGCACCGGTGCGCGGCCGGCGCGGCAAGAAGAAGACCAAGAAAAAGACCGCAACAAAGAAAAAGGCCGCGAAGAAAAAGACCAGGAAGAAAGCGAAGAAGAAGGCCGGCAAAAAGAAGGCGGCAAAAAAGGCGGCCGACAAGGATTCCGGCTAGCCCGGGCGCTGAAACCTCGCGTTAACGCCGCGCACCGGAATGGTTCAGGCGCCCGGTGCGATGCGCCGATTCAGTGCGGGCCGGCCGCATCCAGCGTCACCAGGCCCCGGCAGAAACCGCATGGCAACGCGAGCTGGCGCGTCCTGGCCGGTTTTTCGCCCGCACCGCAATACTGGCATGGTCCTTGCAATATCGTTGCATGATGACTGACGACAGGTTTACACCGCGATCCAACTGCAAATTCACGAATTTGTAATCCCGTGCAGGTACACGGGTACATTTTCGGCAGCATTCTCGGTATTGACATAGTGAATCCGAACCAACGCACGTCGCTGCGAGGACTACGAACATTCTGTGCTGCTGCGGAGCACGGAAGTTTTCGCGAGGCCGCTGAATCGCTGTACATCACAGCTTCGGCGGTCAGCCACCAGATCAAGAACCTCGAGCAGGAACTGGGCGAACCGCTGTTCGAACGGCGGACTCGTTCTGTCGCCCTGACGGATTCAGGCCGGTCGCTGTATGAAGACGTCCGCCCCCTGATTCACAAGATCGACAAGGTCACGGCGCGGCACCGCAGAAGGGTCAGCCGCAGTGCATTGCGTATTTCCGTGCAACCGTTCTTTGCCAGCGAGATGTTCGTTCCCAGGCTTGCCGACTTTACAAACCAGCACCCGAATATCGACATCAACATCGATACCAGTGACGAATCGGGTGAGAAACATCCGGCCAATGCGAACGCATCGATCCGGGTATTCGGCAAGGTGCCAAAGAAGCTGGTTTACGACCGGCTGTTCTCGCTGCGACTGGTTCCGGCCGTTTCGCCGAGTCTGCGCGAAGAAATTCGGTCAGGGACCAACTGTATTGATGGCGAGTTTGCCCGCATCGTTCATGAGCGACGCCCGGACGCATGGCATGAATGGGAAAGAGATTCGGGTGTCAGCCTGCCGGAGCCATCCAATTATGTGCGGATGGATTCGATGATTGCAGTCGCGCGCGCGGCCGAACGCGGACTCGGTGTTGCATTGATCCCGGTGCAACTCAGTGAATCGTGGTTTGCGTCGGGCTCACTGGTGAAACTGCATCCGCACGAACTGTGCACGGACGACGCCTATTATTTTGTCTGCCGAAAAGACGATGCAGATAACGCGGCGGTCGTGCAGTTTCGCGAATGGGTGTTGCAGAAGTTTGACGAAGTAGCATGAAAATATCTCAACTGCCCGCCAATTTTTTCTCGTTTGTCGCCGCATCTCGAACGCCCTATCGTTTGTCCCGACGGTTCGATAAGTCGACACCGTCCTTACCCGACAATTCGATACCTCTGGAGACAGACATGAAACTTCGCAACAAGACAATCAAGCACGCACTGCCGCTGGCAGCCGCGGTGTTTGCATTCGCAGCCGGCCCGGCAGCCGCTGACGAACTTGATCCGAAACTGACGGTCACGTTCATCACCGATGCAGCAGAAGGCCGGGCAATCCGCAAAGCCCAGTACGACGTGGCAGCAGAAAAGCTGGAGAATTCCAGCGCTCGTGGCATCAACGAGTTCTACGTTGCCAACAACCTGTGCGTCTCGTACCTCAAGATCGGTGAGGTGAGCAAGGCGACCGAGTCCTGCGATGCAGCCGTTGCACGCATTGAGAAACTGGTCAAAGAAAATCGCAACAGCAGCTCTGTTCTTGCAGACTATGAAACGATGCTCGCCATCGCACTTAGCAACCGTGGCGTTGCCTACGTTGTCAACGACATGCACGAACAGGCTCGCACCGATTTTAATGCGGCACTCGAAATCAAAGCCGAAATGCGGCAACCGAAGGTAAACCTGGCCCGGTTGACGGAGCTCACACCAGCAGCAGCTTAATTCAGAATAACAAACCAGGTTCGACGCCGGTCATTGCTCCCCCCAATTTCAATGACCGCATCAGCGGCCCGCCTGTCCCCCCGGGCGGGCCGTACTTTTCTTCACTAACCAGATTCCGGTTTCTCGCTGTCGCGGCTTTGAGGCACAATCAGCGCATTCGCAGTTAGAAGACCGATTACTTGGCAACTACACAATACCCGGTTTCCATGCCGGCCATCGAAGAGGCTGCCCGCGTCCTTCGGGACAGCGGCGTGGTCACCTGCCCAACCGAGGGTGTCTTCGGGCTGAGCTGCCTGCCATCTGACGAAAATGCACTGACGCGCCTGCTCGCGATCAAGCAGCGCGACCCGGCCAAGGGACTGATCCTGATCGCGGCGGCAGCCGAGCAACTCGAAGGCTGGATCGCACTGCCGGTGACCGACATTCCCGAGCCCTCGGCGGAACAGGCCATCACCTGGATAGTACCAGCGGCAATGGATGTATCGGGCCTTGTGCGCGGCACTCATGACGGCATTGCCGTTCGAATCACAACCAACCCGGTGGCCGCGGCCCTGTGCCGGGCTGTCGGTTCCCCGTTGACGTCTACCAGTGCCAATCTCGCCGGCGAACCGACCATCACGGACACTGACGAACTTCACCGGGTCTTCGCGGGACGTGTAGACTACATTGTGCCGGGCGAGTGCGGGCCTGCGAATGGGCCTTCGGCAATTATTGACCTCGCCTCCGGGAAACAGCTGCGGTGAAACAATGAACGAACTTGACCAGGTAAAGGACTATCTGCAATCGCTGCAAAGCAGGATTGTCGCGGAACTCGAACAACTCGACGGCAAGGCGAAATTCAAGCGGGACAGCTGGCAACGCCCTGGTGGTGGTGGCGGACTAAGCTGTGTGCTGAGCGGCGGCGCCGTTTTCGAACAGGCCGGCGTCGGCTTTTCGCACGTATTCGGCAAACAGTTGCCACCGTCGGCAACAAAGGCAAGGCCCGAGCTGTCCGGGCAGCAGTTCCAGGCAGTCGGCGTATCACTCGTCATTCATCCACAGAACCCCTACGTGCCGACGACCCATGCAAACTTTCGCTATTTCGCTGCCGGCGATGCGGACAGCGGCCCCGCCGCGTGGTGGTTTGGCGGCGGATTCGACCTGACGCCATACTACCCGTTTCCGGAGGATGTCCTGCACTGGCATACCGTCGCAAAGAATGCCTGTGACCCGTACGGTGACGACCTCTACCTGCGCTACAAGAAATGGTGCGATGAGTATTTCTTCCTGAAACACCGCGAGGAGACTCGCGGCGTAGGCGGCCTGTTTTTCGACGACGTGAATGCGGCCGGGTTCGACGAGAGTTTTGCGTTTCTGCGCTCCGTTGGCGACAACTTCCTGCCTGCCTACACACCAATCGTCAGGAAACGCAACAGTCACCGCTTCGGCGACCGCCAGCGCGAGTTCCAGCTATACCGCCGCGGCCGCTATGTTGAATTCAACCTGATCTACGACCGCGGCACGATCTTCGGCTTGCAGTCGGGCGGCCGGACCGAGTCCATCCTGATGTCGCTGCCGCCGCGGGTTCGCTGGGAATATGACTGGCATCCCGAGGCCGGGTCGGCCGAAGAAAAGCTGTACAGCGACTATTTGCGGCCCCGCGACTGGCTTGGCGTTGAGGCCGGGTAGTCCGGGTGGTAACGTCCAACGATGTCCTGGATAGAGGAAATTGATGAAAACGACGCAAGCGGCCAGCTTGCCGAAGTCTATGCCGACCTGATCGAGAAGCGCGGCAAGGTCGCCAATATCCTCAAGGTGCACAGCCTGAACCCGGCGGCAATGCAGAATCACATCGACCTGTACCTGACGCTGATGTTCGGCCGGTCCGGGCTCAGTCGGGGTGAACGCGAGGCCGTTGCCCTTGTCGTTTCGGCAACCAACGAATGTCCGTACTGCGTGAATCACCATGCCGAGGCATTGAGTCATTACATCAAGGACGACGTGCTCAACATGCTTATCGAAGCGGATGGCCTGGAGACACTGGAACCGCGGCTGAGCACCATCGTGCGTCACGCCGAAAAGCTCACTTCTGCACCCGGCGCGATGACCGAGAGTGACCTCGGCGAACTACGCGCCGTCGGCCTGAATGACGAGGATATACTCGACCTGACGCTGGTCGTCAGCTACTTTAATTTTGTCAATCGCATTGCACTGGGTCTCGGCGTCACGTACACCGCCGAGGAAGTTGTCGGCTACAGGAACGACTGATGTCCAATCGGCGCTTGCTCCTGTCACTCCTGTTCGTTGCGGTTGCAGCGAACGCGGCGGACCAGCCCGGCCTGCAACACGCGGGCAGCCTTGGCGGCATCCGCCTGGCCGGCAGTGACGAACCAGCCGCACAAAAAGTGTATATCGTGCAGCTCCGGGAACCCTCTGCAGCCAGCTACGCGGCGAAATCGGTGCCGCGCGCCTACAAGAGCAGTTCTGCCGTCGCCCGCTTCGACAAGTCGCGCCCGGACATCCAGGCCTACGCGGCAGCGCTCGCCGAACAGCAGGATCGCACCTTCGAGAAAGCCGGGCCCGGCGCCGAGATGGTGTACCGCTACCAGTACGGTCTGAACGGATTCGCGGCGAAGATGGGGCCCGCCCAGGCGCATAAGCTCGAGGCCCAGCCGGAAGTCCTGCATATCTGGGAGGACGAGATCCGGCCGCTGGCGACGAATCACAGCGTGGAATTCCTTGGCCTGTTCAATGATGAAAAAGGGCTGCGCTCGGCCGCGGGCCTCAGCGGCGACGGTATCGTCATCGGAGTTATCGACAGCGGCATCGCACCTAATCATCCTGCCCTGCAGGACTCGCGCGAGGCCGACCGGCCGAGCCTGTGTCTCAGCGACTGGGCCGAAAACACCTTTCTCGGCATCTGGCTCTGCAATCGCTACGACAAGCGCGATGACATCGTGCTGTTCGACCCGCTGGAGGGCTGGGCCGGCGAGTGCCAGGCCGGGGAAAGATTCGAGGCGACGGACTGCAACAACAAGATCATCGGCGCGCGCTATTTCTCGTCGGGCGCCCAGGCGACCGGCCCGATCGACGAGGACGAGATCATGTCGGCCAGGGACGTTGACGGACATGGCACGCACACGGCGACAACGGCCGCAGGCAATCGTGTCAAGGCATCGATCTTCGGCACTTTCATCAGCCGCGTGGAAGGCGTCGCCCCGGGTGCGCGCATCGCGGTTTACAAGGCCTGCTGGTTGCGGCCGGGCGATACCCGCGCAAGCTGCAACACGTCGGACCTGGCCAACGCGATCGATGCGGCAGTCGCGGACGGCGTCGACGTTATCAACTACTCGGTCGGCAGCTCCAAGACCGAGGTCGTTGCACCGGACGACATTGCGCTGATGGCAGCAACCAAGGCGGGAATCTTTTCGGTGGTCGCTGCGGGCAACGAAGGTCCCGACCTCGGCACGATCGGCTCACCCGCCAGCGGCCCCTGGGTGATGACGGCAGCCGCATCAACGCGTGACGGCCGCTCGCAGTCAGAAGCGCTGGAGATACTGACTCCGTCGACCATCGCCGGCCTGTACGTCGCGATCGAGGCAAATTTCACGCCCTCGTTGCAATCGGCAGGACCCATTGAAGAAGTTCTCGTGCTGGTCGACGACGATACGGACACGACCTCCGATGCCTGCGAGGCGCTCGTCAACGGCAGCGAAGTCTCCGGCAGAATTGCATTCATTCAACGCGGCAACTGTGACTTCGATGTCAAGATCGCCAATGCCGAGGAGGCCGGCGCCGTCGCTGCAATTGTCTACAACATTGCCGGTGACCCGATCGTCATGAATGGCGATGACAGCGACATTGACATACCAGCCGTCATGATCGGCCAGGCCGACGGCAACCTGATCCTGGCCGAACTGGATCGCCTGCCGGATGTCACCGTGCTGCTCGACAAGGACCTGTTCATCGACGAGAGAGACACCGGCAATACGATGGCCGGTTTCTCCGGCCGCGGACCCGGGGCGGCGCCGAATATCCTGAAGCCCGATGCGACGGCGCCGGGAGTCAATATTCTGGCCGGCTTTACGCCGGTCGCCGCGAATGCAACCAGGGGAGAGAACTTCGCGTATCTTTCCGGCACGTCGATGTCGACACCGCATATCGCCGGCGTTGCGGCATTGCTGCTCGAGGCAAACCCGGACTGGAGCCCTTCGGCACTGAAGTCCGCGCTGATGACCACCACCAGGCGGAACGTCACGCAGCAGGACGGCGAGACACCGGCCAATCCTTTCGATTTCGGCGCCGGCCATATCGTGCCGAACGACGCGGCGGATCCCGGCCTCGTTTACGACGTCAGCGATGACGAATTCGACGCCTTCGCCTGCGGCATTGCATCGCCCGGCGTATCGCAGGAACGCTGCGACGAACTCAGCCAGGCAGGATTCTCGTTCGCCGGCGAAGATCTCAACCAGCCGTCAATTGCCATCGCTCACCTCGCGGGCGAGCAGACCGTGCGGCGCCACGTCACCAACCTTTCGGACGAGACCACCACCTACACCGCCGAAGTCGTCCCACCGGGCGGCATACTGGTCTCGGTCAGCCCGCAAACGCTGACGGTTTCGCCGGGCACGACCGCCAGTTTCGATGTCACGTTCACCTATGCGGCCGGCGTTCTCGACCTGTGGCGATTCGGTTCGCTGACGTGGACCAGCAATGATCGGGATATCTACAGCACGCTGGCTATCCGGCCCGCCGCCGTCACGGCCCCCGGGGAGATTACGACGCTCGGCGGCAGCGGCACCTTGTCCTTCCCGGTGCAATTCGGCTACACGGGCCCGTACGCTCCCGGCGTGCACGGGTTGCGCTTGCCGACCGTGCTTGGCGATGGTGTCGATGACGACATCGACAACAACTTCGCCTTTGTCGACAACGACCCGACCAAGACTTTTACGTTTCGCTTCGACAATGGCGTCACGCCGCACCTCGTCGACGTGCCGGCGGACCAGGCATTCCTGCGTTTCGCAATGTTTGATGCATTGACGGATGGCGATGACGACCTCGACATGTACGTCTACTACTGCGCCGACAATATTAACTGCGTGAAAATCGGTGAGAGCGGCAGCCCGACCTCCGCGGAGCAGTTTGACTTGTTCTATCCGCAGGAAGGCCGCTACCTGGTCCTCGTGCATGGCTTCGAAACCGACCAGGTCGCCGGCGGCCCCGGGGCGGTCTACCGCTTGCTCGGCTGGTCATTCGGCCTGTCGGACGACCAGGGAAACATGACCGCGAACGGACCGTCGTTTGCAAACGCCGGTGCCACCGAGACGATCACCGTCGACTGGGCTGGCCTCGCGAGCGACACGATCTACCTGGGCGGCATTTCACACAACACGCCACAGGGAATCTCGGGTATTACGCTGATCCGAATCGGCAACTAGCAGGGGGCCATCCGGGCGGGCTTTGAGCCGGTTGGGCGTATTCGGGTTAGTTGAGCCAGCCGCGGCCTTTCGCATAGCGCGAATACACGAACAGCGCGATCGCGATAACGAACACCATCGACGGAATGACCAGGCTGCTGATGCCGACAACGCCGTAAGCATCGCGCAGCACAAAGGCCTCAAAGTCCTGGACCACGACGGCGATCAGCGACAACAGGAACATCGGCACGGCCCATGCCTTTCGCAACAACATCAGCAGGCTGCCGAACGCACCGGCATTGACCGCGATGGCCCAGGCAGCATTGGACCATGCCGGTGTCGACGTGATCAGGTCCTGTTGCGCTTCGGTAAGCCTGGCCAGCGACTCCGGCGACATCGTGACCTGGCCGACGTAGATGACGATGCCCAGCAGGTTCCAGACCAGCGCCGCCGCGGCGATGATCCAGAAATTGGTTGACGGTTTGTTGTTCGGCACGTCCGACATGGCGATTCCCTCTTGTGATTCTTGTTGCCCGGGAAGCCCCGATAATCCCTGCGCCACCGCGCAATTGCAAGAATCGCGGCGATCTAGAGGGATGCGCAGGGTTTGTGGCGAAAACAGCCGGTGACATGGTCGTTGACGAGGCCGGTGGCCTGCATGTGCGCATACATGATGGTGCTGCCAACGAACCTGAAACCGCGTTTCTTCAGGTCCTTGCTGAGCGCGTCGGACTCCTCGGACGTTGCCGGGATGTCACTGTCTTTCCTGAAGCGGTTCTGGATCGCTTTGCCGTCGACAAACCCCCAGATATAGTCGCTGAAACTGCCGAACTCCTCCTGCACCTTGATAAAGGCCTTTGCGTTGGTGACGGCAGACTGGACCTTGAGGCGATTCCGCACAATGGCCGGGTCCTGCAAGATTTTCTCGACGCGTTTGGGCGTGAAGCGTGCCACCTTCTGCACGTCGAAGTCGGCAAACAGCTTCCTGTAGCCTTCCCGCTTGTTCAGGATCGTTGACCAGCTCAACCCGGCTTGTGCACCTTCGAGAATCAGGAACTCGAACTGCACCTTGTCGTCGTGAACCGGCACACCCCACTCGGTGTCGTGGTACTCGATGTACTCGAGGCTTACACCCTCCGCCCAACGACAACGCTTGATTTTTCCGCTCATGGCTACAACCGGGAACAGGCAACTGTTGCACCTATTCTAGACCGGTCACCTCTGCATTTGGCGAATCATTTGTCGGCCAATTGCCACAAAACAAAAAAGGGGTCAGAGCGGGCTCTGACCCCTTTGGGCTGTGTTGACTGTGCTACCGGGTCGGTCTTATACAGAACCGCCGCAAGAACCTTCACCACAGGCGCCTTCGGCATCCTTGTCTTCGCCGCATGCACCTTCGCCATCTTTCTTGTCGCCACCGCAGCTGCCTTCGCCGCAAGAGCCTTCACCGTCTTTCTCGCCCTTGCCTTCCTTATCGCCGCCGCAGCTGCCTTCGCCACAGGAACCTTCTTTCTCGCCCTTGCCTTCCTTATCGCCACCACAGGCGCCCTCTTCGCCCAGCAGATAGCCAGACGTCAGGGTCGTCATTGAAAACGGGCTCTGGACCACATCCGCGCTGGCCACGCTCGCACCCAGTGCGAATGATCCGGCCAGCGCCGCGCCAACGGCAAGTGCTACAGGTTTTGCTACTTTCTTTTCCGACATTGTTCTCTCTCCTACTTTGGGTTTGTTGGCAATACAGAATCAGGTATCCCACATTACCGATTGCACTATTTGCTTTTGCACTTCTTCCAACTTCTCGTCTCGCGAACCGACAATGGCAATGCTGCCGTCGCCGACAGGCAATATGACTCCGTGCAACGTCTCGTCGTCCACCGGAATTGCCTCGGGAATCTTTTCGTCAGGCAGCAGCAGGATCGTAATCGGTCCCTGCTGGCCCTGGATAACCAGGTGCGGCACGCGCTTGCCGCGAATCGGGCAGGTCTGGGCATAGGTAATCAACCCTGCGCTGTGATCCATGTTTGCGATGTTCGCCGGCACCACTTCGCTGAGGCGATCATCCGAAATCTTCGTGCTGGTCGGCAGCAGCGCGTGCGGTTCGTGGTCGATATGCGCCAGCACCTCATCCGCCAGGGCGGCATAGTTTGATTCAACCGGCGGCGCCTGGTTCAGGACGACCATCGCCGCGACGACAACAGATGCTGCAGCCGCGTACCAGACAGCCACCCCGCGGCGACGTTTCTGCAACGACACAACGTTGTCGGTTTCAACTGCCGCAAGCTCCGGAGTCTTTATCGCCGGCACGCTGATGGCCAGTGCGCGCTTGATCTTCTCGTCCAGCTCGAGCATCTCGCGGCGATAGTCCTGGCACGCCGCACACTCACTGAGGTGTGCAGCACCGCCGTCAAAATGCGGATCCGCGCTAATCGCCTCTTTGTATTCGTCGCAATTCATTGCACTGCCTGCTCTTGCATGACATCCCTGAGCTTTGCCCTCGCTCGGTGTAGCCGCGTCAGTACCGCGCCTTGTTTCAGTCCCATCTGTTCTGCAATCTCGCTGGTGCTGAAGCCCATCAGGACCTGCAGCACCAGCGGTTCGCGATAGTCGTCGTCAAGCTCGTAGATCGCCGCACGCATATCGCTGAGTTCGTCGTTCGGCTCGTCGGCCAGCAACGCTGCCTGGGACGCCGTGAGATTGTCGATGTCCACCGTTTCCAGTCGCTTGCGCTCGAAGTAGCGCGCGTTCTCGCGCCGCACGATGGTCAGCAACCAGGGTTTCGCCGCCGCATCGTCACGCAGCGCCTCGAGCGATTTCCACGCCCTGAGCATCGACTCCTGCACGACATCTTCGGCAATCGCCCGGTCCCGGCACAGCCAGGCGGCATAGCGATACATATCCTGATGGAATACACCCACTATCTGATCAAATCTCTTGCGCCGACCCCGGTCGGCATAGCTGCTTTGC
>JAUIDP010000029.1 GCA_030429005.1 Gammaproteobacteria bacterium | reverse complement strand
CCAGCCGCCTATCCGCTACCAACCGGACCCTGACAGCCCGATCGGCGAGCGAAACCCGCAGGCGCCGGCGGAGGTCGCACAGTTTGACTTCCTGATTGGCGACTGGAACGTGCAAATCACCTGGTTCCCGCCTCAGGGGGAACCCAACACCTATGCCGCCAAGTGGCATAACCACTGGATCAACGACGGTTTCGACGTGATGCAGGAATGGCGCGGGCCCTATATCACCGGGACCGAGTTTCGTCATTTTGATCCGGCGCTGGGCTACTGGGTTGGCAGGAACCTCTATGTCGGCAGGAGCTGGGTCGATACCACGGCGCGTATCGAAGGCGAGAACATGGTTGTCGTCATCGAAGGCGGCAACCCGCAGGAAGGTGCATTCCTGAATCGCGAAACCTACTACGACATATCGCCAAACCAGTGGCGGATGAAATCCGATCGTTCCTTCGATGACGGCAACACCTGGGAAAAGGGCCGCTACGAAATGATTGCTACGCGGATTGTCCGTTAGCCGGCAATACCTCGCTCTTGCGCAGGACGGCCGCTGATATCAGCGTAATCAGAAGGCCGACGGGGAAGATCTCCAGGAACGTAATGCCGAGCCGATACAGCGGCTGCCGGTATTGTTCCCGAATCGCATCGAAGCCTGCCTCGGCAGCATCGAGTTCCTCCGGCGTTGCGCCGGCAGCGACCTTGTCCGCCAGTTGCGAGGCAATGTAGTCATCCATGAAGGCGTAGTTGGTCTGTGCGAGATAAACCTCCCAGACGATGATGTAGATGGCGCTGGCCACCAGCGAGATGCCCAGGCCAACCATTGCCGCGGTGCTGAAGGAAATCACGCCACCGAGGTCGTCGTCGCGGTATTTCTTGATGCCGAAAAAGATGACGCTCAGCGCGATCAGCATGATCAGGTAGCCCATGTATTCGAGCATGGCCATGCCTTCCCCTTCCCCGGCGTTGACCCAGATGCCCCAGACCATGCTGGCGGCGACGATAGTGCCGGCGATAAGACCGTAGACGAGAATGATTTTTTTCATTGTGATTTCCTCCGGTAGCTCAGAATGCGCCGGCAAACGTAGCGTAGCGGGCTGGCGTGCACATCACCCGAAAGGGTGATTTTCCCGTATACGGCGCGATTTTGCTCACGGAATCAGGCGCAGGGCCTTGGATTTGTGGATCGCCTGGGTCCTTCGCGAGACGTCGAGCTTGTTGTAGAGATGTGCCAGGTGCGTCTTGACGGTATTCGGACTGACATGCAATTGCGTCGCAATTTCCTGGTTCGAATGGCCCCTGGCGAGCAGGCACAGCACATCGTATTCACGCTCGCTGATACCCAGCGTCTCGAGCGCCCGGTCATTGCGCGAGAATTTTTCGCGGTTGCCTGACCCGGTCAGTTTGCGTCCGAGCCAGATGCCGAGGACTGTAAATGCCAGCGCGACAACCAGGATGTAGAGCTCCGTGGAGAACATCCGGACCGAGTGGCGGTATTCCATCCAGCGAAACACGAATGCGGCAACGGCGATAATGCTGCCGTAGAGGGCGATCGAGCGAATCATCGAAGGGCCAGTTCCGGCAGGACCCGACGGCGGTACCAGATGTGCATGCCGACGCCGCGGCTTGCCATGAACAGCGTGAACGCCAGCCAGAGGCCGTGGTTGCCCCAGCCCTGCAGCAGGAACCATGCTGGCATGAAGACGACGAAGGTCGAGATCAGCATCAGGTCGCGCATTTCCCTTGCGCGGGTCGCGCCAACGTAGACGCCGTCGTACAGGAACGACCAGACCGAGACCAGCGGCGAAATGATCAGCCACGGCAGGTACTCGAGCGAAGCGCTGCGGACCTCGGGCAGGTCCGTCAGCAGCCGGATCAGTAACGGGCCGATGACGACATACAGAAGGCAGAAGCCGACCGCGAAGATCAACGACCATTTCAGCGCGAGTTGCACGGAGCGCTCCAGCAGGTCGCGGCGTTGCTGACCGACCGCCTTGCCGACCATGGCTTCTGCGGCATGTGCGAAGCCGTCGAGCGCGAACGAGGTCAGGTGCTGCAGGTTCATCAGCACGGCGTTGGCCGCCAGTACGATGCTGCCGAGCCGGGCGCCCTGTGCCGTGACGAATGCGAACGCGAACATCAGCGCCATCGTCCGGATGAACAGGTTTGCGTTGACAGAGAAGAAAGCGGCGTACGCGCGCAATCGGAATAGCCGCGCCAGCGGCCATTGTCCGCTGCGTTCGCGCAAGGCACGTGCGGCAAACGCCAGGCCCACAGTGACGCCGGCATACTCGGCAATGACGGACGCGAGTGCGACGCCATCCACCTTCATGCCAAATTGCAACACGAACAGCAGGTCGAGGACGATGTTGGTCAGGTTGATCGTCAGGAAGATATACAGCGGAACGCGCGCGTTCTGCAGCCCGAGAAACCAGCCGATCAGCACGTAGTTGGCGAGTGTGCCGGGCGCGCTCCAGATACGAATCGAAAAATATTGCGCCGCGTATTTCTGGACGTCGGCCTCGGCGCCGATCAGGCCCAGCGCAAACTGCCCGATTGGCACCTGCAACGCCAGCAATGCCAGCGCAATCAGCAGTGCGACGATCAGGGCCTGCCCCAGCGATACGCGCAGCCCGTCGTTGTCGTCAGCGCCGAAACGCTGCGCGGCGATGCCGGTGGTGCCCATGCGCAGGAAATTGACGCCGGTATAGAGGAAACCGAAGATCGTTGCGCCAATGGCAACGGCGCCGAGGTAGGCAGGGCTTTCCAGGTGCCCGGTGACGCCGGTGTCGACCATGCCGAGCAATGGCACCGACACGTTCGACAGGATCATCGGCGCCGCAATGCGCCAGACGTCGCGATCCTGCGGCAGGGGCGTGGCGCTCACACCGCGTTCATCCGAACGCGTTGATGCCAGTCAGTTCCTTGCCGACGACGAGCTGGTGGACGGTTTCTGTGCCTTCGTAAGTGATTACGCTTTCCAGGTTGAGCATGTGCCGGATCGGGACATACTCCGCGCTGATGCCGGCGCCGCCAAGAATGTCGCGTGCGTCGCGTGCGATGTCGATTGCAGCGCGACAGTTGTTCCACTTGGCCAGCGAAACCTGCGTTGGACGCATTTCACCGCGGTCCTTTAGGCGCCCAAGCTGCAGCGACAGCAGCTGTGCGGTGGTGATGCGCCGCGCCATGTCAGCCATTCGGACCTGGATCGATTGTGTGTGTGACAAGGGCCGGCCAAAGAGCACGCGATCCTCGCTGTAGCGCAGGACCTCATCGAGACAGGCCTGGGCAGCGCCGATGACGCCCCAGGTGATGCCGTAGCGCGCCTGGGTCAGGCAGCTCAGCGGGCCTTTCAGGCCGGTGACGCCCGGCAGCACATTGGCTGCCGGTACGCGGACATTGTCGAAGAACAGGGCTGCGGTCACGGAAGCACGCAGCGAAAACTTGTTTTCGATCTCCTGGGCAGTGAAGCCGGGCATGTCTTTCTCGACAATGAAGCCCTTGACGCCCTCGTCGGTCTGCGCCCAGACCACCGCGGCATCGGCGACCGAGCCATTGGTGATCCACATCTTTGAGCCGTTCAGAAGCCAGTCGTCGCCGTCTTTTTTCGCATGCGTCTTCATGTTGCTCGGGTCCGATCCGCCCTGCGGCTCGGTCAGGCCGAAGCAGCCGATCGCTTCGCCTCTCGCCATGGCCGGCAACCAGCGCTGCTTCTGTTCCTCGGAGCCGTAGGCGTGGATCGGGAACATGACGAGACTGCTCTGCACCGATACGAAACTGCGCAGGCCGCTGTCGGCACGTTCCAGTTCCTGGCAAATCAGGCCGTAGCAGATGGCGTTCAGGCCGGCGCAGTCATAACCGTCGATGGAGCTGCCGAGCAGCCCGAGTTCAGCGACCTGCGGAATCAGCTCACGCGGAAACGTGTGCTGCTCGAAAGCCTCGCGCATCAGCGGGATGGCCTGCTCGTCGACAAAGCGGCCGACGCTCTCCTTGACCATGCGCTCTTCGTCAGTCAGTTCGCCCGTTACGTTGAACAGGTCAAGCGGATTCAGGGGGGATTTACTGGAACTCATGCAAATTACTCTTAAATAGGGATGCCCATGCGGCGGTACAGTACCGACAGCAACCACGCAGGTCCAATCATCATCAGTTGCAGGTCCTTGAGCACCTGTACCAGCGGCCGTTCCTGGCGCCGGCCGAGCAGCAGGCCAACGATGCCGGCCAGCAAAAAGCCGCTGGCAACGTGTAACGGCGAGTACTGGGAGGATTCGAGCCAGACCTGAACCCAGGCGACACCGATTACGAACGGCAACATGCCGATCGCGAGCGGCACCGAAATGATGAAGTAATAGACGGTAGCGGCCATCAGGAACAGGCTGCCCCAGTTCACCAGTGGCGAAATGGTTTCGAATTCTTCCGGGACCGGGATCCACCACAACAGGCCAACGACACCGACCACGACCAGCGGCACGGCTGCCCAGAAGACCAGCGGCGAAGCGACGGCCGCGTGGGAATCTCCGTAGCGCGTGAGCCAGTCCTCAGTTTCGTTCATCGAATTGCTCTTTAATTGACAATAAGTGATTGTATTAAGTATTCGTTCAGGTGTCCTACGCAAAATGGCATCCTGAACAGCCCAAAGGGAGCATGATGATGAAAAACAGAATTCTATTGACAGTCGGGTTGGCAATGCTGGCCACGGGCTGTGAAACCCTTGATCCGTATACCGGCGAGAGCGGCATGAGCCAGTCGTCCAAGGGCGCGTTGATCGGCGCCGGAATCGGCATTGTTGCCGGCCTTGCGTCCGGAGACGATGCGGTGGATCGGCGCCAGCGGGCCATGATCGGCGCGGGCATCGGCGCACTGGCAGGCGGTTCGGTCGGTTATTACATGGACAAGCAGGAAGCAGAGCTCCGGGCCGAGCTGCAGGGCACCGGCGTCAGCGTTACCCGTGACGGCGACCACATTACCCTGAACATGCCGGGCAACGTCACGTTTGCGACGGACAGCTCCGACCTGAACCCGGCGTTTTTCGACGTGCTACGCTCGGTTGGCAAGGTTGTGAAAGAGTTTGACCAGACCGTGGTGGAGGTGGCCGGCCATACGGACAGCACGGGCACCGACGCCTACAACCAGGGCTTGTCAGAACGACGTGCCAGCACGGTGGCACAATACCTGCAATCGCGCGGTGTGGCCGACGTGCGCATGATCACGATTGGTATGGGTGAGTCCATGCCGATCGCCGACAACGGCACCGCGGCCGGCCGCCAGGCCAACCGGCGCGTTGAACTGACGCTGGTACCCCTGACGCAGGGCTGACAGCGCATCGGGCACGGCTACCTAAAGCGCGACAGCGGAACCTGGATCGAGGATTCAGGTTTCGTTGTTCGCCTGCTGTCGGACGACAGCGATGGCTCCCATCACCAGAGATTTATCCTGCAACTGCGCAGTGGCGACACCCTGTTGATTGCCCACAACATTGACCTTGCCGCGCGTGTGCCGGTCGGAATCGGCGACCGGATCCAGTTTCGCGGTATGTACGAGTGGAACGAGCTGGGCGGGCTGGTCCACTGGACGCATCACGATCCGCACGGGATTGAGGACGGTGGGTGGATCAGGTTTCGGAGCAAGGTTTATCGATGATTCGCGAAGTGTGTCAGAGGGATTAGCTGGGTCCGCAGCCGATAAAGGGTGATCGAGGCGACAAGTGCGATGCATTGTCAGGCGTCCTTTGCGCCAAGTCTACTCTTGATTTGAGAGAGCGAAAGCCCGTTTACTTCTATCACCTTCCTTGCGGACGTTTTGCCTTTGACAATGCGAACTGAGCCCGTGGGGATCTCCAGTGAGCTACAAACAAGCACTTCGACCTCACGGTTCGCTTGCCCTTTCTCCGGCGGTTTAGAGACTCTAATTTTCAGTGCATCCCCTAGCCAGCCGGCGATTTCCGTACTTGACGCACCGGGAACAACTTTGACATTCAGTTTGGTCTTGGTCGGTTGACCTGCGATGCTCATATCTGTCTATTTCCAACTCCGAAGCTTGCGATATCCGGTGTTACTTTTGCGCAGTTGGGCGGGTACCTTAGTCATGAACGGTTTTAGATTTCTCTTGGAGTGCCAAGCCTCTGCGCCGCACTGAATGTGCGCCTGGCATGCGAAGTGTGGCAGCCCGTCGATCCTGTTCACGAGGACAGTCTCGGTGCGGTCACGAGATCGTCGCGAGTACGTATCCGCCGCACGTTGGTTGCTAGTCCGGGACGCCGAGAGAGTCGTACACGACCACCTTCTTCCACAACGGAGAGGCCGCCTCTATGAAATCCAGGTGCGCTTGTTCTTTCTGGTAGGCTTCCTCAGCCTCCGCCGAGTCAAACGTGACCACCAAAGAATAGGTAAAGGAGCTGTCTACCACATCTCGGTTCGTCTTCGGGGCAGTGCCGATAAACTTGGTTTTGGCATAAGTCGATTTCTCGAGGAGTTTGGTGACGGCCGCCAGAAATGCCTCACGGTCTGACTCAACGTCAGGATTGCGTAGCCAGAAATATACAGTGTGAACAAAGCTGGGATCGAATGTTTTCATAGAAGAGGTATCCTGACCGTAGCTAGCGACGGCAGCCATTAAGAGGGTGAAAAGACAAACGGTTTCTCTTCTTCCGGAGAAACGTCAAGTGATGTAACCGGGGTTCTAGTTTACGGCGGTCTATGTTTGTTTCAAGGGAAGAGTGATGCAGTTTGAATCGGATACTTTTGACCAACTATTCTGTAAACGATATTGCTCCGAGGGCTGCCTTGTCTGGCACTTTTGTGAGGCCACTCTGGAGATTGGCTGATCGGCCATTAGCTGACATTCAGCTTGGTCTAACGTGCTCGCAATCAGTTGAGCTGAATAATTCAGCCAAAGCCGCTCACAATTGCCGGACGATTCTAGCGGGATTACCCACTGCCAAGACATTTTTCGGGATATCGTCAACAACAACAGCTCCCGCCCCGATAACAGTATTCTTGCCTATGCTTACGCCAGGACAGACGATCACACCTCCGCCAAGCCATACATTGTCGCCTATAGTAATCGGGGCCGTGCCTTCCCATTTTGCTCGCCTCAACGCAGGATCAAGCGGATGAGTTGCTGTGAGAAGCTGAACATTTGGCCCAATCTGTACGTCCTGACCGATGTCTATCCGGCCAACGTCCAGAGCGACAAGCCCCCAGTTGGCGAACGTTCGATCTCCAACGTGAATTTGATACCCGTAATCGCAGCGAAACGGCGGTCGAATAACGACGCCCTCACCAATTGAACCAAGCAGTTCGTGCAGGAGGCGCTCACGCTCCACGTGATTTTCTGCATTTGTAGCGTTGTACTGCAAAGTTAAATTCGCTGCACGATTACTTTCCTCGCTCAGCTGCGGATCGTCCGCGATGTATGGAACGCCCGCCAGCATTCGTTCGCGATTCGATCGATTGTCTTCCTGGTACGGTCCGTCTTTCACTTTGCTAGATAATCTCTAGGCCATTCAACGCAGCATATCGTAGCGTGACTCGAGGGTCGGCTCGGGTCACTAGTCGACATTCTACATTAGTGCGGGCTGCCGGCGCCTTACGGCCAGAAACAGTCACTTCATCCAACCAATTTTGCGGTTGTGTTCCATCTGCGCTCGCCACATTTCCAGGAGTACTGGCGGTAGGAGTTGTTTCGCCTCATCCCCATGTGACTTGTTCGAGAAATTTAGCCCTTCCAGAAACGACACATTGATCGCGTTTATTACGTTTGCGTCCACCTCCGAGCGGTGCCGAGCGATATCTGAGATAAACTCGAATATATAACGCAAACTCGAAAAATCACCACTCTTGATCGCGCGATTCGCGAGTCTTTCTAACGAACTCATTTCCGCATGGACGAGTCCGGCGTCATCTTTGATCTCTTCAGCCAACTCCGAAAAGTGTTTCAACACTAGGCGTCGAAACTCTGTTTCATCGACTCGGCGTTTAAATGGTACCAACAAGAGAAAATGTAGCCCTTGGGTCAGGAGCGGAAATTATAGCTCAGAGCTCCCTGATTTCTGCTCTCGGATGCGGATTCAATCGGTAAGCGATCATTGATATGATTGACTGGTATTGCCGCGAAGGAGACGCCCGTAGAGTCGGCTTGGAATGAGTTCTTTGCATCCCGCTAGTATCATATTCCTCACTCTAACTGTCGTGACACTGGCGGCACTCGCGTATGTTCCGACCAAATTTCTCGGGAACTACAAACGGCTTGCAGATCGCTACGAGACTGACCGACGACCCGGATCCATAGCATTCTCCAGGCAACACATCATGATCGGTCGCCTATTTGGCGGACCGCGCTTCTTCGCAGATAACGTCGGCGAGTTTGCGCGCTTTGATTTTGCCTTCGATGAAGAAGGATTGTGGTTGCTATACGATGGGCCGAAACCGAAGAAGGCGCCGAATTGCATGCTCGTGCCGTGGCGTCGGATTACACTTAAGAAGGACAAAGGGCACCTCGTGTTTTTTGATATCGAGGCTGATGATCCTGTTGAGATAAGTGTTGGATCAGCACTCGGACAGGAGATTAAGCGAAGGCTGCCTGCACTCTCAGATCAACAATTGGCGTAGACCCAATTCAACGGGTGGTTTTGGCCGAAGCGGAATGCTAGTGACTATGGACTACAATGACTGCTACTGACTCAGAGCGGTAGTTCGTTGCCTCATAGGAAAAATGACAATTGAGAACTAATCCTGGCCTGCAGGCATGAAGATTCTTGGGTGGATACTGGGCGGCGCAGTGATCGTCTTCGTGACGTATTGGGCATGGCTTTCTTATCGAGTTGAAATGTCTCCGATAAAGTTCTATGCGGCCAATCCCACTGACGTTCAGAATGTATTTCGCCAATTGAGTGACAAAGGGTCGGACTCCTCGTTCGTGATATTTTGGCTCATGCCGGAAGACCCACATAATGACGAGCACGTTGAACTTCAATTCTCGATAGAAGGTGGCGAGATTGGATTCGACTGGGTGCTTCTGGGCGAAACGAAGCTCAAAGATAGAAATGTTTTTGAGACACTCGCCGCGAGCGACGGATACAAAGTTGTAGCTAGAAGAGCTAACAACGTTGACTATCTCCGTGTTGAGAACGGTGATTTAGTCGAACTCTGCCGTAAGGTAATGACAGAAATGTACGGTGCTACGGAGGAAACGTATGTTGAACTTATTACAGGCAGTGTGGATATTGACGGTTTCAAGATGTCCACTACCTGAGACTAGGAAGGCCATCCAATTTGGTCGCATTTGAGCGGTTGCTAGTGGCTGCGGATTCAATCGGTGGTTGCAACACCTAGACTCTAACACTAGAGCATGCAAAGGATTGGGAGAAGGCGGCCGTGAGAGTGGGTCTCGCCTGTTTCGCACTCGCTTTCCTTTCGCATTGGGCATCAACGGCAGAATTTGGTCGGGTGTTTCACTGGATTGCCTACGTATCGACGCTGGTGTCGGCAGTGTCATTTTTCACGGCTTTCTTTCTCCAAATCCGAATAAGCCAATTGTCACGAAGCGGCGATTAGCCGCCTCCTCACGAGCTGAATGTGGCAGCGAAGCGGCTTCTATCAGATATTGCTAGAATCGCCCGAACCCAATGCGGCTAATCTAGCTGCGAGAACGTCTAGCCCGGATTTCGAGAATCAGTGACCAGGTCGGGCGGCCGAAACCCTGAGGAAATATGAACAAACATTCAAGATATATGAACAAGATCCAGCACTTTGCAGTTACTGCTTTCAGTCTCATTTTGGCATCACCAGTCGCTGTGGCAGCAGAGCCTGCCGTCCATGACTCCGGGGCCATCGTCGCCGAAGCTCGCGCTATTGTCGATTCCTATCGCGAATTGGGCTGGTTTTCCGGGTCGGTCCTGTTGGCCGAGGCGGGGCAGCCGATTTATCAGGCCGCAGTCGGCCTGGCTGACCGGAAATCCGGAGAACCGAACAACCGCGACACAAAGTACAATCTTGGCTCAATAATCAAGAACTTCACCGCCGTACTGGTTCTTCAGCAAGTTGAGAGCGGTGTGATCGGACTGGACGACGACCTTGATTCTTTTGATCTGGGTTTCCCGGCCGATACAGCGCGCAAAATCACTGTGCGCCATCTGCTCAACCACCGCTCGGGGTTCCCGGATGTATTCCCATCAGCGTACCGGGAGAGTCCACTTTCTTTCAGGACGATTGACGACAAGCTCGCGCTTTTCAAGGACGCTCCATTGCTTTTTCCGCCTGGAACGGAGCGTCGCTACTCGAACTACGGTTACGTGGTTCTTGGGGCGATTTTGGAGAAAAGCACCGGCAAGCCATTCGCGAATCTCCTGGAGGAGAATATCTTCGATCGGCTAAAGCTCGAAGATACTGTCTATCCCTATCGCCAGGACTCGTCGAACCAGTCGCTTCGCTACACGTTCAACTATGCGGGAGAGCAGGCTTTCGTCGGAGTTACGGAGCACCATAGCCCTGACGGCGGTATTGAAGCGACCGTTGAAGATGTCCTGACGTTCTATCGGGCCCTTTTCTATGGAGACGAACTGCTCTCACCTGAGGGAAGCGTGATCGACGAATATTTTCCGATCGATGGCGAATATTGGGCCGCGTTTGGCGGCGGAGCCGGAATCAGTGCTGCGGTTGAACTTGACCTGCACAACGATTACCAGATTATTGTTCTGTCAAATACGGATGGTCTCGTCGCGGAGGAAATATCAGGCAGAATCTATTCCTACATTCAGAGTGGAAGTTACGATCCAATTGCGCTTCCGCCCGTTGTTTTTGCCTGGAACAACTATCAAAACCTTGGTCCGGAGGCTTTCCAGTCCGATTTTCGTGCGAGTTATGAATCGGCTGGCTATAGCCAGTTCATCGGGCGCACTCTCAATGAGCTCGGCATGTCACTAGTGAACAATTCAAAGTGGACCGACGCCTTTAACATCTTCGGTACACTCCTTGAGTTGTTCCCGGAAGCTCCTCAAGCGTATGACAGTCTCGCTTACGCGCATTTTCGGGCGGGCGATGTTGAAAAAGCGCGTGAAATATTCTCCAGCGCGCTTGAGCTGCAACCCGAGTTCGCCAGCGACTATTCAACAGAGAACTACGGTGCCTCAGTCGAATAGCTCGGGGCGTCCACTACTGGCCGTGAAGCGACTAGTACCTGCAGTTGCTACAATCGCCGCCTGTCAACCCAATCCGGCCGATTAAGCGTGTCTCCGAATATAACCCGACTCATCTAAATCGAGATTAGTATATGGACCCGGCAAAGCTAAAAGATTGGATCGAAGTAGTCGGTATCTTCGCATTGGTTGCCTCGCTGGTCTTTGTTGGTATGCAGATGAAGCAGACACAGGAGATCGCGATTGCCGAGCAGTATCAGGAGCGAGCAATATATGGCGCTGAACACGTCGGTGCGTTTGCGGAAAATGAGGCTCTACTCGGGACTGTGGTCAAGGAAATGCAATCCGCCTATGAATCCGGAGAACTTGGCGATTCGTTAGTCAACGATTATGAAACGATTGGCGCCGAGTACGTCGCAACGAATATCATGATGGCATCCAAGGGATTGGTAACACTGGACAACTACTATTTTCAGTACCAACAAGGATTCATGGAGGACGAAGCGTGGGAAGCGTTTCGATATCGATTCAAACAGAGTTTTGGAAGCTCTTACTACCAGTACGCGTACTTAGGGGATCCTCAGCAGTGGCGAAAGTCGTTTCAGGATCTATGTAACGAGCTTCTCGATGAAATAGAGGCTGAGACGTAGGCGGTCGAAGCAAGCAGCCCTACAGATTGTCGGATTCGAAATAGTGAATATTGAATGTCCGGATACCTCGCTAAAGCAGTCTATCGAGGGTGGTACACTGACGGTCTGTTGATGACCCAAGAGTGACATTGCTAATTCATGACTGAGAAGGGCGCGACGTTCCTCGGCTTTCTGGCAGCTTGTGAAGTACCGCCGTCAATAATGGCAATCCGTGCCTTGCCTTTTGAGCCCACAATTGAGGGGCCGTGGGACGCACTCATTTTTCTGGGAGCCGTTTTTCTGATGTTCCTTCCCTTCTCAGTTCTTGCTGCGATTGTAGTAGGGCTCCCATTCTTTTTGGTGTGCCGCAGATTCGGCCACGTAACTTGGTGGCTCGCGTTGTTTGGCGGTGCTCTGGCCGGCGTCTTCGGCGCCTTGATGACACCGGAGAAGAAGCCGCTTGCCGATCTATTGGTACAGTATGTTTCGATCGGAATTGTCGCCGGGCTCACATTTTGGCTTGTGTGGAAGCGAAGCCTGCGGACCGCGATATCCTAGTACTGCCTTTGCGATCCGAACTTCCGCGCCTGGCCGAGTCCCGAAGTTTTTGAAGGTTTGAATTGATAGGCAGCTACTTTCAAGAGCGGACGGAATCGAACGGCGTTACCGCGGAAACGCCTGCGACTGGCAGGAAAGCTCAGCATAGCGCCCCGTCATTCAGTGGTAGACTCGAGGTCGGTAGATGACCCAAACCTGCCGGTCGAAAATCAAAGCGAAGATGATGAAATCTATTGCGGAAAGACGCCTTTATTGGGCGCCCAAAGGCCAAGACGACAGGTCGGAATTTACTATTCGGATAGGTGCTCCCGCCTTAGTAGAGCCGAGTTCAGTTGATTTTGCTGTGAATAAGCTAACTGGTGCTTGTCGTAGGGAATATCAGGGTTTTCCTGTGGAGATTAACGACACAATCTACGGTGCGGACGTTCTTCAAGCATTGCAACTCGCAGTGGATGTTGATTCTACGCTGAAGCGATTTAGCGACCGATATGATTTCTTCTTTCCGACCGGAGAGCCGTACTTTGATAGCGAAGGCGATTCGTCAAGTTGAAGGCCGCTCTTGGCCGAAAGCACCCATTGATTTGGCGCAGGTTATAATGGCTACTCCGCAAGCGAACCTGTCGTTCATGAATTAGTCACCTGCAGATTCTCAAATGACCACAGATTCTCCGAAAAACATGTGCCCAGTATGCGGATATGGAGACTTGCACGACCCTGCATACGATGCGCGTGGGCATTCGTCTTTCGAGATTTGCCCTTGCTGTGGCACGGAGTTTGGCTACGACGATTTCAGTTCCGCGCATAATGGGTTGCGCCAAAAGTGGATTGAGAACGGAAAGAAATGGTCGTCCACGACAACCAGACCTCCCGAAGACTGGATTCCGGATGCTCAGTTATCGGCAGCAGGTCTTGAATGACCGGTAATGGCCGCACTCGGAAGTTCTGCCTGGTGCGAGTTGAGCGGCAGCTCTCAGCAGCAGCGGTCGATCGCGTCGGACGTTACCGCGGCAACGCCTGCGACAGGCAGGAACGCCCAGCAAAGCTGTCCGTCAATCAGTGATAGACTCAAGGTCGGTAGATGACCCTAACCAGCCGGTCGCTAACTCCCAAATTACCCAGCCAGATTGAACAGAATGGACGCGTATAAACTTGAGAAAACTCGCTGGGACGATGGCGATTTTCTTCAGATGGGATGGCACGATGCCACGGTTTGGTCCTTTTTTGCGAACCCAGATCAGTTCGAGTTTCTGATTGACCTCGACTACATTTTTAAATGGGTCAAGCCTCAGGAAGACGAGACATATTTCAGATTCTGGGTTGCCCCTGTGACGATGGTCTTTAGTAACGCGCATAGCGTGGTTATTGACATTGAGTCACCGCAAGGAACTATCGAAATAGCTGACCTGCATCGCGGCGAGCCGGAACCAACGCCGAACGGAAAGATGACTCAGCATTCGTACCGATTTGACTGTCAAGAGGGCACGATTTCGTTGGTGGCAACCGGGTTTCAGATGTTCGTGCGTCGCGCGCCCCAGCTACTTGATGGGCAGAGTGTCGGCCTGCTAGAGCGTGGCGGCATCAGCTTTGACCGTGAGCTGACTTGATCGCGTCTCGATGGCCGCTAGTGGCCGGAGGCGGCCCGACGCCTGGAGTCGCGTACAATTACTACTACTGACCCGAAACGGACGTTCACGATCATTGCCCTGGAAAACGAGAATCTGCCCAAAGAATGGCAAGACTAGTCACATTTTTGCTCGTCATATTCGCGCTGTATATCAGCGCGTCCTATTCAGGCGAGTACCTTGGCGTACAGTCGTCTTGCATAAATAGCAGGTGTGTTGTCGGAGCACACTCGTCAATTTTGAGCATCATAATCAGCATTGCGCTGGTACTTTTCTTGGTACTTCGACCAAATCAAAAGGTGAAAATTCAAGACGACAGGGTCGTCGGAGTATGGCGAAGACTCGGGGCATTCTACCTCGATTTCGCCCTTGTTCTGCTTATCGTAGTGCCGATAACAGCTATCCCGATGCTTGTTGCTGAAGGCCAACATACAGGGACTTTCGAGTGGTTTTTTGTGCGCAAGTTTACCCGGCCCTCAGATGCATTTTTCGCGCTTCCTGCGGTACTAGCCTGTTTTGCTGCGCTCTATTTCTATTTTTTCTATACTCCTTTCAAAGACCGGCAAACACTAGGCGAGTACGTCTTAGGCTTTAAGATTGTCCCCGCCAACGAAGTAGGATATCCGCCGAATTTTGGATGGCGGCCGTTTCTCGGATTTATCGGGCTCTGCACCTTACCTATCAGCGTGTATTACGCATTGAAGAAAGACGACAAGAGGTTCTGGTGGGATACTGAATCTCGTACACGGGCAGTTATGGTCTCTACGTTGACCACAAATGAATAGAGTGTTCTCACTGAACCGGAAGCATACGGGCGGCTGCTCTTGGCTGCGGATTCAATAGATCGTCGCAACACATTCGGCAAATTTCCCTGCCGGTGAATAGAATTGTAACGTCTCTTGAGAGAGTCTGCGTGTTGCAACCACTGATTGATTCCGCAACCCGTTGCAGCCACTCGCTACGCAATCGAATCTTGAGGTTTCGAAATCGACGACGAAGCTCTTAGCCTGATCGCCTGCACGATTTATTTCGCTGTTCCCACAGTTCTGATTTGGCGCTCAGTGATTCGGCCTTCTTTTCGACCTCTTGCTGCGTCGGCACTCGGTAGCATAGCTCCGCTTTCATTCGCGTTTCTTTACGTATCGTTGGATTTCTATTTGAATCAACGCACTGGAGAAGACGCTTTCGCTTTTTACGCAATGTGGATCATGGGGTTCGGAGCCTACGTCCTCTCGCTAGTAGTTGGGCTAGGCATTGGAAAGATCAAACGACCGCAGAATTTGATTGTCCGCTTCACAGCGGCGGCAACTGTGGTTTGTCTAATATATGTAGGTGTGAATTTTGCTTTTGATTAGTCAATGCCTGCAGTGCGACGAACTTCCGCTTCTGGCCGAAAGCGGAAATCCAGTTGCTATAAGCTATAATTTCCACTTCTGACCCACAGCGGATATTCGATTTTCTTCGCTGGGATGGCTGTTTGTTATGGATAACACGGTTCTGCAAAAGCTGTCATTGCGCTCGATCGGCGTTGTCGGAGCGGCGATTTTTCTAACGTTCTTCTCATTGACCTATTCGGTCCCCGGCTGGGTCGAAGACTTTGCGGCGGACTACATTGAGTCGCAGGCGCAGGAGCGAGTTGATGCTTCTATCGATGCAATTCGGTCGCCTGAATCGGAGAACGCGTTAGCGAGGCTGGCGCAGTCGATGTACGAGAAGAACGAGGCCCAGATAGAGCATCTAAAGACCGACCTTAGAAACAAGGTCCATGAGCAATGGGCTACCGCATTGGCAACGGTCAGAGACTTGGACTGCGAATGCCGCGAGAAATGGCAAGACTGGTTCGAGAGCGGATTTAATACGAATATCGCGCTGTTACAGGCTGCGAACGAACAGATTTCGAACTTCATTCATTCGAGCTACATGGGTGTAGCTACCGAACTTAAGCGTGATATTCGAATATTCACTGCCAGCAACGCGGCAGCCTTCATCCTGCTTTTATTGGTTTCCTTCCTGAAGCCGCAGGCAATGATGCATCTGTTCCTGCCGGGTGTCTTGCTCGCGGTCTCAACGCTTATTTGTTCTTACTTCTACATCTTTGAGCAGAATTGGCTGCTAACGATCATTCACAGCAGTTATCTTGGATTCGTGTATCTCGCTTGGCTAGGAGTCGTCTTTCTGTTCCTGTGCGATATCGTCTTCAATCGGGGCCGAGTCACTACTGAGATACTCAACGCGTTCCTTAATGTAGTCGGTTCCGCTCTTTCAGCGGTTCCGTGCTAATCGCGACCGTCCGCCCCTGGCCGTTTTCTGCCCGTTGCGGTATGCACTCCGAACGTCTGTTGTTGATGCAAGCAGCCGTTCAAATCTCCGGATCGGAATTTCGGACACTTGAACGGCAGGAAACCTCACATAGTAGTCTATCGAGGGTGGTACACTGGCGGTCTGTTAATGACTCGAAGCGGCCAGGGTTCTCAGTTGAAAGGACGTACAGATATGGCAACGCCCCCTACCTTCTCGCATGTTGTCTTTATGACGCGTCGTTTTGAGGAAATGAAGACCTGGTATATCAACGTTTTCGGCGCGGAGATTGTGCATGGCGATCCTGCACTTGCTTTCCTGACCTATGATGATGAAAGCCATCGTTTCGCCATCGCGAATCTTGATGTGCTGAAGCCTGACGCGCCCGCGGATTCAGGTCCCGGCGAGATTGGCCTCAACCATGTCGCCTACACATACGCCTCAGCAGCAGACCTACTCGAAACCTACGCCAGACTCAAGGACCAGGGGCTCACTCCCTACTGGCCAGTTCATCACGGCTTCACGCTTTCTTTTTATTATCAGGATCCGGACGGAAACCGAATCGAGCTTCAGGTCGAATCCTGTAACTCCAAAGACGCCTTCGACTATATGCGTAGTGAAGCATTTGCAAACAATCCTGTCGGGGTAGAAGTGGACCCTGAGGCGCTCCTGACACGTTATCGCGCGGGCGCTAGCGAAACCGAATTGAAAGCACGTCCCGAAGGGAAGCCATCACCTATTCCCGATGCGCATGGTATGGCCTGAATTCTGCGATCCTAGTACAACCGTTCCTGGCCCTTTGTGGTCGCACGTACGAGTCGCGGTAGAATGGCAGCCACTGACCCGTAGCCGCCGTCCAAGGACTCTATAACGAGATGACATTCCCTGTTGTTTTCTTAGACTTCGCCGGTCCCGACGACATGGACCTCATCAATTTCTACTCGTCGGTCTTCCAATGGGATATTGATAGTCAGGGCAAGTTTGTCGTCTCCGTTTCGAGCGCGATCGAGTGCGCGATCCGCAGGGACCCGGCAGAGAAACGTATCTATATCGGTGTTCCGGATGTGGCCGCACATCTGTCGTTAATTGAAAAGGAGGGAGGCACTGTTGATGTACCGCGTTTCGAGGTTCCGGGTGTCGTCGTTCTGGGCCTTTTCAAAGACCCGGCGGGTAATGCAATGGGACTTGTCGAGATGGATGGGGGCACGCCGCGCATACCTTGATGACTGGCCACTTTTGGCTGCGGATTCCAGCCACCCGGCCTAACTGAAGTAAACTGACGGCGTTTAACCAAAGCAGACGTCGGCAGTTCCCCAGTTGAGTTATGTTCTATGCCTCGCGAAATGTCGCCCAAACGAGAACAGGAATATGCCGAACTCAGCGCATTCCTTGATTTTATTAGCACCAACGTATTGGGAGTCGACCCGTCTAGCCCAAGTCATTCCAAAAGAAGTAGAACACGGATTTAATGGTAGAGTTCGTATCTATGAAGAACTTTAGATTCAGGATCGCTTCATCCATATCACTCTTTTGGCTCTTGATAGGGGCAGGTTTCTCAGCCAATGCTCAGCAACTTGACTCACGGATGATTGAGGACTGGGAGGCTCGTTGGGAGCGAGTGGTCCAAAAAGCGTTGGGTGGATACGTTGACCGCGCTGCCGCAAGTTACCTGGCCCCGCTTGATGATGAGACGCAGTCTCACGCTGTCAATGAGCTGGTCGAGCTTCTCTATTCGGCTGTGTCCTGGGAGGCGCTAGGTGGTGATTTGGTCTCCAACATGCAAAGCGAGTGCGGCATAAACCTATTATCGGAGATGGAGCCGTATTTCGTTGACGGAGATACTTCGACAATTTCGCCGGACGTGATAAGTGCATACAGTCAATGCGCTTCCACGGCAATGCAGAGCACGGTTGAGCTGTTAATGCTGGCGCTGCAGTCCAAAGAACCGCAGATCGAGGAGATTCACTCGAAGTACGGTATTGATAATCCTTAATGACGGTTGAGACTAGCCGGTCATGTACCCCAGCCGCAGGTGTGCCGGTCGGAATCGGCGACCAAAGCAAGGTTTATCAATGAACCGCAGGATTGTCACCCGGATGTCGAATGCATCGACTCGTTTTCGTATTGGCTTCCCTAACGGCCAGTCTTGCTGCAACAGGCGATCAAGCGGCGGAGGATGAGCTGTTCGTGTCGGAACTGGTGCAGGCGGCAATCGACAGAACAAATCATCAGGTCCGATACGATGGCCGCTACCTGCCGCTGGATTATCCCGGTGGTGATGTACCCGCTGACATCGGGGTGTGTACGGATGTCGTAATTCGAAGCTACCGGCAACTAGGCATCGATCTGCAAGTGCTGGTGCACGAAGACATGAGTGCGCATTTTCACGAGTACCCGGAACTTTGGGGCTTGAGCGGTACCGACAAGAATATAGACCATCGTCGAGTCCCCAATCTGCAGATCTTTTTTTCGCGCAACTGAGAAGCACTGGTTGTTTCTGACGATCCGGACGACTATCGACCGGGTGACCTGGTCACTTGGGTGTTACCGGGAAACCTCCCGCATATCGGGATAGTCATCGATCAGCGATCACCCGAAACTGATCAGCCGCTTGTTGTCCACAATATTGGCAACGGACCTGTGGCCGAGGATATTCTGTTTCAGTATCCGATAACCGGCCACTATCGATATTTGGGCAACTAACAGCCCTGTAGTCTTTCCTGCATAGCCCAATCCGGGTGCTGGTAGCCGGATGTCGGGTGAGAATAGTATTCTGGGCGTCCGGATGTGGGTGCGGATGCAATCAATCGCCGCATGCAGAATTGCATTTAGGAAACAGGTAATGGTGCCCAATCGACCTGGTGTCAAGATTCCCTTCGGACCCCCCGGGTTCAAGAACCGGCCTGACGTTGAGCCACCCGGGTTCCTCAGGGTCGTCGCGGCCCTCTCCATATTGTCTGTCGTTGGAACAGTCGTCTATTCAGTGTTTGCCTCCCTGAGCGGTATTGGCATGTCTGAGATCGACCCCGAGAAAGGCATATACGTTGCGGTCTTGCATTTCTTGCTGCCGATCTCTGTGGCGATTTCAATCGGTTCGAACAGTCATTTGAGCCGGTTCCTGATCTCTGCCTACGTCCTGGTTCTGGGTATTGCGACGTTCATGGGTAGAGGCTTTCTGGGCGAACTAATACCGGCCGACGGCCCCCGGGGCGCCCTCTCGATTGCCGTGATGACGGCAACGATCGCTTGGCTGTTTACGAGTTCGAAATCGCGTTACTACTATCTCTTGATCGCGGGCAAAGACATGCCGAACGATATCATTGGCCGTGATGACGAGCTTGCCGGCAAGAACTGGCTCAGCACCAGGACCAGGTCCACTATTACCTGGATCGTCGATCACCTCGAGACGGTTGTCTTGCTTGGTTTTGTCGCAGTTGTTATCTACGCATTTCTGTCTACGGGTTAGGGCGGTGTCAGGTTAGCTCAGCGCGCGAAACGCTGTTGATATGCCAGGAGTGTCGCCTGCCGTCGATTATGTTTACTGCCGGCTACGCGTGTCGTCCGACCGGTATACTGGTAACAACAGAATAGTATGCCTACTAAGTTCTGGCGTTTTTCAAAGTGGTCCGCCGGCCACTGGAAGACCGGAGAAGTATTCCTGTCTTATCGGCTGACACATGCGCTGGAAGCAGGCAGATATCGAACTTTGCAGTAGCACACGGCTCCGATATCATTTGCCGGCAACCTGCGGGCTGTACATTTGGGGGGAACATTGAACTACCAACAGCGACGACCCGGTTGCGTCAATACCTGGCACCTGTCTCTGCCAAAATTGCTCACATTAATTGGTTTTTGCATTCTCACCGCCGCTTGCGGTGGCGGTGGCAATTCTGGTGGGGGCGGTGGTAGCGGGGCTGGTGGCGGAACAACAACCCCACCGCCACCGCCACCACCACCAGGGCCGGTTTTTTCGTCACCAACGGATGTAACGATTCCAGAAAATTCAGCCCTGGACTTTGTTGTGGCCGCAACGCCAGACGCCGGTGGAGCAATAAGCTATTCAATATCCGGAGGCCAGGATGCGGCGTTGTTTTCAATAGCATCTGCGTCCGGAGCGCTGCAACTCAATCAGCCGCCGGATTTCGAAAACCCGCTGGATGCCGACAAGGACAATCGGTATTCCGTGGAAATATCTGCGACTGAAAACGGCGGTGGTTCATCGGTCCAGACGGTAACGGTTGCTGTCACCGACGAAAGCAGTATCAGTTTTCGCGTTACGTTCCCGACGCCAAATGCAGAACTGGGCGGCGACGCCACAGAAGTTACTGTTGGCGGAGTGCTTGTCGACTCGGAAGATGGCGAGGCCCTCGCTTCGGACTTCGATTCTATCGACGTCAATGGTGTGCTGGCGATGCAGCACGACGTTGATTTGAATCGCTGGTCAGCCGTGGTGCCGGTACCCGGTGCAGGGGTGGACATCAACGCTCGACTGCGCCGCAACGATGGCAGTGTGCAATCCGAGAGTTTTAGGATCACAAACCAGTTAGAAATGTTCGTTGGCTCCGGCGCCATTGACATTGCGAGCAATCGTGCGTTCCTGGCGCACCTGGAGAACGTTGTATTTGCCATTGATTTGGCTACCGGTATTCGCACGGTATTTTCGGGGGACGGAGTAGGTTCAGGGGCAATTCTTCAGCGGGCCAGTCATTTGACAGTGGACCCGGTCGATAACCGGATGTTCGCATTTGACGGCGGCAACCTGATTACGTTCGACCTTGCAAGTGGCGACCGCAGTCTGTTCGCGGGTGGCACGCTTGGGTCAGGTCCGGAATTGTCGGGTGGCAGCGATATGGTGATCGAATCGGGTCGTCGGCGCCTGCTGGTCCTTGACTACAACCGTGCCGCAATATTGAGCGTGGATATTCAGACCGGTGAACGCAGAATCCTGTCCGATGTCGACAATGGTTCGGGACCCGACTTCTTTCGGCCGGAAAGCATTACAGTCGACGAGTCGAGAGACCGTGCTTATGTGCTCAACTCGGGCGGCGTTTTCTCGGTTAACCTGTCAACCGGCGACCGCACGGCCGTTGCCCTTGAAAGGACATCAGAGGGCTATTCGATTGGATGGGCAAGGCAGATATTGGTCGATGGACCGCGCAACAGGCTCTACGCGTGGTTCGAGTTTCAACGGGCGATATACGCGTACGATCTCGCAAGCGGCGTGCCTACGCTGGTCTCGGATGAGAGCCTGGGTGAAGGCAGCGTTTTCTATAACGTGCTCGACATGTTCCTGGACGCCAGTGACAAGAACTTTATTGTTGCCGAAAGGGGGCGCCACGCGCTCGCCCGGGTGGATGTAGATACCGGCGATCGCGAGGTGATCTCGAGCAATGTCGTTGGCAAGGATCTACGGTACCTCTTCTACGACACTCTTCGGATGCATGATGGCGAATTGTTGTCTGGCGAGGAGCGAGGTAGTCCCCGCGGGCTCTATAGCCTCGGCAGTTCTGCCTCTGACAAGACGCCGATTTCAAATCTCGATGACGGCAAGGGCGAGACGCTGCCGCATATAACGTCATTCTCGGTAATCGACGATCAGGATCGCGTTGTCTGGTTCGGAAACGGTCCGAGGAATCTCTCGTACTCGGCACATTCAATCGACCTCGAATCAGGCGAACGCCGACTCTTGATCGATGCCAACATGGGTTCCGGACCCGAGATCGCCGAAATTATAGCGGCGGACGCAAATTCCGATGGAAGTCTGGCGGTCGTAATGGACCTCGATACAAAGGCTATTTACGAGATCGATCTGATGTCGGGCGACCGCCGACTCATCGCTGACGAAACGCGTGGGACCGGAGTTGATGTGCACAACGGAGTGGACATCATTTTCGACGAGATAAACAATCGCGCGCTGTTGTTGATTAACGGCGGCGCGGTTGGCGGGGTGATCGCTGCTGTCGACCTCGAGACCGGCGACAGGACAACTATTTCATCCGACAATGCGTTTTATGGTTATAGGGGCCTGGGCGAGAAATTCCGACTGCCGACACGCTTCGATTACGATGCAGACAACGGTTTCTTCTACGTCACCAATATCTCCGGATCCTATGTGATTGCAGTCGATATCGAAACCGGTCATCGTCAGCTGGTCTCCGGCCAATCGGCTGGCCGAGGGCGCCCCTTGTTACTCTTGGGCCCAATTCTGCAGGATGCCGAGAACAACCGCCTGTACGTATCCGACGACGAGCAGCGCCAGAGCCTGCTCGTCATAGACCTCTATTCGGGCGATCGTGCTATTGTATCCAGGTAGTCCATAGCTCGCGGCGTACTATCAAACAGCGGCAGCCAACTGACAAACCAGTCAGCAGCGGGCTCGGGCATGAGGCAACGAATACTCGTCGGATTCTGAATGGATATTCGCCACATAGTGATCTTTGATGGCGTCTGCAATTTCTGCAACGGTGCTGTCAATTTCATTATCAAGCGAGATCCGGCTGGCCGGTTCGTCTTTACGCCGATGCAAAGCGCGATTGGCAGGGAACTGATCGAAAAACACGCCGCGACCATGGTAGGCGTGGATACTTTTCTGCTCATCAAGGATGGAAAGTGTCTTGAACGAACAGATGCCGCGCTGGAAATCACGAAAGACCTCACCGGCCTGTGGCACTGGTTCCGTGTCGTGAAAGCCCTGCCGAGGCCGGTTCGCGACTATTTCTATCGCCTGTTTGCACGCAATCGATACAGGCTGTTCGGCCGGCGGGAACATTGCATGGTGCCCACTGCCGAAGTTCGTGAACGTTTTCTGGACTATCCAGGATCGGCAGAAAATGTCCCGGGCTCACTCGATCAACGGTCGAAACAGCCGGGGCTTGCGCTACGACCGTGATGTCGATGAGGTAAAAGTCGATGACAAAACATCGTATCTATTCAATGAGCTTCGCGAGCGTCTACCCACACTACGTTGCCAAGGCCGAGAAGAAAGGCCGAACCAGGGCTGAAGTCGACGAGATTATCCGCTGGCTGACCGGGTATAGTCAGCAGGAGCTCGACAAGCAGATTGACAGGGAAACGGATTTTGAGACGTTCCTGGCCGAGGCACCGCAACCGAACCCGGCTCGCAGCCTGATCAAGGGGGTTGTCTGTGGTATTCGGGTGGAAAAGGTCGAAGAGCCGACGATGCGCGAGATTCGTTATCTGGATAAATTGATTGACGAGCTCGCCAGGGGCAAGGCGATGGATAAAATACTGCGATCCGAAACAGCAAAATAGTTGCGCAACCTGAATCCCAGGTAGCAGGAGAAAAATAATGAGCTACATAGACGGTTTTGTAATTGCCGTACCCACGGCCAACAAGCAGAAATTCATAGAGCACGCCAGGAAAGGTGACACGGTGTTCACGGACTTTGGCGCGATTCGGGTGGTCGAGTGCTGGGCCGACGATGTGCCGCAGGGCAAGGTCACCGATTTTCACAAGGCGGTCCAGGCCACGGAAGATGAGTCGATCGTGTTTTCCTGGATCGAATGGCCGGACAAGGAAACCCGTGACGCTGCGATGGCGAAGATGATGTCTGAAGATTTCTGCGACGAGCGCATGGACCATGAGAAGAATCCCGCGCCCTTTGACGGCAGCCGCTTGATCTACGGCGGCTTTCAGCCGATCGTAGAATTATCCTGAATCCGGGAGTCCTGGTATGCGAAATCTGTTGCTTATCGGCATTGGCATCGGCGTTCTGGCGTTCGCCGGATCATGGTTCGGGCAGGCCTCTGTCGCCAACGAGCAGGCGGCACCACCCGCGTTGAACCTTGAGTCCCTGTTGTCCGGTGAACTGGGCGGGGTGGAAGGATACGACGTCATGGTGAGCCGCGTGACGATGCCGCCGAACTCCGAGTTGCCGCGCCACTGGCACCCGGGTGACGAAATTGCCTACGTGCTCGAAGGTTCGACGATTCTCCGTCGCGACGGCAAGCCGGACGTGACTGTGTCAAAGGGCGAGCTGGTCAGGATTCCGCTGAAGGAAATTCACGCAGCGGCGACGTCTGATGAAGGCGCCCAATTGCTCGTGTACAGAGTACACGAGCAAGGGCAACCGGTGAGAGTGTTGGCTGACTGAGCCTCAAGCCGGGCGTCAGTCAACGACGATCGCAGTCCGCAACTTCTTGATCGCGTTCGCTTCAAGCTGACGAATGCGCTCTGCCGAGACACCATACTTGTCGGCCAGCTCGTGCAAAGTCTGCTTCTCTTCAGTGAGCCAGCGGCTGCGCAGGATATCCTGGCTGCGTTCGTCCAGGTCTTCCATCGCTTCTGCCATCCTGGCTGTCGCGTCATCATGAAAGTCTGACTTTTCGACCAGTTCGGCGGGGTCCGCATTCTTGCTGGGCAGGTATGCGGCCGGCGTGAACGAATGCTCGTCGTCGGCACCCGGCGCCGGGTCGAAGATGGCATCGCGAGCGCTGAGCCGGCGTTCCATCTCCGTCACTTCCTTCGGTGATACACCGAGGTCCTCGGCAACCGCCTGCGTTTCCGCATGGCTGAGCCAGGCAAGCGACTTCTTGTTCTTGCGCAGGTTGAAGAAGAGTTTTCGTTGCGCTTTCGTGGTCGCAACCTTGACGATGCGCCAGTTCTTCAGCACGAACTCGTGAATCTCGGCACGAATCCAGTGCACGGCGAAAGAGACCAGCCGAACGTCATAGTCCGGGTCAAATCGCTTGACGGCTTTCATCAGGCCGACGTTGCCTTCCTGGATCAGGTCGCCCAGCGGCAGGCCGTAGCCTGTGTAGCCCTTTGCGATATGCACGACAAAGCGCAGGTGAGCCATAACCAGCGCACGTGCTGCCTCGAGATCCTCCTGGTCCCGGAAGCGCCGCGACAAGTCCTGTTCGTCTTCCTTGCTCAGCACCGGAATGGCGCCGACGGCATGGATATACGAGTCAAGGCTTCCGGCAGGTCCTGCCAGTGCGACATCGTGAGCTAAGGTGGTAACGGCTGTGGTCATATTCTCCTCCTTGGGTTGAGGGCAATTTTAGCACTCGGTGACTTAGAGTGCTAACAAGTCCGCGAGTTCAATTCCCTGGAGAACTATATTGACTTGAAAAACAGTAGGTTACGGCGGTTGAATCCGCCGGGATTATGTGAAATCGTGATTTCAGCGGGGCTCAATCCGGCGCATATGGCGCGCCGCAGCAAGCCAGGACCCAGCCAGCCCGAGGGCCACGCCGATGCCGATGACAGCCAGGGCCTCCCGCGCCGTCAGGCTCATGACGACTATGCCGCTACGGTACAGTCCCGCGAGCCGGGCGACCGGTTGTTCCAGCAGGAACAGGCCGTAGAAGACCAGCCCGACGGCCAGCGCACCGCCCAACAGGCCAAACCAGAAACCAGACCAGAGAAACGGCCGGCGAACGAAGGCGTTGCTGGCGCCGATCAGCTTGGTGACCTCGATTTCCTCGCGGCGGTTCTGGATGTCGAGCCGGATCGTGTTGCCGATGATGACAACGATAGCCACGCCGAGCAGCGCGGCTCCGATGACGATCGCCTGCCGCAGGATATCCAGGATGGCGTGAAAGCGCTGCACCCACTCGGTATCCACCTGCACTGCTTCGGCCTCGGGCAGGTTATCGAGCTCCTCTTGCAACAGCACGATTGACTGGCTGGTGTTCGCGGAACCGGGCCGCACCACCAATGTGTGCGGCAAGGGATTCTCCGAGAGCTGGTCGAGCGCCTCACCGAAGCCGGATTGTTCGCGGAACTCCGCCAGCGCTTCCGCTGCCGTAACCAGCTGTACCGACTCCACATCGGCGCGTTGTTCGATGAGGCTCGCCAGGCTCCTGGCATCCGCTTCGGAAACACTGCGTTGCAAGTACACCGAAAAATCCAGTGCGTTGTCCCAACCGGCGCTGACTGACTGCGCGTTCCTGACGACGAGGCTCAGCGACGCCGGTATGGCGAGCGTGACGGCAATGACGAGAATGATCATCAGGCTGGAGAACGGCTGGCGGACGAGCCGTCCCAGCGAACCGACTGCCGTGGCGGCGTGTCGCGATAGCCAGCCGGTCACAGTTCCGGATCCTCGCCGCTCTGCGCGACTGTGACCCAGTCGCCCTCGTCGTCCCAGCCATCGGGGTCCGTATTTGGCGTCGCGATCCTGCCTGCATCGAGTTCGATCCGGCGGCAGCCCAGCTTGTCGATCAATGCGATGTCATGGCTCGCGATCAGCAGCGTCACGCCGACTTCGTTGAAACGCCGGAACATGCGCATCACTTCGATGGACAGGTCCGGGTCGAGGTTGCCCGTCGGTTCGTCGGCGATCAGCAATTTCGGGCGCGACACGACGGCGCGGGCGATACCCACCCGCTGCTGTTCGCCAGCGGACAAGGTTGCCGGGTTCTGCTTTTCCTTGTGCAGCAGGTCGACGTGCTCGAGAGCCGGTCGCACGCGCCGGCCGGCCTCGCGGTAACTCATGCCGGCGATGACCAAAGGCAGCGCGACGTTGTCGAAGACGGTGCGGTCATACAGCAACTTGTGATCCTGGAAGACCATGCCGATCTGCCGCCGGTAAGCCGGGATCTTGCGCCGCTTGACGCGACTGGTGTTCTGCCCATCGACAATGACCTGGCCACTGGTTGGCCGCTCGATGAGCGCAATCAGCCGCAACAGCGTGCTCTTGCCTGCGCCGGAATGGCCGGTGACGAACACCATCTCACCCTTGTCGACCGACAGGCTGAGCCCCGCCAGGGCCTCCTGGCCGCCAGGGAATCGCTTGGTGACTTCCTCGAGCTGGATCATCTATTCCATGCCTGCCAGCAGCGCGTCCACGAACTCATCAGCGTCGAAGGTTTGCATGTCCTCGGCCGACTCGCCGATGCCGATAAACCGGACCGGCACATTCAATTGGTGGGCAATCGCCAGCAGGATGCCGCCCTTGGCACTGCCATCCAGCTTGGTCACCGTGATGCCCGTGAGACCCAGCGCCTCGTGAAACTTCTGCGCCTGCACCAGCGCGTTCTGGCCCTGGCTCGCATCCAGCACCAGCATGATTTCCTGCGGTGCCGACGGGTCGTTGCGTGCGGCTACCCGTTTCACCTTGATCAGTTCGTCCATCAGTCCTTGCTGGTTTTGCAGTCGCCCGGCCGTGTCCGCAAGCAATACATCGATACCGCGCGCCCTGGCGGCTTCCCAGGCATCGAAGACCACCGCCGCCGGGTCTGCGCCGGACTGCTGTGCAATCACCGGCACATCATTGCGCTCGCCCCAGGTCTGTAACTGCTCGACGGCAGCGGCACGGAATGTATCGCCGGCCGCCAGCATGACAGAATAGCCTTCGTCCCTGAGCCGGCGCGCGAGTTTGCCAATGGTCGTCGTCTTGCCCGCGCCGTTCACGCCGACCATCAGGATGACGAACGGGCCGTCAGCCGACGTGATCTCCAGCGGCTGCGCAACCGGGCGCAGGATGTCCTGCAGCGATCGGCGCAGGCCTTCCTTCAGTGCATCGACATCCTTGAGCTCCTTGCGTGCCAGGCTTTTCTGCAGGCCGCTCATGATCTGCTCGGTCGTGCTGATGCCGACGTCCGCCATCACCAGCAGCGACTCCAGTTCCTCGAGGACATCCTCGTCGATCTTGCCACCGGGAGCGAGGTTGGCCAGATCATACGTCAGCCAGCTGTCGCCCTTGTTCAGACGCGCACGCAGACGCTTGATAAAGCCCTCGCGCGGCTGCGGCTCATTTCCAGTTGCTGGTTTTTTTCCAAACATACGTAATCAAAGTCACCCGAAGAAGATGAATCGCCTACACTGGCACTGCAAAGGATGCAGCAATTGGCGAAGCGAAAGACTGACAACAAGCCCCAACCCGGACGGCTGCGTATTGTAGCGGGAAACTGGCGCAGTCGTCTGTTGGAAATCGCGGACGTACCGGGATTGCGGCCGACGTCCGTGCGCGTGCGCGAGACGCTGTTCAACTGGCTGGCGCCACGTATTGCAGGGGCCCGCTGCCTGGACCTGTTCGCGGGCACCGGCGCGCTGGGCCTGGAAGCGCTGTCGCGGGGTGCGTCGAGTTGCGACTTCGTGGAGAAGTCGGATCGTGCCGCGGCGACCCTGCGCAGGAGCATCGCGGTACTGGGTGCGCCGACGGCAACAGTCCACCCGGTCGCAGCTCAACAGTTTCTGCAGTCGGCGGCTGGCCAGCCTTTCGACCTGGTGTTCCTGGACCCGCCGTTTGCTGCCGAAATGCTGCCTGAATTGTGTAGACTTCTGGAAAAAGCCGATCTCCTGGCCAGCGATGCGCGCATCTACGTCGAGGAAGATCGGAACCAGCCACCGGCCGGGCTGCCGGAGCGCTGGCAAATGCTGAAAACAAGGAATGCCGGCAACGTGCGGTTCTCGCTGTACAGGGTCGGTGACAATGAAGTCGGTGACAATGAATAGGGGGCAATCGATGTCAGTTTCTGCAATGTATCCCGGGACTTTCGATCCAATTACGCTGGGCCATGAAGACCTGGTGCGCCGGGCTGCGCAGTTGTTCGACCGGGTGGTTGTCGCCATTGCCGAGAATCCCGGCAGCAAGGCGCCAATGTTTTCGACTGACGAGCGGGTCGCCATGGCGGCCAATGCGTTGGCAGAACTCGACAACGTCGAAGTCTGTGGCTATGCAGGACTGACGGTGGATTTTGCGCAGGACAATAACCTGCGCGTCATCATTCGCGGGCTACGCGCTGTTTCGGACTTCGAGTACGAGTTCCAGCTGGCGAATATGAACCGGCACCTGACCGACGAAGTGGAGACCGCATTCCTGACCCCGACCGAGAAGTACACGTTCATTTCCTCGAGCCTCGTCAAGGAGGTTTCGGAACTCGGCGGCGATGTCAGCGAGTTTGTGTCGCCGAAAGTTCGGCTGGCGCTGCTCGAGCGCCATGGCAAGACCTAGCGCTGGCAGCGTTTGCAGTAATAGCTCGAACGCTGGCCGATCACCACTGCAGAAATTGGTTGCTTGCAGGTCACGCACGGCTCGTTCTCGCGGTCGTAGACGGTGAGTTCCTGTTTGAAATAGCCGGCTTCGCCGTCTCCGCCGTAAAAATCCCGTAACGTCGTGCCGCCGGCCTGGATTGCCTTTTGCAGTACTTCGCGAATCGTCTCAGCCAGCGCGTCGTAGCGGTGCCGGGCGATGCGGCCAGCCGCCCGGTGCGGGTTGATGCCAGCAAGAAACAGCGCTTCCGATGCATAGATGTTGCCAACGCCGACGACGATGTTGGCGTTCATGATGAACTGCTTGACGGCGACGCGGCGCCCTTTCGCTCGCGCCCAAAGATAGCTGCCGGAAAACTCCGGCCCGAGCGGTTCCGGCCCCAGCGACCGGATGAGCTTGTGGCGGGCGGGGTTGCGCGTCCAGTGCAGCGAGCCGAAACGCCGCGGATCGCGATAACGGAGCATCCTGCCCGAGCCGAGTTCGATGTCGAAGTGCTCGTGGACGGTCGCTGGCGTACCGCGATCGGCGATGTAGACACTGCCGGACATGCCGAGGTGGATCATTGCGCTGCCGTTGCCGGTGTTGATCAGCAGGTACTTGGCGCGGCGGGTAACCGAATCGACGGTCTGGCCGGCAAGCTGGCGGGCCACGTCGGCACGCACCGGCCAACGCAGTCTTTTCTCGCGGATAGTTACTTTGTCGATGCGTTCGCCGACCAGGAACGGCTCGATGCCGCGGCGGCTGGTTTCGACTTCAGGAAGCTCAGGCATCCAGCATGAGCTTTACTTGATCTTGGCTTCCTTGTAGATCACGTGCTTGCGGATCGTCGGGTCGTACTTCTTCGTCTCCATCTTTTCAGGATGAAGTTTCTTGTTCTTGGCCGTGGTGTAGAAATGCCCTGTGCCGGCGCTGGAAACCAGGCGGATTTTTTCGCGATTGCTCTTTGCCATTGATCAGTACCTGCGGGTTAAATTTTCTGGCCCTGCTCGCGCAGGTCTGCGACGACTTTATCGATGCCGTGCTTGTCAATGATGCGCATGCCCTTGTGCGATACACGCAAACGGACCCAGCGGCTCTCATCCGCGAGCCAGAAACGCTTGTTCTGCAGGTTCGGCAGGAACCGGCGACGAGTTTTGTTATTGGCGTGAGAAACGTTGTTTCCGCTCTGCGGGCGCTTCCCAGTGACCTGACATACCTTGGACATGACGTATAAGTCTCTGTTTTATCAATAAAGTTGCCCACGAAGGGTGGGCAGAGAGCGGCACTTTATACCAGCAGATTCGGGCCATTTCAAGGCCTTAACCCCCCGAAAAAACCCGTGACAGTTACTACTTACACCTTTTTCTCGGTGGGTTCCGAAAAAGGTGTAAGTAGTAACTGTCACGGGTTTTTAGAGGAGGCCGCGGCTTGCCAGCGATGTGGTTTCGGCGTGGCCGATGATCAGGTGGTCCAGCAGGCGGATGTCCACCAGTTCCAGGGCCGATTTCAGGCGGCGGGTGATGCGTTCGTCGGCCTGGCTGGGTTCGGCGACGCCGGACGGGTGGTTGTGGGCCAGGATCACCGCCGCGGCGTTGACTGCCAGCGCCTCTTTTACGACCTCGCGGGGATAGACGCTGGTGCCGTCGATCGTACCGCGGAACAGCGAATCGAAGCGCAACACGCGGTGGCGGTTGTCGAGATACAGGCAGCAGAACAGCTCGTGCGGCAGGTGACGCAGCTTTGCGTGCAGGTAGGTCTCGGTGTCGGCCGGGCTGCGGATGGTCGCGCCGACGGGCAACGTCTCTTCGAAGTATCGGCGCGCCAGTTCCGGCAGCGAACGCAGCATGGCCGAGCGACTCTCGCCGATGCCGGGCTCGGCGACCAGGAGCGCCGCTTCGGCGTGCAGCAATGGGTGCAGGCCGCCGAATTGTCGCAGCAGTCGCCGCGCCAGGCGCCGGTCGCCGAGTACCTTTCCCAGTATGTCCGCGTCTGTCATGTTGACCAATGTCAATTAACCGCAAGGTGCAAACAAGCGCCGAATTCGGTTCGGATGGCCGAATTTCAGTTAAGCTAGTCGCATGAACGTCCTGCTCGGCATCTCGGGCGGCATCGCCGCGTACAAGACACCGGAACTGGTGCGGCGCCTGCGCGAGCGCGGCGCAGAGGTCCAGATCGTCATGACGGCCTCGGCCAACGAATTCGTCACCGAAACCGCGCTGCAGGCCGTTTCCGGCCGGCCGATTCGATCCAACCTCTGGGACAAGGAAGCCGAGGCGTCGATGAGTCATATCGAACTCGCGCGCTGGGCCGACGTCGTGCTGATCGCACCGGCGACCGCCGAGATCATCGCGCGCCTGGCATCGGGCGCCGCCTCCGACCTGCTGACGACCGTTTGCCTGGCAACCGAAGCCCCGATTGCGATAGCGCCGGCGATGAACCGGGTCATGTGGGCGAACGCGGCGGTGCAGGCCAACACGGACACGCTGGCAGCTCGCGGTGTCCGCATCCTCGGCCCCGACAGCGGCGAGCAGGCCTGTGGCGAGGTCGGCGAAGGCCGCATGCTCGACCCGGACGATATTGCCGCCATTGTCTGCGGCCCGACACTGGTGCAAAGCAAGGACTTGCTGCTGTCCGGCAAGACCGTCGTCGTGACGGCCGGGCCGACCAGAGAACCGATTGACCCGGTACGGTTCATTACCAACCGTAGCTCCGGGAAAATGGGGTATGCCATCGCGCAGGCGGCCCAGGAGCAGGGTGCGCGGGTTGTACTCATCAGCGGGCCGACCGCCATCGCCGCACCGGCGGGGGTTGACCTGCACCGGGTCGAGACGGCCGAGCAAATGTACGCGGCGACCCACGAGAACATCGGCGATGCCGATATCTTTATCGGCACCGCGGCCGTTGCGGACTACCGGCCGGTCGAAATGCAGCAACAGAAGATCAAGAAGAACGACGCGAAGATGACCATCGAACTGGTGCGCAACGACGATATTCTCGCGTCGGTTGCTGCGCTGGATAAGGCGCCTTTCACCGTCGGCTTTGCCGCCGAGACCGAAAACCTGCGCGAGTACGCGCTGGGCAAGCTGGAGCGCAAGCAACTCGACATGATCGTTGCGAACCAGGTCGGCGTCGACAAGGGTTTCGACAGCGACGAGAATGCTGTGAATATTTACTGGCAGGCCGGCGAACAGGCGTTTGACCTGGCTGACAAACAGGAACTGGCGCGCGACATTCTCAAACTTATCGCGGAGCGTTACGAGATCGCGTACAGTTCCGGCGCATATGCGATCAATTGAACTGAAAGTCCTGGACCCGCGGGTCGGGGACACAATTCCACTGCCACACTATGCCACCGACGGCTCTGCCGGACTCGACATGCGCGCATGCATCGATGCAGCACTGGTCGTCGATCCCGGCGAGACCACGCTGATTCCGACGGGCCTCGCCATTCATATCGGTGATCCGGGCCTGGCCGCCGTGTTGTTGCCGCGCTCGGGTCTCGGCCACAAACACGGTCTCGTGCTCGGCAATCTCACCGGACTGATCGACTCGGACTACCAGGGCCAGGTCTTCATATCCTGCTGGAACCGGGGCCGCGAAAGCTACGAAATCCAGCCCGGCGAGCGCATCGCGCAAATGGTTTTTGTGCCGGTGGCACAGGTTCAGTTCGAGGTGGTCGACGAGTTCGACGACAGCGAGCGCGGCTCAGGTGGCTTCGGTCACTCGGGCACAGCCTGAGCGGCTGTCGCGGTAATACCCTTCAGGCTCTTGAAGCGGTGAATGTCACCGTCGAAACGCTTGATGATTTCCTGTTCTTCCTGCTGGTACTTTTCGAGGTTCTGCTGGTGCCGCGTGATCGTGGATTCCGTGTCTTCGATTTCGCGTACCAGCTTCTGCTCGACCATCGGTGCGTTCGGGTCCGAGTTGTACGGGCGATAACGCATTGACTCTTTCCTGAGCTGTTGCAGGCGCCGATCGAGGTTACGCAAATACAGCTCGGTCACACGCGACTGCGCCTGGAAGAGTTCAACGCGGCGATCGCGGTGCATCTCGATCTCACTGACGTTCTGGTAAGTCGCGAGCAGGGCGCGGTCAGCGCGCTTCTGTAATTCCTTCTGCATCTCGAGCTCGGCCGCCTTGCGTTCCGCCTCGAGTTCTTCTTCGGACTTCTTGCCTTCGATATGGCCGACGACCACGCCATGCTCGTTGACGACGTTCTTCGGCTTGTCGGCGTACTTGGCAGGGATCCTGTCGCCGTAGTGGCGTACCCCTTCGTCGTCAACCCAGGTATAGGCTGAGCGCTGCTGGGCCCCGGCAACCAGCGGGAGCAGGAACAGAACGGTGAGGGCAGCGCTTTTCAGGTGCATATTCGAATAATGCCACTACTGGCAAGTCCATAAACGGGACTGGTTCCCGAAATGACAGCTTAATAGTCGCTGGCAAATCTGTAAACGCTTGAGGATAACGCTGTAAAAACAGCAAGTTAAGCAATTACTCCGTATTTCTGCCGATAATCGAGCACCGGCTGCAGGTACTTTTCATACTCGCTGGTCTCCTCCAGCGTGGTGATCAGGTCGTTCAGCCCGACGATGCTGAGCACCGGGATGCCCAGCGCCTGTTGCAGTTCCTGTACGGCCGAGGCCGGCCCCTGGCCGCGTTCCTGCCGGTCCAGCGAAATGACCAGCCCGGCCACTTCTGCGCCGGCTGCACAGATCAGCTGGTACGCCTCGCGGACGGCCGTACCCGCCGTGATGACGTCGTCAACGATCAGCACGCGACCGGCCAGTGGCGCACCGACGATACTGCCGCCCTCGCCATGTGCTTTTGCTTCCTTGCGGTTGTAGCTGTACGGCACATCGATATCCTGGTGCTCTGCCAGTGACGCGGCGGTCAATGCGACCAGCGGGATGCCCTTGTAGGCGGGCCCGAAGATCATGTCGAACTCCAGGTCTGCATCGGCGATTGTTGCGGCGTAGTAGCGGCCGACGCGGGCCGCCGCATAACCGGTGTTGAACAGGCCGGCGTTGAAGAAATATGGGCTGACGCGACCAGACTTGAGCGTAAATTCGCCAAACTGCAGCACGCCGAGTTCAATCGCCAGGTCGATGAATTCTTTCTTATACGCTCGCATGCTTCTGTATGATGGCGGCCTTCAAGAACGAATCGAATTATGACACAGGGCCCGAGGAGGCGCAGATTGTTTCGAGTTATCAGCCTGAATGCGAACGGCATTCGTGCAGCCGCACGCAAGGGAGTTTTCGACTGGCTGCAGAAACAACAGGCAGACGTCGTTTGCATCCAGGAAACCAAGGCGCAGGAACATCAACTGGCCGACAAGTGTTTCTCGCCGGACGGTTATCACTGTTTCTACGAAGATGCCGTCAAGAAAGGCTACAGCGGTGTCGCGATCTACACGAAACACCAGCCGAAGAAAGTCGTTCGCGGTTACGGCGACAAGGAATTCGACGATGAAGGCCGTTACCTCGAGGTGCAGCTCGAAGGCATCAATGTCGTTTCGGTGTACCTGCCGTCCGGCTCGTCGAGCGAAGAGCGGCAGGCGGCCAAGTTTCGCTGCCTGGATACATTCACCGAGCACCTGCACAAGCTGCGCCGCCGCCGCTCGGAAACGATCATTTGCGGTGACTGGAACATTGCCCACAAGAAGATCGACCTGAAGAACTGGCGTGCCAACCAGAAGAATTCGGGTTTCACACCGGAAGAGCGCGCCTGGATGGACCAGGTCTTCGGCGAGTATCGCTGGGTCGACGGTTTTCGCGAGGTGGACCAGCGGGAAGAGCAATACACCTGGTGGTCAAACCGCGGCCGCGCCTGGGACAACAACGTCGGGTGGCGGCTCGACTACCAGGTCATCACCGAGGGGCTGCGCGACAAGGTGATTTCGGCGGACATCTACAAGCAGGAGAGATTTTCCGATCACGCACCGCTCACGATGGACTACGATTGGTCGCATGGCTGATGCGCGCAACGTGACGTCCGGGTGAATCGACCCTCTTACAGGGAAGCCATCCTCAATCGGCGCATGCTGATTTGCGTCTTTACCGGCTTTACGTCGGGCCTGCCACTCTACATCCTGATTCAGCTTGTGCCGGCCTGGCTGCGAACCGAGGGCGTCGGGCTGGCGGAGATCGGTTTTTTCACGCTGATCGGCCTCCCTTACACGTGGAAATTTCTCTGGTCACCTGTCATGGACCGCTACACGTTGCCTTGGCTCGGGCGGCGCCGCGGATGGATGCTGGTAACGCAGATCGCCCTGATGCTGTCGATCGCGGCGACCGGGTTTCTGCAGCCTCAATTGTCGATCTGGGCGATTGCGTACCTCGCGGCCGCGATTGCATTCTTCAGCGCAAGCCAGGATATCGTTCTCGATGCTTACCGGCGCGAACTGTTGCCGGATGCCGAACTCGGGCTCGGCAATGCCATCCATGTGCAGGCCTACCGCCTGTCCGGCCTGGTTCCG
>JAUIDP010000115.1 GCA_030429005.1 Gammaproteobacteria bacterium | reverse complement strand
GCAGATGAACGAACTCGCCATTGGTGACCCGGTCGACATCGGCGTCGACGTCGGGCCGGCCATCGACGAGGAAGCGCGGGCGTTGTTGGTCGCGCATGTCGAACGTATGCAAAAGGAAGCGACGATCCTGCATCGCAGCCGCATGCCCGAGAGCACGGCGAGCGGTACTTTTTTTGCGCCGACGCTGATTGAGATCGACGATATCAGTTTGCTCGAGAGAGAGGTTTTCGGCCCGGTATTGCACGTCCTTCGCTATCGCGGCAGGGATCTGCAAAAGACGATCGCCGCGGTCAATGCCACCGGCTACGGCCTGACAATGGGTTTGCACAGCCGGATCGACTCGCGGGCACGCAAGCTGGCAGCCTGGTCCGGCGCCGGCAACCTCTACATCAACCGCAACATGATCGGTGCTGTCGTGGGTGTACAGCCGTTTGGCGGTCGTGGCCTGTCCGGTACCGGTCCGAAAGCGGGTGGCCCCTATTACCTGCCGCGTTTCGCAGCAGAATTCACTGTCAGCAACAACATCTCGGCGGTCGGCGGCAATGCCACGTTGCTGTCTCTCGGGTCCGACTGAAATGACGGCCATCAGCGTATTCGATATTTTCAAGATCGGCATTGGCCCGTCGAGCTCGCATACTGGTGGCCCGATGACTGCGGCCTGTGAATTTGCACAGCAACTGGAGTCGGTAGCGGGCGACGTTCGCAGCATTCAGGTCACGCTGTATGGTTCCCTGGCCTTTACCGGCAAGGGGCACGGTACCGATTCTGCAGTCATTCTCGGCCTGATGGGGTATCGGCCGGAAACCGTAAACCCGGATGCCGTAGAGGGGCTGTTGCGCGATGTGCATGGCAGCTGCCGGCTGACTGTGCCGGTTGTCGGAGAGATTCCCTTCGACCCGGGGAGCGCGCTGGTTTTCAACTACGAAGTGGAATTACCACGGCATACCAACGGCATGCGCTTCGTGGCTTCCGACGCAAACGGGCAGGCAGTGCTCAGCGAGGACTACTATTCGCTGGGCGGCGGCTTCGTTGCACGCGGCGACGAACCGGAGCAGGAATCCCGGCCTGGCGCACCGAAATACGTGTTTGCCAGCGGTGACTCGCTACTGGCGGCCGCCGCAGAGGCTGGAAAAAGCATCGCGGAACTGGTGTTTGAAAACGAGTGTTGCTGGCAGTCACCGGATGCGATTCATGCGCAGCTCGACAGAATCTGGGCGGCAATGCAGGCGTGCATCGAACGCGGGCTCAACACGGAAGGGGTCCTGCCGGGCAGGATGGCCGTTACGCGCCGGGCCGCAAAGCTACGCCGCAAACTGGAGACGCGCGGCGAACCATCGCCGCTGGATGCACTGGACTGGGTCAACGCATTCGCGATTGCCGTGAATGAGGAGAATGCAGCGGGAGGCCAGGTGGTCACATCGCCGACGAACGGCGCGGCCGGGATCATTCCTGCAGTCATGGCGTACTACAACCGCTTTGTTCCCGGCGCGGATACGGCGGGTATTCACCGGTTTCTGCTGACGGCGGGTGCCATCGGTATTCTCTACAAGGTTAATGCGTCGATCTCCGGGGCCGAAATGGGCTGCCAGGGGGAGGTCGGAGTGGCTTGCTCGATGGCCGCAGGCGGTCTCGTTGCGGCGCTGGGTGGCACTAACGACCATGTCGAGGAGGCCGCCGAGATCGGCATGGAACACAATCTCGGACTCACCTGCGACCCGATCGGCGGCCTGGTCCAGATCCCCTGCATCGAACGCAATGCCATGGGTGCCGTCAAGGCGATTAATGCCGCACGCCTCGCGATGCAGGGTGACGGAACACACAAGGTGACGCTCGATCATGTCATCGAGACCATGCGCCAGACCGGCATGGACATGTCAAAGAGTTACAAGGAAACGTCCAAAGGCGGCTTAGCCGTCAACGTCCCCGAGTGCTAGTTTCGGATAGTCGTAGACGATCAGTTCGGTCGCCGGTCTTGAATACAGGTTCCAGTCATCCTGTTCGAAACTGACCGAGACAACGCCCGCGGTCGGCAGGTTGTTCGTGACGCCCGGCGACAGGTAATTTGCAAACTGGGTCAGCCCGGGGTTGTGGCCAACCAGCAGAATGTTCTCGAATTCGGCATCCTGTTCGACCAGCAGGTCCAGCAGCCGGTCCAGGGAGGCCAGGTAAACGTCTTTCTCCCGGTGCAGGAATTCCTTCGGATAGCCGATCGCCCGTGCAATGATCTTGGCCGTTGACCAGGCGCGAACTGCCGGGCTGGAAATGATCAGCGACGGCCGGATACCAGCCTCGACGATGCGCTTGCCCATGATCGGTGCATCGCGTTCGCCGCGCTTGTTCAGCGGTCTCTCACGATCGCTCAGGTTGCTGTTTTGCCAGCTCGATTTCGCGTGGCGGACCAGGGTCAGTGTTCGCATAGTACCTTCTACATCAGGCCGGTTTGCAGTCTCGCTTCGTCTGACATCATCGACTGGTTCCAGGGTGGGTCGAAAACCAGCTCGACGACAACATCGGATATTGTCGGGATTGCCGCGATCTTTTCCTGGGCGTCCTGTACCAGGATCTCGCCCATGCCGCAGCCCGGTGCGGTCAGTGTCATGTCAACTTCAACGGCACGCTCGCCGTTACCCAGCGCCTTGATATCGCAGCGGTATATCAGTCCGAGATCGACGATGTTCACCGGGATCTCGGGGTCATAGCAAGTCTTGAGTTGAGCCCAGACAACGGCTTCGATGTCGGCGTCGGTGGCATTGTCCGGAACGGCAGGCGGCGGCACCGGTTCCTTGCCAAGCGCGTCCGCGTCCACACCCGCGATACGGAACAGGTTGCCCTCGACATAAACGGTAAAACTGCCGCCGAGAGACTGCGTGATGAAACCCGAGGTGCCTTCGCGCAATTGTAATTCTTCGCCAGCCGGAATGATGACGGCCTTGACGTCGCGTTGCAGTGCGAAAGGTTCATTCGTGTGTCCAAACATCGAGCAAGCTACTCCGTGGTCGCTGCAGTGGTTTGCCGGTTAAGCGCTGAGTTCAGGGCCTGCCACGCCAGCGTGGCGCATTTTACACGGGTGGGGAACTCGCGCACGCCATCCAGTGCCTGGATTTTCCCGAGTTCGGCGGCAGGCGGCCGTGGCGATGTCGCGCCGGTCAGTCGGCCAATGACGTCGCGTGCGAAATCCAGCGCTACTTCGCCGGGCTGGCCAACAACGATCTCTGTCAGCAGCGAAGCCGAAGCGACCGAGATGGCGCAGCCGCTGCCTTCGAAGCGCGCATCGGCTACCTGCTGCTCATCGACGCGCAGGTATAGCCGAAGCTTGTCGCCACAGAGCGGGTTTATGCCTTCGGCGGTGTGCGTTGCGTCGTCGAGTTTGCCGAAATTCCTCGGGTGACGGGAATGGTCAAGAATCAGCTCGCGATACAGGTCCCGCAGTTCATCGCCGGCCTGGATACTGGCCAGGTTCACGCGAACACCTGCTTGGCTTTTTCAATGGCCGTAACCAGGCGGTCGACATCGGCTGTGTTGTTGTACAGGCCGAGTGAGGCGCGGGCGGTTCCGGGAATGTCGTAGTACTGCATGACCGGCATCGCGCAATGGTGCCCGGTACGCACAGCAACACCCTGGTGATCCAGAATCGTGCCGAGATCGTGAGGATGCACGTCCTCCAGCATGAAAGACTGCACGCTGGCCTTGTTGGATGCGGTGCCGTACAGGCGAATACCGTCAATGTTCGCAAGCTGCGCCATCATGTAGTCCAGGAGCTCGGCTTCGTGCGCGGCGATGTTGCTCATACCGGCCGCCTGCAGGTAGTCTACCGCGGCGCCGAGACCAACCACGCCGGAGATATTCGGCGTGCCTGCTTCGAACTTGTAGGGCAGTTCGTTGTAGGTCGTGCCGGAAAACGTAACCTCGAGGATCATGTCGCCACCGCCCTGGTACGGTGGCATGCTGTCAAGCAGGGACTCCCTGGCATACAGCACCCCGACACCGGTCGGGCCATACATCTTGTGGCTCGAAAACGCGTAGAAGTCACAATCCAGTTCTTGCACATCGATTGCCAGGTGCGGCACACCCTGGGCACCGTCGAGCAGTACGGGAATGTCGAGTGCATGACTGCGGGCAATGATGTCCCGCACCGGGTTGATCGTGCCGAGAGCATTGGAAACATGCGCAGCGGCGACCAGGCGGACGTTGTCATCGAGTAGCCTGGTGAATTCCTGCATATCGACCTGGCCCGCCTCGTCGATCGGCGCGACGACCAGCTCCGCGCCTGTCTGTTCACAGACGAGCTGCCACGGCACGATGTTCGAATGGTGCTCCAGGTGCGTGATCAATATCCTGTCGCCGGTCTGCAACAGCGGCCGGCAATAGCTTTGCGCTACCAGGTTGATCGCTTCGGTTGTCCCGCTGGTCAATACGATCTCGGCACGGCTGCGTGCGTTGACGAATGCCTGCACCTTGTCGCGGGCGCCTTCGTAGGCTTCGGTAGCACGATGGCTTAGCGTATGCACGCCACGGTGGACATTCGCGTGGTCGTGCGATTGGTATTGCGCCATTTTTTCGATAACGCTCAGGGGAACCTGTGCCGAAGCGGCGCTGTCCAGGTATACCAGCCCGTTGCCGCCGATGTCCTGCTGCAGCGCCGGAAAATCCTCGCGCAGCGCGGCCAGGGGCGCATGGCGGTCGGTTTCGAGTCGTGCCTGGGTCATTGCTGTTCTCCCGCCGACATCTGTGCCAGCCTGGTCAGGATGCGATCACTGAGCTTGTTGTGCAGGTCCTTGAGCGGCGCCTTGGCCAGGATTGCTTCGGCGAACGCCTGTGTCAGCATGCGGCGCGCGCCGGGTTCGTCAATGCCGCGGGTGCGCAGGTAGAAGAGAGCAGTTTCGTCGAGTTGACCGACCGTCGTGCCATGGCTGCACTTGACGTCGTCAGCATAGATCTCAAGTTCCGGCTTGGTGTCGATCTCGCAGCGCTCGGACAACAACAGGTTGTGGTTTGCCTGGCTGGCGTCGGTGCCATCGGCACCTGCGTGGACAATGGCCTTGCCATTCCATACGCACCGCGAGCGCCCTTGCAGGATGCCTCGATATTCCTGTGCTGATGTGGCCGGGCCCGTGCGGTGGTCGACCCGCGTATGATTGTCGATATGC
>JAUIDP010000028.1 GCA_030429005.1 Gammaproteobacteria bacterium | reverse complement strand
TTTGCATACGAGATGACCCGCCCTTTCTTGTATTTATTACGGATTGCGCCGAAAACTGTGATTCAGACGTGGAATCCGGCCCGATTTACAGCGAAAATCGAACAATTAGAGTAATTTAGACTAAATATGACCGGCAATAAAACCCAAGGTTTCCCCGCGACCCGTATGCGCCGCACCCGGCGGACCGCCAATCTTCGCGGCCTGGTGGCGGAGACCAGCCTCAGCGCCAGCGATTTGATCTACCCGGTCTTCGTCCTGGATGGCGAAAATCGCACGGAATCGGTCGACTCGATGCCGGGCGTCTCGCGCAAGAGCATCGACCAACTGCTGCTGGAACTGGCGGATGTCGCCGCGCTGGGTATCCCGGCGATTGCCCTGTTCCCGGTCATCGACGAGGACAGCAAGTCGCTGGACGGCGCCGAGTGCGCGAACCCGGACGGGCTGGTGCAACGAGCCGTACGGGCGATCAAGGCGAAATTTCCCGACCTGGCTGTCATCACCGATGTCGCACTGGACCCTTATACGACGCATGGCCAGGACGGCATCATCGACGATGCCGGCTACGTGCTCAATGACACGACAGTCGCCATGCTGACACAACAAGCGGTGTCGCACGCTGATGCCGGCGCGGATATTGTCGCGCCGTCCGACATGATGGACGGCAGGATTGGCGCAATTCGCCATGCCCTCGAAGATGCCGGTCACAGCAATACCGTCATCCTCGCATACGCGGCCAAGTACGCGTCCAGTTTCTACGGACCCTTCCGTGACGCCGTGGGCTCCGCAAGCAACCTTGCCGGCGGCGACAAGTCGACCTACCAGATGGCACCGGCCAACAGCGATGAAGCCGTGCGCGAGGTAGGGCTGGACCTGGATGAAGGCGCCGACATCGTCATGGTCAAACCGGCGATGCCGTACCTCGATATCGTGCGGCGCGTCAGCGATACCTACGGCGTGCCGACCTTTGCCTATCATGTCAGTGGCGAGTACGCGATGCTGAAAGCTGCCAGCGCGAACGGCTGGCTCGACGAACGCAAGTGTGCGCTTGAAGCACTGCTGTGCATGAAGCGTGCAGGTGCTCGCGCGATCCTGACTTACTACGCGCTCGACGCTGCTCGTTGGCTCGCTGAATAGAGCTATACTCACGGCGTGGAAGCCGAGACCACCATTCTTGATCGCTACGGCGTCATGGGATACCCCGTGGCGCACAGCCGCTCGCCCGTCATTCATCGCCTGTTCGCATTACAAACCGGGCAACAACTGCAGTATGAATTGTTGCAGGTTGCACCGGAAAACCTCGAGACTGCCGTCCGGCAGTTCCAGGAAACCGGCGGCAGGGGATTGAATGTCACGGCGCCGCACAAACAGGCCGTGCGAAAACTCTGTGACCACGTCTCGGAACGTGCGCATGTCGCGGGTGCCGTCAACACCCTGTCATTCGTCGACGGAGAGATTCGGGGTGACAATACGGACGGCATCGGCTTGCTCCGGGACCTTGTCGTCAACCTGGACCTGAACCTCGATGGCGCGAACATACTGATACTCGGCGCCGGCGGTGCGACGCGAGGCATCGTCGGGCCGCTGCTCGACATGGAACCGGCAAGTCTCAGGATCGCGAATCGAACGCTCGGTCGTGCACAGGATATCGTTGAGCAGTTTGGCGACCGCGGTGCAGTGACGGCCTGCCAGTTCAACGCCGTTCCCGTCGATGAACCGTACGACCTGATCATCAACGCCACGTCAGCAGGTGTACAGGGCCAGGCGCCGCCCTACCCGAAAGCGGCCGTACAGCCGGGTACGTTTTGCTACGACTTGTCCTACGGTTTGAATCCAACGCCGTTCAGCGTCTGGGCCAGCGCGCAGGGAGCGAAACAATCGGTGATGGGCTGGGGCATGCTGGTGGAGCAGGCCGCCGAGTCCTTCCATATCTGGCGCGGCGTCATGCCCGACACGGCACCCGTGCTCAAACAGATGTCCATCAACGCCCGCCCGTAACCCGTGTCCGTCGAAGAACACGGAGACAACGATGCGGGGGCAGTTAACTTGTTGCCATCAGGGAATCATCACCCAACCGTCAGGCTGTTCGGACGCCGGATGGCTAGGCTCGATGCCGGGTAATATGACTGCGAACAGGGCATATGCGCCAGACTGACTCCGACATTCAATTCGAACCCGCAACCGCTGCACATGCCGGTGAGCTTGCCCCACTGATCTACGACAGTTCTCACGAGCTGCTCGACTTCATATTCGGCAGCCGATCGGCTGCCGAGGCAGCGCTGACCCGGCTCATCGCCCGACCCGGCGGGCATTTCAGCCACCGGTTCGTGACCCGGCTGGTTGTGAACGGCAAGCTTTCCGGTGCGGAACTCGGGTACAGCGCAAAGCAGCTAGCCGCCGAGGAATTTTCGGGAACGCTGAATATGCTGCGGGCGATGCCGTTGCAACGCTGGCCGCACCTGGTCGGCCCGGTCAATCGTGCGCTGGCAGGCTATGTCATGCCGCCGTCTCCCGATGCTTACTACATCAACAACATCGCTGTCGACAGCGAGCAGCGAGGCGCAGGGCTCGGGAAACACTTTCTCAGCCACATCGTGCGCGAAGCGCAGAAAGACGGCTTTCGCTGCATCGAACTCGATGTTACCGACATCAATGCCGATGGCATTCGTTTCTACGAGCGCTGCGGCTTTTACTGTGTCGCGGAGTCGCGTCCCCAGGTCGCCGTGAATCGTTATGGGCTGCCGGCATTGAAACGCATGCGACTGATCATCCGTGAGACACAGCCGGTTGCCGTCAACAATTACGAGCGGCCGACCAGCGCCACCGTCATCAGCGATATCTCGCGCCTGAACAACATCCAGGTCGACGAAGTGTATGTACCCGGCTCCGTCGATCAGCTGCAAGCCATGCTCCGGATGTCCGACAAGCCCGTGTCAATTGGCGGCGGCCGATACTCGATGGGTGGCCAGACCGCGCAGCCGGGAACATTGCATATTGATATGCGCGGCATGAACCGCATCCTCGAACTCGACCTGGACAATGCCACGATTCGCGTTCAAAGCGGGGCGCGCTGGAAGGACGTGCAGCGGGTTGCGGATGACTTCGGCCTGGCCGTGCGCGTCATGCAGACCTATTCGAATTTTACCGTGGGCGGTTCGCTGAGCGTGAATTGCCACGGCCGGTACGTCGGCCTCGGGCCGATCATCCTCAGCGTTCAGTCGATTCAGTTGATGCTGCATGACGGCGAGATCGTGACGGCATCCCCGGAGGAAAACGCCGAGATGTTCTACGGGGCCATCGGCGGCTACGGTGCGTTCGGCATCATTCTCGAAGCAACGCTGGAACTCGCCCGGAACGTGCGTATCGAAAGACTGAGCCGCAAAATGCCGCTCGGCGACTACCCGGAGTTTTTCTGGCAGAACGTTCGCAACGACGGCAGCGTGATCTTCCACAACGCCGACATGGTGCCACCGGACTTTGACAAGGTCCGCGCCATCAGCTGGAAGGAAACGGACAAACCGGTCAATCGACCGGCGCAGAAGGAAGGGCGGCACCTGTATCTTGCCGAAAAGTACATGCTGTGGACGATCACTGAAACACGGCTCGGCCATTTCCGGCGTGAGCATATCTACGAGACTTTGCTGTACTTTCGCCCCAAGGTGACCTGGCGCAACGATGAAGCGAACTACGATGTTGCCGAACTCGAACCGTTGTCGCGCCGCAAATCGACATACGTACTGCAGGAATATTTCGTCCCGGTCGCCCGGCTTATCGAGTTCTGCACATTGATGACGGAAATCCTGCGACGCTTCAGGGTGCAGGTCGTCAATGTCTCCATTCGCCATGCGCACGCCGACCCCGGGTCGCTGCTTGCCTGGGCACAGTCGGAAGTGTTTGCGCTCGTGCTCTACTACAAGCAGGGCACCGGGGCCGCGGACTGCGAACGGGTTGCCGTGTGGACACGCGAGCTGATCGACGCCGTGCTGTCGTGCGAGGGCGCCTACTACCTGCCGTACCAGCCGCATGCGCGCGTCGACCAGTTTTATGCAGCCTATCCGCGCGCGATGGATCTGTTCGCACTGAAATCGCGTCTTGACCCGAATTACCGGTTCCGCAACAGCCTGTGGACGAAATACTACCGCCAGAAGTCGGATGCACCGCTGTTCGGCCGGCGCAACACCGGCGCCTCGGAGTTTCTGTCGGTCTATGGCGACTTGCGATCACGCGATGATTTCTACCGCTTTCTCCAGGTCATCTACCACCTCTACCCGGAGGAAAAGTTCCACCGGCTGATCATCGAGGCCTGCGAACGCTACGATACGGACCAGGCAATTTATGAAGATGTCTCCAGGCGACTGCCGACGATCAGGACAGCCTTGTCGGACCTCACCTACGCGCTGCCGGCGCTCAGGGTGCAGAAACGGGAAATGGTGCGCCAGACAAAGGCCATCCTGCCGGGCTCGGTGGAACTCGACGGTTATCTTGAGATCGGCTCGACCGGGCGTTACGTGAAGGGTCTGAAGAAAGCACTGCGACTGCGCGGCCCGGTATACCTGACCAACGACGTCCTGCCGGACAACTCGCCGCCTGAGATCATGGAGCGCGGCGGGCTTCGCGAGGCCGGCACGTTTTTTGTTCTCAATGACTACGAACCGATTCCTGCTGGCGTGATTCCCGATGCGTCACTTGATCTCGTCACCTGTTACATCGGTCTGCATCATTGCCCGCGTGAAAAACTCGCCAATTACATCCAGTCGATTCATCGTGTGCTGCGGCCCGGCGGATACTTCGTATTGCGCGACCATGACGCAGGTACCGGGCAGATGCAGACGTTCTGCTCGCTGGTACACACGGTATTCAACGCGGGGCTCGGCGTGCCATGGGAAGAAGACCGCCAGGAACTACGGCTTTTCGAAGGTTTCGATTTCTGGGCTGAGCAGCTTGTCGAAGCCGGCTTCGCCGATTCCGGCAAACGACTGCTGCAGGACCACGACCCGTCGCTGAATACGCTGTGTTGTTTCGTCAGGTCTTAGGCTGCACAACGACCGGCTTGCGCCGGTCCCTGATCATCCTGTGCCAGTCCCGGAATGGCCCGGTCAGGTTCTGCCGGAATGAGCGGTACTCTGCCTGTGTGTCCGGGCCGAGCCCCCAGGGGGTGTACTCGTCGGGCTCAGGGATATAGAGCGTCCCGAACATCCGGTCCCAGATGCTGGTCACGGCGGCCAGGTTCGTATCCCAGTGCTTCTTCAGGTAGCTGCGATGGGTGTGGTGCATGGCGGGGCTCTGCAACCACTTTTCGAGCCAGCGAGGATAGCGAAACTGCACGTGATAGTGGCGAAACGAGCCATTGAAGCCGAACAGCAACGCGAAAGCGCTGACGTTCAGAATGGTCGCCTGCGTGATGCCGCCATCGAACAGGTAGGCGAACACGCCGCCCGGCACTGAATAGCCGACTGCCGCGCCTGCCGCCCAGATCGGCCCGGCGATTACGTGTTCGCGCGAACGCGTCAGCGGAGTCAGCACTTCGGCGGAATGATGCACCTTGTGGATCGCCCACAACGCCGGCACCTTGTGCATCGCGTAATGGATGCCGTAGAAAACAAGGTCATAGCTCAGCAGTGCCAGCAGGCTGTACAACAGCATCCAGGCCAGGCTGGACTCCAGCGCCGGCGATGCCCCGAACGACCACTGCAGCGAGCCGATGACGGCCTGTTCGACACCCGGCGCAACCGTAGCGAACAGCGCGGCATACCAGAGCGGCCGCAGGATGCGCTCCAGCACGTACAGCCAGATATCGACCCGCGCGGATACATGCGTGTAGATATCGCGCGGCAGCAGGAATTCGAGCAGACCGACTTTCCTAGCACGGCCATCGGCACCCTTGGAGCCCCGGCCGCGACGAACGACAAAGATGATGACAGCGATAACAATTGTCAGCAGCAGCGTACGCCATTGCAGGTCACCCGGCAGGTTGTCGCCAATGGTTTCCCAGGCAAGCCGCGACACTCGCCGTACCATATCGGTGAACGGGCCGACGATCTCGTTGGCGTCACTTGCACTCACGGTTTCAATGCCAGCTGTGACTGGTCCTTTGCGACAATGGGCCAGTCGATTGTATCGCATGCCCGGGCGTTTCCGGGGAGAATAGGGATGCACCGGGATTTGCACAGCATGAAATCCCGGTTGCGCCTGTTGCCGAACATCATGGAGACCCGCAATGTCGACGCCCGGTCAAATGCCAGCGCTATTCCTCGGGCATGGCAATCCGCTGATAACCCTGGAGCAAAACCCGTACACCCGGGCGTGGCACTCGCTCGGCGAAAGCTTGCCGCGCCCGCAAGCGGTCCTGTGCATTTCAGCTCACTGGTACCTGCCCGCAACACTTGTCACGGCCGCGCCGATTCCCCGGACGATTCACGACTTCAACGGCTTTCCGGATACCTTGTACGACATTCAGTACCCGGCGCCGGGAGCGCCTGAGCTGGCACAGGACATCCGCAGGCTGCTGGCACCGTTAAACGTCGGGCTTGATAGTGAATGGGGACTCGACCACGGCGCATGGACTGTATTGCGGCATATGTATCCCCGCGCTGATGTACCGATAGTGCAGCTCAGTTTGAACCGGTCAGAAGATGCCGCCTGGCACTACGAATTGGCGAAGAGGCTGCAACCATTGCGTGACCAGGGCGTGTTGATTGTTGGCAGCGGCAACCTCATACACAATCTTCGCGAGTACGACTGGAACCGCGAGCATACCGATCCTTTCGACTGGGCAGCAAGATTCGAGTCCTTCGCAAGAGACAGGATGGCAGCAGCGGATTTCGGGCCGCTTGTGCATTACGAGCAACTCGGACCCGATGCTATGCTGGCAGCCCCGTCCCCCGACCACTACCTGCCGCTCTTGTACGTGCTGGCCCAGCACCGGCCAGGCGACCGCATTTCGTTTCCGGTAGACGGCTTCGACGGCGGCTCAATGTCGATGCTGGCTGTCCTGATCCAGTAACCGGGCAGTGGTGTCAGGCTGGACCGGGTCCGCTGAGCAGTATTCGAACGCCTTTCCGACGGTCTGGGCTATACTCGAACGACAACGACAAGAACCGGAGGGAAAACATGAAGTTTAGCAGGTACAGAATTCGTGGCGTTACGCTGGCCGCCATCGCGGCCTGCGCCGCCTTGTTCGCGGCCAGCCCCGCCAGCCTGGCCCAGGAAAGTGGCAAACGCAGTGCGGGCGAAACCCTGGACGACACAACCATCAATTCAAGCGTCAAAGCAACGCTTGCCGACAACGACGACGTGCATGCTCGCAACATCAACGTCGAAACCAACAAGGGCCGGGTTGCCCTGATCGGCTATGTCCGCAAACCGGAACAGCACAAGGCCGCCATCGACACGGCCAAGGGTGTCAACGGCGTGGTCGAAGTCATCGATGCGCTATTGATCGTTCCCGAGAAGAGAAGCACCGGCACAACGCTCGACGACCAGACCATCGAGACCAAGGTCAAGTTCGAGCTGGCCGAAGGCGGTTTGGGTGAAGCTTTCGATATCGTACTCGAAGTCCGCAATGGTGAAGTACTGATGGGCGGCTTCGTCGACAGCGACGACATCAAGAAGCGCGCCGGGGACACGGCCGGCAAAGTGTCCGGTGTGACAAAAGTACACAACCGCCTCGCGGTCAAATAGCAGGCTAACGCATCGTCACCAGCTCTTCGGAGCTGGTGGGATGTATTGCCACGGTGTCATCAAAGTCCGATTTGGTGGCACCCATGCGAATCGCGACTGCAAAGCCCTGCATCATTTCATCGGCTCCGTCGCCGATGACATGGCAGCCCACGATTTTTTCTTCCTCGCCCACGGTGACCAGCTTCATCGCTGAACGCTGCTTTTTCTCGCCCAGCGAGTAGTACATCGACGTGAAGCCGCTGTTATAGACCTTGACGGCTTCGCCGTATTCCTCGCGGGCTGCGTCTTCGGTCATGCCGACGGTGCCCATCGGCGGGTGGCTGAATATCACCGTCGGTATCAGCTTGTAGTCCAGGTGCCGACCTTCCATGCCGCCGTAGAGTCGATCCGCAAGCCGCCTGCCGGCAGCAATCGCAACGGGTGTCAGCGCTGGCCGGCCGGTGACATCGCCCAGCGCGAAAATGTGCTCGACATTCGTCTGCTGGAAATCGTCGGTCGGGATGAAACCCCACTTGTCCGTCGTAACCCCTGTATTCTCGAGCTGCAGGCCTTTAGTGTTCGGGTCTCGGCCAATGGCCCACAGCACCGCATCGACCGGACCGAAATCACGACCATCCACGGCACGCAGCACGAGCCCGTCGTCGGTTTTCTCCAGCGATTCCGGGATCACACGCGTCGTTATGCGGACACCATCTTTACGCATGGCTGTCATCAGTTCTGCGCCCAGCATGGCGTCGAAACTGCGCACGACGCTGTCCTTGCGCAGCAACAGGCCGACATCGCTGCCCAGGCCATTGAAGACTCCCGTCAGTTCCACCGAGATGTAGCCACTCCCGGCCACCAGTACACGTTGCGGCCGCGATTCGAGCTCGAAGAAATCATCCGACGTGATTCCCAGCTCGGCGCCCGGAATCTGTGGCACGCTCGGCCGGCCGCCCGTTGCGATGGCGAATCGATCAGCCGTGTACTCGGTATCCCCGATTGCCACCGTATGAGCGTCGATAAAGCGGGCGTGGCCACTGATGTAATCGACATTGCTCTTGTCCAGCAGGTCTTCGTAGATGCCGTTCAGCCGTTTGACGTAAGCATCGCGTCGGGTTTTGAGCCCCGCCCAGTCGTGTCCCTTCACTTCCACGTCAAAGCCGTAGTCAGCCGCATGTTCGAAGTGGTGAGCGTGGTCTGCGGCATGCCACATAATCTTCTTCGGCACGCAACCGACATTGACGCAGGTGCCGCCCAGCGCACCGTACTCGGCAACCGCCACTTTCGCCCCGTATTCCGCCGCTCGCCGGCCGTGGGCGACGCCGCCGCTGCCACCGCCGATAACAAACATGTCGTAATGCTTACTCAACAATCCTCTCCTGTCGCAAAAGGGGTCAGAGCCGGCTCTGACCCCTTTTGGTGTTGTCCATTGTGCTACTATCCTGCGCGATGAAAAACCCGCTCCTCGATACCTCGTCGCTACCGCGATTTACCGAAATCTCACCCGAGCATGTCATGCCGGCGCTTAGCGAGCTTATCGCAGCACACCGGCAAAAGCTCGACGAGCTCCTCGCCGACAATTCCGAGCCGGAGTTCGACTCGCTGGTAGCGCCCATCGAAGAAATGGATCACCAGCTTTCCAGGGTCTGGTCGCCGGTCAGCCACCTGCAGGGCGTACTCGGTTCCGCCGAATGGCGCGAGGCCTACAACGCAGCGCTTCCGCTGTTGACCGAATATGCGACGGAATTATCACAGAATGTGAAATTGCAGCAGGCCTACGCCGCGGTCAACAGGACGCTGCCAGCGGGATCGGCCGAGGCCCAAAAGAGCGTTGTCGAACAGGCGTTGCGCGACTTCCATCTTGCCGGCGTCGATCTTCCCGAGGAAGAAAAAGCGCGTTTCAAGGAGATCATGCAGTCACTCGCAGCCGCGCAGGCCGAGTTCGAGCACAACGTATCGGACGCCGCGGATGCCTGGAGCCTGCACCTGGAGGACGACAGCGAGCTCGGAGGGCTGCCCGAGCAGATACTCGAACGAGCCGCTGCCGAAGCCCGCAAGCGTGATCGCCAGGGCCTGTTACTGACGCTCGATTTCCCGACCTACGACGCAGTCATGCGGCTCGCCGACAACGCCCGCTTGCGCGAGACGCTGTATCGCGCCTGGGTCACGCGTGGCTCAGACCAGGGTGACCACCCTGAGTGGGACAACAGCGAACTGATCGAAGTCATCATGGCGCTTCGTTTCGAAGCTGCACGGCTGGTTGGCTTCGACAATTATGCCGACTACTCGCTGGCTACGAAGATGGCTGACAGCAGTGAAGAAGTCATCGACTTTCTGCGCGAACTGGCTGCCCGCAGCCACGCCGCTGCCGAGAAAGAGATTACGCAGCTCAGCGAGTTTGCCGGTCGTGCACTTGCGCCCTGGGACGTTGCTTACTGGCTCGAGAAATACAAGCAGAAGAAGTACTCGGTTTCCAACGAAGCCCTGCGCCTGTATTTCCCGGCGCAAACTGTCGTCCAGGGCCTGTTTGGCCTGGCTGAACGCCTGTACGGCATTCGCCTCGAGGCACAACCGGATGTTGCCACCTGGCACGACGACGTGCGCTATTACACCGTGCGTGACGAAAGCGGCAGCCCGATCGGCGGTTTCTACACCGACCTGCATGCACGCGCGGGCAAGCGCACCGGGGCCTGGGTTGACGAGTGCGTCAGCCGCAAGAACCTGAATGGCCACGCAACCCTCCCGGTCGGCTATCTTGTCTGCAATTTCCCGCCGATCGATGATGCGGGCCAGTCGCTGTTGATGCACAGCGATGTCGTTACGTTGTTCCACGAGTTCGGCCACATGCTGCATCACCTGCTGACACGCATCGACTACCCGAGCATTTCCGGAATCAACGGTGTTGCCTGGGACGCGGTCGAGCTGCCGAGCCAGTTCATGGAAAATTTCGCCTGGAATTTCGAGGTCCTGGAAGAATGTTCGCGCCATGTAGAGACCGGCGAACCGATCGAGAAGGCCTTGTTCGACAAGCTGGCCAGCAGCCGCAACGCCGGCGCCGCGCTGGCGATGATGCGCCAGCTCGAATTCGCGCTGTTCGATTTTCGCCTGCATGCCGAATACGACCCGGCCAAGGGCTCGCGTGTGCTGGAAATGCACCAGGAAGTCCGTGACGAAGTGTCGTTGTTGCAGCACCCGGACTACAACCGCATGTCGCACAGCTTCTCGCATATCTTTTCCGGGGGCTATGCCGCGGGCTACTACAGCTACAAGTGGGCCGAAGTGCTGGCCGCCGACGCCTTCAGCGCATTCCAGGAAGCCGGCGTGTTCGACCCTGAAACGGCGCATCGATTCCGTACCGAGATCCTCGAGGTCGGCGGCAGCCGCGACATCATGGACGCCTACATCGCCTTTCGCGGGCGCAAACCCGGGATCGACGCTCTGCTGGCACTGAGCGGTATCGACAGCCCTTGAAAATTGCCACCTGGAACGTGAATTCGATGAAGGTGCGACTGCCGCACGTTCTCGAATGGCTGGCGGCGAACGAGCCTGACGTACTGGTGCTGCAGGAAATCAAGCAGCAGACCGACGCATTCCCGGTCGAGGAACTGGCTGCGGCCGGCTACCGGTCCATTGCCAATGGGCAAAAGACCTACAACGGCGTGGCCATCGTCAGCCGGTCGCCGGCAGGCGACGAAATCCTCGAGTTTCCCGACTTTGACGACCCGCAACGCCGCGTCCTGGCTGCGACAATCGACGGTGCGCGCATCGTCAACCTGTACGTGCCGAACGGCTCGGAAGTCGGTTCAGAAAAATACGACTACAAGCTGGCCTGGCTGGACAGCCTGCATGCATTCCTGGCAGACGAACTGGCCCGGCATGAACGACTGGTCGTGCTCGGCGATTTCAATATTGCGCCGGCCGACGAAGACATCTATGACGCGGAGAAATGGGGTGACGCAATCCTGGCCAGCCCGGCCGAACGCGCAGCGCTGCGAAAACTGCTGGAGCTTGGCCTGACTGACGTGTTTCGCAAATTCGAGCACCCGGAGAAAACGTTCAGCTGGTGGGACTATCGCGCCGCCGGGTTCCGTCGCAACGCCGGTTTGCGTATCGACCTGATCCTGACCTCCGACGTTATGACAGATGCCTGCACGGCGAGTTACGTCGACAGGGAACCGCGCACCTGGGAGCGTCCATCGGACCACGCGCCTGTCGTGGCCGAATTCAGTGCCTGATGCACGATGACCTTACATATTGCGGAATTTCGTGGCGTAGCGGTGTTTGCGTGTGTGTATCATTTGTGGGCGAGCGCTCGTGACACAAATGACAAGAATAATGAACCACGATCGGCGTAACGATTACGACGTTACGAACAAGGTGCAGGTAAGCAACCCGGCTGCGGTTCGCGACGCCGTCCAGCAGTTGTTCGGCCAGGCATTCCCGGGTGCCTCGTTCGACAAACTGTGGCTGGCTTTCTACGATTTCGAACGTTTGTTTACCGGCCGTTTTCCCGGTTATCGCGGTTGCGATACCACCTACCACGATGTGCAACATACGCTGGACATGACGCTGGCCCTCGCACGCCTGGTGGTCGGCTACGAGCGCAGCGTGGACCCGTCCGACCGGCTGGGACCGCGGCGCGCACAGATGGCGATTGTTACATCGCTGTTCCACGACGCCGGCTACATTCGCCACAAGGAACGCGACAGCGACTTCCACAACGGCGCCGAGTTCACGCTGTACCACGTGTCACGCAGCGCCGATTTTCTGCGCCGCTACCTGCCCGAGCTGGGCATGAGCCAGGACGTCGGTGTCGCCAGCATGATCGTGCACTTTACCGGCTATGAGCTGGACCTCGACCAGATCGAACTGGACGACCCGCGGGACATCATTTGCGGCCACCTGATCGGCACCGCCGACATGATTGCGCAGATGGCGGACCGCTGTTACCTCGAGAAGTGCAGGGACCGCCTGTACAAGGAGTTTGTCGTTGGCGGCGTGGCCATCGAGAATGCGGCGCCCGGCCAGTACCAGGTCCGTTACGCGTCCGGCAAGGACCTGCTGGCAAAAACGCCGCAGTTCTACCAGCAGGTCATGCGCGACCGCCTGCATCGCAAGTTCAATCGCGCCTACCGCTACATCGAGGTGTTGTACAACGGACAGAATCCCTACATCGACGCGATCCGCAACAACATCGCCCATCTCGTCAAGGTCATCGAGTCCGACAACTGGGCGTTGCTGCGCCGTGAGCCGCCGTATTTTCTCGGCATCGTCGATGCCGCCAATGAAATGGAAAAGCTGGTGAGCGACCAGCTGCAGGCGATGGCCGGAATGAAGATCGAACAGGAGCCGTCGGCGCTAATGCCGCTCTGACATCGGTATATAACCGGGCTGATGTTCCACCCGCTTTAACCAGTCGCGCACGTTCGGGTATTTCACCAGGCTGAAGCCGCCTTCATGCGCTCTGTGCGTGTAGGCGTACAACGCGATGTCGGCGATGCTGTAGCGCTTGCCGGCGAAAAAGTCCGCCTTCGCGAGATGCTGGTCCATTACCTTGAGCGCCTTGTAGCCGCCCGGGTACTTGCCCTCGAGCTCTGCCTGTTTTTCCGGCGGATCGCCGAGGTACACCTTGATAAACCGCGCTACGGCGAGATACGGCTCATGGCTGTATTGCTCGAAAAACATCCAGCTCAGGATGCTGGCCATTTCGTAAGCATCGTCGGCAACCAGCGCCGAGCCCTGTGCGAGATACCAGAGAATGGCGTTGGACTCGGGCAGGAATCGTCCGTCGGCAAGCTGCAGCAACGGCGTCTTGCCGTTCGGGTTCATCGCCAGGAACTCGTCGGTGCGTGCGTCACCCTTGAGCAGGTCGAGCTCGTGCCAGCTGTGATCAATGCCGAGCTGCGCACAGAGCAATTGCACCTTGTAGCAATTGCCGGAAATCGAGTCGCCGTAGATTTCAATCCTGCTCATCGTGTTCCTCCAGCCTGCGAAGTGCCAGGTACTCGGTTCGTGTCAGACGCCGGTTCGCAAAAAATGCCGCCAACCCGGCTGCGAACAGTGCAAAAACGAGGTCTGCCGGCGTCATGACTTCATCGAAGAACACCGGCCAGGTCATCGCGGTCAGGTTGTAGAGAACCGTTAACGTCGTTGTACCCAGCTCCGGGGCGGTAAACGCGGCCGCGACGATGACATTGCCGGCCAGCGAACCGATGACAGCGAAGACAGCAGCAATCACCGGAAACCGCCAGTCGATGCCGAGACCGGCGCGGCGCACCGCGAGACCGATCAGGATGCCCATGATCATCGTCATCCACGGATAGATCACACCGACCAGGGTCGACAGCATCGACCAGATGATGCTGAATACGACAATCGTGATGATGCTTGCCATGACCGAGTTGCGAACGGACTGCGCAGCCAGGATACGCCGGCCGTCCTCGGGAGTCGGTTCCCCGTCAGCCTTCGGCAGGTGCTTCTTGCGCATGCGCAGGACATCGGTATTCTCGGTGTTCATGACGGGCAACAATACGCGAATGCGCCTCGCCTTTTCCACAGTACTGATTACCTCATCAGTTCTCGCTGCCGCTGCCCGGAACGAATGAATTCAATGCCGACAATCCCGGCACGAGGAGAATAGATTGATGCGTGCAGCCTGGTTCGAAAAATTCGGGGACGCCGCCGAGGTGTTGAAGGTCGGCGAGATGGACGCGCCCAGGGCCGGGCCTGGCGAAGTCCTCGTACGGCTGTACACGAGCGGGGTTAACCCGTCGGATGTGAAAAAGCGCGCCGGATCCTTTCCTGACCTGCTCGACGGCGGCCCGGTGGTGCCCAACAGCGACGGCGCCGGCGTCATTGAAGCGGTCGGCAACGGCGTGGACAGGGAACGTGTCGGCCAGCGGGTCTGGGTCTACCAGGCACAATTCGCGCGCCGATTCGGCACGGCAGCCGAGTACGTCGCCATCGACAGCGCGCGCGCAGTACTGCTGCCGGACAATACGGATTTCGATGCGGGCGCCTGTCTCGGTATTCCGGCAATGACCGCGCATCGCACGGTCTTTGCCGACGGCGATGTCGCGGGCCAGACCGTTGTCGTGACCGGAGCCGCCGGCCGCGTGGGGCACTATGCCGTGCAGTGGGCGGCGCAGGCAGGCGCGAAAGTGATCGCGACCGCCAGCAATGCGCAGGATGCCGTAATGTGCGACGCGGCGGGCGCAGCGCATGTCGTAAATCACCGCGGCGACTCGTTCGCTGCGGACATCCTGGCTGCAAACAATGGCCAGCGGATTGATCGTGCAATCGATCTCGAGTTCGGCGCCAACCTCGACACCTGGATCGCGACGCTGAAGACATCAGGCACCATTGCAACCTACGGCTCCGTTGCTGTTCCCGAGCCCCGACTGCCCTTCTTCAAGCTGATGTACATGGATGCAACCGTTCGCTTCATCATCGTGTACGCAATGCCCGAGGCGGCCAAACAACAGGCTGTCGATGACATCCACAAGGCGTTGCTTGAGGGCCGTCTGCAACACCGGGTCGCCGAACGGCTACCGCTCGAACAGATTGCGACAGCGAACGAGATTGTCGAAGCAGGCAGTGTGCGAGGTGCTGTCATCCTGACGCTCGACTAAGCCATGCTGCGACTGCTGTTCTTCGCTTCTGCGCTGCTTCTTGCCGCCTGCGAACAGACGCCGCGCGTCCAGGCCGGCGGCGAGGTCTTGCAGGGCAAGTACGTGGAGGACGGCAAGGTCGCTGCCTTTCTCGGGATTCCATTCGCCGAGCCGCCAGTCGGGGAGTTACGCTGGCGAGCACCGCAGCCACTTGCCCACATCGTGGCCGAGCGCAAGGTCACCGACTTTGCGCCTGCCTGCATGCAGTCGATGCGCATCCTCGACTGGTATCGCTGGCTGGCCGTGAAAGCGGGCGGCTCCGCCGACTACTACGCTGATCTCGACGTCAGCGAGGACTGCCTGTACCTGAACGCCTGGACACCCACGCTGGACAGCGACGCAAAATTGCCGGTGATGGTCTGGGTACACGGCGGCAGCAATAAGAGTGGCTGGTCGTACGAGCCAAACTACCTCGGACACGAGCTCGCGCAGACTGATGTTGTTGTCGTCAGCGTTGGCTATCGCCAGGGCGTTTTCGGCTTCCTGTCTCACCCGGAACTACTGCCTGTGGAACCGGTGGCCAATTTTGCCCTGTGGGACTTGCTCGCCGCGCTGCAGTGGATCCATGCCAACATCGAACAGTTCGGTGGCGACCCGGCCAACGTGACAATGTTTGGCGAGTCGGCGGGCGCACAGAACATACTGGCTCTGCTCGCCACGCACAAATCAGTTGGGCTGCTGCATCGTGGAATCACGCAGAGCACAGCCGGATTCGGCCGGACGCACATGCCGACACTGGCCGATGAACGATCGCGGGCCATTGGCCTTGCCGAAGCGCTGGGAGTACCCCCGAAAAACAGCCTCGATGCGCTGCGCGCGATTCCGGCAGCGAAGCTGTTCGCTGTATATGACAGAGAGTTCGCCGATCACTACCACGCGCCTGCACTGGACGGCCAGTTGTTCGATGCGCCGATCTGGGAGCTGCTCGAGAACGATGTACTGCACGGCCGGGAGCTCATCATCGGCAGCAATGATGCTGAGTGGTACGACAGCACAGCGGAGGATGCGAGCTGGGATGACGTTGCGGAGTATGCCGCGTCCACGTATCCGGACGGCGAAGCGGCCTTGCAGGTCGTGCGCAGCGAGTCCGATCCGCGGCGGGCGCTGGATCGGTTGCAGACGGCGGCGGACATGCTGTGCCCGTCACTGCAGGTTGCGGCAACCGTTTCCGCCGACGGCGGTGCTGCATGGGTCTATCACTTTACGCGTGCGCCGCGCGGCATCAATGGCGAGTCGCTCGGCGCCTACCACGGCGCGGAATATCCCTATGTCTTCGGCACGCGCGACCCTTATTTCGCCGCCAGCGATACGGATCGCACCTTGCAACAGGCGATGCAGAGGTACTGGGTCGCTTTCGCGGCAACCGGAAGCCCTGGCGGCGACGGCGTGCCGGACTGGCCACCGTACAAGGCGCCGGACTTTCCGGTGCAGGAGCTGGGCGATTCGGTTTTGACAAAACCTGCTCCCGAACCGGAGCTGTGTGCCCTGCTCGACGAGCAGGTTGCCGGTCCCGGCAACGACTGACTTGCGGCCCGCCACAATTGGTCACTTTTGAGGCACGAACAGTGCATTCTTGCAGTGCCTAATCTCCCCTTGAAAAATGGGGAGAACAACCATGCAGGAATTCATCTCACGTCTGCCGCAGTCGGCATCACTCAAAGTATTCGCCATCGGCATTCTGATCCTGGTGCTGTTGATTCCGTTGTCGATGATCCAGTCGGTCATTTACGAGCGTGAGCAGATGGGCTACACCGCCAGGGTGGATATTCAGCGCACCTGGGGCAATCCGCAGCAGGTAGCAGGACCAGTGCTCGTGGTGCCGTATGACACGGTCCACACGAACAGCCGCGGCGAGGAGTTCACGAACCGGCATCACCTGTACGTTTTGCCGGAGGAACTGGCTATCGACGGCGAAATTGATCCGGAGATTCGTTATCGCGGTATGCACACGGTGCCGGTGTACTCAGCGCAGCTCACTCTGCGCGGTGAATTTTCCGCAGCTTGGCTCGAGGAAAGCAATCTTGCTCCGCGGAACGTGGACTGGAAAGGTGTCTTTGTCGTCCTGGCGGTCAGCGATGCACGGGCGATCACCGAGATCCCGAGCGTGTCGCTGCCGGATGGCGACGTGCGCTTTGCGCCGGGCGGCGTAAAGGTCCTGGGCTTTCCGCCGCAGGTCATGGCGCCGATCGGTCGCAGTATCGATGCAGAGAAACTACGGCAGACGATACCGTTCTCGATCGACCTGAAACTGAACGGCAGCGACTCGCTGCGGTTCCTGCCGGCAGGCGATACGACCAGCGTGAACCTGCGTTCGTCGTGGGCATCACCGAGCTTCTCGGGCAACTACCTGCCGGAGGAACGCGAAGTTTCCGCCGATGGATTCAACGCCAGTTGGCGGGTATCGAGCATCGGTCGCGATCTCCCGTCCCGGTGGACCGATGCCGCCGGTGTTGGCGGCACGTCGCACGAATCGTATTTCGGTGTGGACCTGTATATGCCGATCAGTGTGTACCGGCTGACCGAACGGGCCACCAAGTATGGCGTGCTGTTCCTGGGACTGACGTTCGTGACCTACTTTCTGTTCGAGGTGGTCGCGGGCCTGCGGCTGCACCCGTTGCAGTACCTGCTGGTGGGTTTTGCCAATTGCCTGTTCTACCTGCTGTTGCTGTCACTCGCCGAGCACATTGGCTTTGGCCTCGCATACGTAACCAGTTGCCTGGGTTCCTGTGGCCTGATCATCGGCTATAGCTGGGCGGTACTCGGCAACCGCAGCAGCGCGCTGATCATGTCCGGGGTGCTGCTGTTGTTATACAGCTTCCTGTACATGACGCTGAAAGCGGAGAATTTCGCCTTGCTGGCCGGCACGATCGGGCTGTGGGTATCGCTCGGCGCTATCATGTACCTGACACGCCGTATCGACTGGTACGGCAGGTCGAAGATTACTTCGGGCGACGTGGCTAGCTGAGCTTGCGGGCGACGTCCCCGACGCGGATGTCGCCCGACGTTACGACTTTGGCGCAGACACCGCGAAAGTTGCACTGCTTGCCGCGACCGGTGTTGACAAAGACCATGGCATCCACACCGTATCGTTCCGCGAACTTCTTGCAGCCGGTGTGCGGCGGTTCGGTGATCTCGATAACAGCCTCGCCAAGCTGCAGCCGCGTACCGGGCGGCAGGTTCTCGGGGCTGAGATCCATATCGACATACAACTGGTCGCCGGCAAGCGCCCAGCGATTCTCGCTACCGGCGATCGACTGGACGACCCGCGAACTCATAATGTTGAGTTGCATCTCCGGGTCGGCAGCACCGTCCGGTGTATGCCGCGATCCACGGGCGCGCCAGTTGTCGCCGACCAGGCCCTGATCGATGTCGAGACGTGCCTGCTGCAGGTTTTCCCGTCCGTCGACCTCGGGACGTTTTACGATGAGGTGCAGTTCACCGTCGTTTTTCGGCGCAGCCAGTATGTGCTCAACACTCAATTCCAGCTCCGCCGAGGAGAAATGTTTGGCTTCCTGCATTTCGTTACTCTTCCACCATTTGCATTACCTGCACAGTGTTGTTGTCCGGGTCTTTCAGCTGCAGCACCAGCACACTGTTGTTGCTGTCGTAGACGATCTCGGCCTGTGAGGCCACGGCAGGCAGCGCGGCAGCAAAAGCGGTCAGGTCGTCAACGATCATTCCAACTTTGAACGGGCCTTCGATCTGTCCACCGGGCCTGGTCGCAGCGTGGTCCAGTTTCAGCAATTCGACAAACAGCCCGGGGCCAGCCATGTTGACGATGTCGTAGCGGCCACGTTCGGAACTTCGGGACCGCTCTTCCAGGCCGAGTACAGTCTGGTACCAGTTGCTGGCGGCTTCGACATCGCTGACGATGACGGCGAAGTAGCTGCCCTGGATGGTGGCAGTAAGCGGCGCCTCATCCGCAACCGTCACGCCCGGCAAGCAGATTAACAAGGCCACCAGTAGTCGTAGTTTCATGACAATCTCTCTTACTCGCACGCCCGCATCGCCTGGGTCAGCGTGCGCAGTTCCTGTTTGTAAGTTTCGCCCTGTTCGGCAGAATAACCGCGCAGCATTTCTGCCTCGATGCTGTCGATGGCGTCACGATGCGGCTCCTTGCAGGCCTCGACCTCCTCGATGGAGCGGTCACTCTCAACCGGCAGATATGATACTACGTCTTCGTGCTCGGCATCCGGTGGGGTCTCGGCCGTGTCGGCAACCGTATCGACAGGCACGTCAGTGGCTGGCCCTGGCGCCGCATCGGCAGGCGACTCCGGACACGGCGAGTCCTGGAAGGCGATATTGCCATCTTCATCGACACAGCGATGAATCTCGGTCTGCGCGCTCGCCAGGGGCGACAGGAACAGTAGAAACAGCGATATCCGTATCACTCGGGCCTCCGGGGAATTCAGCGAGATTCTGCCCTATCTTATTTGCAGTGGATTTGCAGCTCAAACCGGCAGACGGAGGCCCTGCTTTCGGCATTCCATCTGCTCTTTCAGCGTAGTTTCCAACCGGGCCGGCGACAACGGCAGTGCTGCATGACGGGTCGCGAGCCCCGCCGGCCGGGCTTATGTTGATACTCGATCGACCATCAGGGCGCCATTTCTTAGAGTAAATCAACAAGTTAACCATTCCTGCTTCATTGCTGTTTCGTCGCGCCGATGAATATCGTTTATGCTCGGTCACCAGAACAAGAACAATAAAAGGGGGTGCCAAGTGGAATCTGTAGAGATGAACTGGCAACGGGCCGCCAAGATCTGGTGGTACCTGTTCTGGCGCGCAGCGCTGTTGTCGGTGTTTGTCGCATTTGCGGTTGGTGCTGTCCTGGGCGTAGTCCTGGTACTGCTCGGCGTTTCGATGCAGGGCCTCGAACTGGCCGGCAATATCCTGGGCGCAGCAATCGGCGCCGCCATAACGATCTGGATTATTACGTATCTGCCGAGCAAGAAATTTTCCGACTTCCAGGTGGTGTTGCAGAAGCGACATGCAGACCAGGAGTCGGAGAACGTCAGCGAAACAATGTCATGAGTTCGCGATTCAATATCGCACTCCTGTTGCTGACATTCACCGGCATCAGCGCCTGCGATCAGCAGATCACGACGACAACGTACTCCTTCATTGACGGTGAGGAGTATGTCAACGAGCCGTTGAGCGACGACACGGCACAGTTCGAAGCTCACCTGCTGCAGTCGAACCGGTTGATCAACTATGTGCGCAATCACGACGTTGGCAGAATTTACGCCGCGGCATCTTCCGGGTTCAGGCAGGCCAACAGTCGGGCGGTTATTGCAGACATTCTCGAGTCGATTGACGAAAGCCTCGGTGAGATTGTCGAATACAAACCCCAGCAATGGTCTTTTACAACGCGGCCCATTGGCCTGGTCCCTGTCGTATACTCGTCTAAAATCGTAATGCATGAGAACGGCGAGGCTATCTATCATTTCGCCTATGTCGATGACGGCCCACCCGACGGCTACTATGTGTTTCACGTTTCGTTGCGGGGCGAAGGCGAGACGATCGCCCAGGTTGCATCCAAGGTTCTGAACCACTACGAAGGCATTTTCTGACAGAGCGACATGAACAACCCGGTCATACGACCAGCAGAAGCAGACGAAGCCGACGCATTGTCGGAGCTCGCGATGCGGTCGAAGGCCTACTGGGGCTACTCGAATGAGTTCATGGAGGCCTGTGCAGATGAACTCCGCGTCGACGCTACGCAACTGGACGAGAACAACTATGCCTGTTTCGTTGCGGCGCGAGACCGTACCGTGCTCGGCTACTACGCACTCGTGCAGGAATCGGCCAGCCATTTCGAGCTGGATGCTCTCTTCGTCGAACCCGAGCATATCGGTCGCGGTATTGGTCGAATCCTGGTTGAACATGCCGTGCAGCGAGTAGCGGATGCCGGCGGCAAAGTGCTGACGATACAGGGCGACCCCAATGCCGCAGCGTTTTACCTGGCCGTTGGCGGAAGGGAAGCCGGTAGCCGGGAATCGGACAGCATTCCGGGCCGGTACCTGCCCGTATTCGAAATCGACATTGCGGAGCGATAATCCCGGTTATTGCCGACCCGACAATGGGAGGTGCTATGAAAACCCTGACCTGTGACTTATGCGATCACGGAGCGCTAGGCGCGAGGTTCGCCGCAGCTTAGCCGGTCCCGCTTTCGATACCGTCTTGTCTCAACGCCGCCATCGCTTCCGCCGTTCGCCGGCCGAAGTCGATGTAGCTTTCTTCCGACGGATGATAGCCGTCTGCGGAAAATTGCTCGGGGGTTGGATCGAAGTCGAGCGGCACATGCACGACGTTGCGCCTCCTTCCGATAACGTCCCGCGCTACACCGTCGAACACACGTGCGCGCATACCCAGCGTGGCCCGCAATGGTTGTGGCAGCAATGGAAACCCATGCAGCGGCGGCATGCCTGCGACGGCGATGACGGCGTCGGGCGAATGTGCTGACAGTGCGTCGAGCAATATCGAAAGGTTCTGCCGCCAGCTGCGCAAGGTTTTCAGCCCGGTGATGTCATTGACGCCAACCGAGACAACAACGTAGTCGAACTGCTCTTTTGGCAACTGCGGAACGAGGTCGCCGATAACCCGTGCCGAGTCGTAACCGCTGACGCCGAGCGCCTGCCAGTGGATGCTCTTTGCCAGCAGTTCAGACAGCGGGCCTGCCGTCCTGCCAACGAGCCCCCTGGACAGCGTGGACACGCCCACGCCAGCAACGATGGAGTCGCCGATTGCCAGGAGCCGAGCCTCGCTTCCCCGGCCACAAGCTCCGGACGTCGGGCCGTCCGCAGGCGCAAACCGTGGTGCTGTCCTGCGTACGTAGAGTGCCTGTGGTGCAAGCAAGAGGATTGCGGGCCAGAACAGGAGGTTGCGCATCAGGCTGCACCGCGGCCGGGTTCGTTACCGGTTCTTGATTTCTTCGATGTACTGGCGCCAGGTGGCATTCTGATCCGGGCTCCAGATGGCATTCATGTCCTGTCTTGCCTCGGTTTCCGGCACCCCGTCGACGACTACCTGGTACAGGTAAGTCATTGCGGACGCCCGATAGTTGGCGGCACATTGCACCATTACGTGTGTGCCTTCGTTCTCCTGCATCACCGCACTGAACCTGTCGAAATCCGCAGCTCGTGGAGCGCTCCAGACGACCGGCACATTGATCCACTCGATGCCGTGTGCAGCGAGGCGCTCTGCTTCTCCGGCCGGCGGTTCATCGCGCAGGTCAATGACGACCTTGACACCCTGTCGCTGCAATTCGGCCAGGCCACCGTCCACGAGATGCCCGCCCGTAACCAGGCGCTCGTTCACCCGGTGGTAGTTCATCACTGGCCCTGCATGTGCGGCATCCATCTCCGCACTATTGCAGCCGCTGCTGAGAATTGCCAGCGGCGCAAGGGTTGCCACCAGCAGGTACCTGAAAGCCGTTTCTCGCATAGCCCGGAGCCTTTCTGTGAAGATTCTTGCAGCGTAATCGCCTGCGCCGTAAGCTGATTCTAAAACAGGAGGCCGTACGATGCGTGTTCTGGTAATTGCTGTCACTTTAGTTTTATTCAGCCTGCCCGGTCCAATAATTATTGCTGCTGAGGCGAGCGACGATGCACCGAAGCGTACCTGGTTTGCCGTGGAGATCATGACCGGTCCGAACTGGGACCCGAATCTTTCCGCTTATGAGCAGGCTTTTTTCAAGGAACATTCGACTCACCTCCAGCAGCTGCGGGCTGACGGTCACATTGTGATGGGTAGCCGCTACTCCGATGTCGGTTTGCTCGTTTTTCACTCCGATTCGACCGATGCGATCAACGAGTTGATGGTCGCAGACCCGTCCATGCAGGCCGGGACCTTCACTTACGAAGTTCACGCTATGAACGTTTTTTATCCGGGCTTCGTTGGCACACCGCGCGAGAGCCAGTGACGTGTTCTGACTCGACGTCTTCCATATGTGCAATTGTCGGCACCAGTGCCGATACCGCTGCGACGACAATGCAGGCCAGTCCGCCAGCGATGTACCAGAAGCGTATTCCGAACATTTCCGCAATCGGCGCAGCAAGCAGCAGGGCGAAGGGCGTCATCGCTCCGGCAATACTTGCAAGCAGTGTGAACAATCGCCCCTGGTAGTCTGCGGCGACGCGCGCTTGCAGGATTGCCATGATGGCACCGTTTATCAGTGCCGCAGCAGCGCCAACCAGGAACAGCGCGATGCAGGGCACCCAGGCTACAGCCGCCGGGGATATGCCGACCAGCAACGTCGCCAGGCCCATCATCGCGAATCCGAGCACAACAGTATGAACACGCCGCTCGAACCCGCCCCATCCCGCCAGAACTGAGCCGCCGATTACGCCGCCAACACCGAAGAGTAGCTGCAGAAGGCTCAGGTAGTAGGCACCGCCGCTCAGTTCCTGCAGTACGAGCAATGGCAGCAGCGCGAATGCCGGTACGATGCAGAAATTGACAAAGGTGGCACCGACGACGAGATACATTTGTTCGCGGCGATCTCGCAGGTAACGGATACCTTCGGCGACGTCTGCAAAGACCGACGTGTGCTGGTCGGCCTCTCGGCTGTCTTCTGGTTGCGGAATGAAGACGAACAGCAATGGCACGACAGCGATCAGAGCTGTCAATACATCGATCAACAGGACAGACGACATCGGCAGCAATGACACCAGTAATGCGCCGACCGGAGCGGCGAGCAATGGCGAGCCGTTCGTCAGTGCCTGGTTCAATCCCTGGATGCGAACGTAATGTTCTTCCGGGACCATCAACGTCGTTGATGCGAGCATTGCCGGTGCATGAATTGCACCGCCGATCGCCCGGATGCCGAGAACGACAAAGACGTGCACCGGGGTTGCTGCATCGACGTAGAACATCCACGCGAGCCAGGCCGAAGCCAGTGCGATCACCGAGTCGGAAACGAGCATGATCAACTTGCGGTTCCAGCGGTCGACTAGGGCGCCGAAGAACGGGCCCAGAACGACCTGCGGCAGCAGGCCGATCAGCGTTGCTGTTGCCAGCACAGTGGCAGAACCGGTGGTCGTGGTCAGCCACCAGATAACGGCGAACTGAACAGCGAAGCTGCCGGCGAGGGAGACTGCCTGGCTGCTCCAGAGAAGCCAGAAGCGATCGGAAAACTGTTTCGGGGCCTGGTTGTTCATGTAAACTGCCAGAATGTTCAAGTGGCAGTGATTATTCAATTAGATTTGAATAATAGCAAGGTATTGAATAAATAATCTGGCGCACATGTTCGCAACCAATTGATTATATGACGAAAAAAATTGACTCAGCTCAGCTTGATTCGTACCGGATCAGCGACATTGACCAGGTTAAAGCGCTCTCACATCCGCTTCGCATGCGGATTATCGAGACGCTGGCGGCGTCCGACCCGATGACGACCAAGCAGGTCGCCGAAGTGCTGGACGAGAAGCCGACGCGCCTGTATCACCACGTCGACAAGTTGTTGCAGGCCGGGCTGATCCGCTTGACGCATACAAAGCAGAATCGGGGTACCACGGAGAAGTATTACGAAACGATCGCGAGGCAATTCCTGGCCGGCCCGGACCTGTTCTCGGACGACAGCCCGGCGGACCAGAAGAATGCACTGCGACCGATGATTCACACGGTATTCGACAACACGACGGCCGAGTTGCTGCGGCTCGTCGACGAGGCCGGGCCGGAGGAGAAGCTCGAAGACATCGGCTTGCTGAGCTATGTCGAAATGCACCTCGAGCAGGAGCAGATCGAAACCGTGCAGGAAAAACTCAAGGGCATCCTGGAGTACCTGGAATCGATCAACGACCCGGATGCGGACAGAACGGATCTGCGCAAGTACCGCCTGACCGTTGCTCACTATCCGCTCGACCGGTTCAGGAAAGGGTCGAAACCGTGAACCGGGGGCGCGCGCTCATCGCGTTGCTGCTCGTATTGCAGGGTGCCGTGCTTGCCGACGACCGGCCGAACATCGTCCTGATCGTCACAGACAACCAGAGCGAGCAGTTGCTTGGCGCGTATGGCAATGAAGACCTGCTGACACCGAACATCGACGCCCTTGCAGAGCAAGGGGTGACGTTTGAGCGCGCCTATGCAACCAGCGGCGTCTGCTCACCGACGCGTGCGACGCTGCTGACCGGATTGTTGCCGTCGCAGCACGGTGTGCACAATGGCCTGCCATCGAAGTTCGAGATCCCGGACTACTCTGCCGTCACGGAGTTTCGCAGCCTGCCGCAAACGCTGGCCGATGCCGGCTACAGCACGGCTCTCGTGGGCAAGTACCATCTTGGCGTACCGCAGGAAGCGCAGCTCGGCTTTCAATTCTGGGTGACCTTTCCGACCGGTCACACGACTTCCTTTCGGGATGTCGACGTCATCGACAACGGCAAAACGTATCCTTTACAGGAAGAGCACCTGACCGATTTCTGGACGCGCAAAGCCGAGGAGTTTATTCGGCAGCAATCAGGCGACCGGCCGTTTTTTCTGTATCTCGCCTACAACGGTCCGTACAACCTTCCGCCGCTTGTCACGCGTGAACCGGAAAACCGTCACGCTGACTATTATCGTAAGAACGTGCCGCGTTTTCCGCAGGAGCCGGTGCACCCCTACCTGCGACGGGCCGCGATTGAAGATTCCGATGTCGAGGATGTACTGAAAGAGCAAAAGGAATACCGCGAATGGGGCGTCCAGGATGCCGAATCGACTGGCGCCCACGGTGCCGCGCCGGAGCTCTCCTACGGCTGGCAAACCATTCATGCGCTCAACAACAAGACCGCGATGATCAATCTTGCATCCGAGATGACGATGATCGACGACGGCGTGGGCCGGGTATTGCGGGCATTGCAGGAGCACGGCGTGGACGACAACACGATCGTCATTTTCACCTCCGACCAGAGTTCAGCGTTTGGCCAGCACGGCCTGTGGGGAAACAGTTCCTGGGCGCGGCCACACCCCGTCTACCGGGAGCATATGCAGATCCCGTTGATCATACGTTCCACGGACGATGCGGCGGCTGGTAGCCGGGTCGCCAGTATTGTCAACCAGTACGATATCTTCCCGACCCTGCTGGACCTTGCCGGTATGCGTGATATCGAAATCGAGAGCAGTCCCGGCTCCAGCTTTGCACGACTCGTGCACGGCGAGACGCAGACACTGCCGGAGGAAGCATATTTCGAATACATTACTGCGCGTGCGATCGTCACGCGTGACTGGAAGTTCATCAAGCGCCTGTTCGGCGAGCCGTCCGAGCTCTACCACCTGCAGACCGATCCCGCGGAAAACACGAACCTGTTCGGCGATCCCGGGTATGCCGACGTGGCAAAGCAACTGGACGAAAGAATCGACGCCTTCTTTCTGCAGCATGCCAACCCGGTGTATGACCCGTGGCGCGGCGGCACTGGAAAAGCGATCCTGATGTACAGCGAAAGGAACGAACGCTTCGAAGCGGCTTTTCCCGATTGGCGTGCGCCTTTCGTCGAACGCTTGCAACCGTTTTCGGATCGGTAACGACGGGGCGCTGCGCAAGGTAGTGCCCTTCCGGGCGGTCGAGATTATGTCAGGTCTTACATGGTCGATCTGGCACTGGCCGGGCATCCTGCCCAGCGATTACAACGCCGGCGAGGGCAATTTGCTGCTGCAGATGCTGCTTTTTACCGCCGGCGTCGCGCCACAAGGCATCATCTACGCGTATTTCTCATTTAAATCCAATAGTTTATGGCCTGCCGTGATCCTGCACGCCAGCCACAATCTTTTCATCCAGCAAGTGTTCACTCCATTAACCATAAGGGGAAGTGGAACACATTTCTGTATTGACGAATTCGGCATACTCCTTCCTGTATTCAGCTCCATCGTGGCGATCTACTTCTATCGTCGCGCGACCACAGAGGGTTTATAGGAGGACAGGAAAATGAGCGCAGGCTCTTCATTCGGGCGAACGATTTTTCAAGGGTTCGTCATCATCGTAGCCGTGATGCTCGCGTTCGGCGCCAATACCTTCATTACCGAACAGGCGCAGAAGAAAGCTGAGCTCGACTCTCTGGAGCTGGTACTGCGTGACCTGGGCGACTCGGTCAACGAACTGAAAGAATTCTCTGCCTATTCCGCCGGCGCGTTCGATGCAGCGCTGGTGGCCTACGGCGAACTGTCGGGCCGCGCGCCGTACGACAAGAATGCCGTACGCACGGCACTGTTGCGCGTCGATCGCAACACCCTGCAGTTGCCGATGGCGGCTTACAAGGACATGCTCTACAGCGGCGACCTTACTGTTGTTCGGGATCGCTACCTGCGTGACTCGATCGGCCGTTTCTACGAGTCTGTCGAGCACCGCCAGTCGGTCATCGAGAACAACAACCGCGTGCATATCGACGGGCAGCTCATTCCGGCCCTGTTCGAGCGCGGGCTGATCCTGCCGCACTTTGCCGGCGACACCGGCCAGGATGCTACCAACATGGCCAATGGCGCCATCAACAGCCAGCTGGGCGCCGGTTTTGCGCACCGCAGCGACCCGATCTGGAATTTCCCGGTCGACTCTCGCGAATGGCGCACGCTGCGCTCGACGCTGCTCGCCGCAGCACAGAGCTATGCCGTTGCGGAGAACTTTGCCAACGACATGATCATGGAGGCGCAGCGGCTGGAAGATGCTATCGTTATCTATCTGAACGAGAGGTAACAGCAGGAGTCCTGCCGTGAGCTATAGCCAGTGAGCCTGCGGATTGCAGGCGGCTGCCACTGCGGCAATATAACATTTGACCTCGACTGGCCGGCGGACCAACCGCAAATAGGCCGGCGCGAATGCGGTTGCGTGTTTTGCAGGAAGCACCGCGCCGCCTGGACTTCCCACGCCGATGCCAGCCTCGTCGTCCGCATTAACGATGTCGCCAACACTTCGCCCTACCGGTTTGGCACAGCAACTGCCGATTTCCATGTCTGCCGGCACTGTGGCGTCGCGCCGCTGGCAACCTGCGAGATCGATGGCCGATTGTTCGGCATCGTAAACGTCAACACTTTCGAAGCAACAGACGGGGTGTCGTTTACCACCACGGCCACGGATTTCGAGGGCGAGAATGTCGACGACCGGCTGGGCCGGCGGCGGCGCAACTGGATACCGTCAGTTCGACTTTGACGGGTGCCAAAATGGTATCCTGCGCGCTTGAGCAGCGATAACCAGAACCACTCTTTTTTCAAAGAGCTCAAGCGCCGGAACGTCTACCGCGTTGGTCTGGCCTACGTTGTATTTACCTGGCTCGCCCTGCAGGTCGTCGACACACTGGGCCCTATCCTGGGGCTGCCTGACTGGACGCCGAGGCTGGTTTTCACAATCCTGGCAATCGGCTTTCCGGCAGTCATCCTGTTCTCCTGGGCGTATGAACTGACACCGGACGGCATCAAGCGCGAAAAGGACGTCGATCGCTCCAAATCGATCACCAGCCACACCGGCCAGCGCCTGGACCGAATTACTATCGGGGTCCTGCTGATCACGGTTGGTATCCTGCTGACCGACAGGTTTTTCATTTCGGACGCGGCGCCGACGCAGCAGGTGGCGCAAACGGATGAGGCCAGCGAGCAGGCAAGCAGTGCCGGTGACACGCCTTCAATTGCGGTCCTGCCGTTTGCCAACATGAGCGACGACCAGAGCAGCGCCTACTTCTCGGACGGCCTGGCCGACACGATGCTGCACATGCTGGCGCAGGTTGACGAGATCCGGGTCGCGGCACGAACGTCGTCATTCCAGTTTCGCGACAAGTCGATGGACGTCGGCAAGATCGGAGCGCAACTCGGCGTCAGCACGGTGTTGGAAGGCAGTGTGCAAAGAGCCGGTGACAAGGTTCGGGTCACCGCCCAGTTGATTGACGTGAAGAATGGCTTTCACCTCTGGTCCGGCAACTACGACCGTGATCTCAACGACGTGTTCGCCATCCAGGACGAAATCGCCAACGAGGTCGTCGCCGCGCTGAAAGTGTCGCTGCTGGGCGAAGTTATCGGCACGATGGACCGGGACCAGACCGACAATCTCGACGCCTACACCGAATATCTGCTCGGCATCGACGCGATGTCGTCCAGCTCTTCCGAGTCAATTCGCAAAGCAGTTGGCCATTTACGCGCGGCCGTGGAGCACGACCCGAACTTCTCGCGCGGCTGGGCAACGCTCAGCAACGCATACCTCGACATGGAAGCATATGGCATCATGGCGCGACCTGAGGCCATTCAATCGGCTGAAGAAGCTGCGTTTCGTGCACTTGAGCTGGTTCCGGAACTGTCGGAAGGCCTCGCGGCGCTTGGCATGATCAAACTGCTGCAGAACCAGTCAGGTGAAGCAGGCGAGTTGCTCAAGCGTGCGATTGAGCGGGGCCCCAACAACGTTGTCGCGTTAACTTACTACGGGCAGTACCTGTTGGCGGAAGCCAGGCCTGCGGAAGCCGCGATCGTGTTTGAGAAAGCCACTCGACTGGATCCATTGGCTGAGGATGCCTACCTGGTCCTGGCGAGCCAGTACTTGATCCTGAATCGCATTGACGAGGCATTGGTCGTTATCAACCGCTTTCGTGCCATCGATCCGGATAACCCGAATGCCAGCGGCTCGTATTCGTTCGCACTCGCTGCTCGCGGTGACTATGCGGAGGCTATCCAGGCAATGCAGGTGGCGCACGAGCAGGATCCATTCGACCCGGAAATCCCGTTCACCATTGCGACGATGTTCCTGGCCATCGACCTTCCCGAGGAAGCCAAACGCTGGCTCGACCGTGCGGCGGAAATCGATCCCGCGCATCCTTGCTCGCGCGTGGGCCCGGTATTGCTGAATTACTACCTGCAGAATGACAATGCCGCAAACGCCCGCCTCGCTCATGCACTGCTTGAGGACGGGATTCCGAACCGGCGGAGCGCTCGAAGCATTTCCCTTCGCGTCATGCTGGATCATGCGAAAGAGAGCGGCGATTTCGGCCCCTATCTTGAGGTTATGGACAAGCTGTATCCGCATCTTTTCGACGACCCGCCGACCGATCTCGAAAAATCTGCCATGGCGACGTACTTTGCAGGCGTCGGTCATGCGCACGGCGGCGATGCCGAGCGTGGCAGGGAATTGCTTGACTGGCTGGCAGCCGATTCCGAGCGTTTCGTCAAAGTTTACGGTGCAGATCGCAACATGGTCGACTTGCGCCTGGAGTTGGGTGATCGAGACGGCGCCCTGCAGGCATTGGATGACTTTTCCGCCCACAAGTTTGATTCTGAGTACAACGCGATGCTGTTGCAGAGAGACCCCACGTTCGACGCCATTCGCGAGGAACCCGCTTTCGTCGCGCTGATGCAGGACTACGATCGCAACGCTGCCGAACAACGGCAACGGCTGCAGGCGCTGAATGCGAATTGAACCGCTGACGGCGGCGATCGGCGCCGAAGCGCATGACGTCGTCCTGTCCGGCGGGCGTAGATGATTGCAGAGGCGACATTGCCGGCAGATGCCCTGTTGCAAAACTACGTGGAGTCCGGCGCGTACACGGATTGTTTCTCGACAGAAGTGGCGCGAGATATCGCGCTCGACGAATACGTCGAGGCCTTCTACACGACCTGGCTGTTCAAGCTGGAACGCATCATCCTCAGGCTCGCCGTTTCCAGGCCTTCCTCGGACGAGCAGGCCAAAGCGCTCGCCGCGGGCGAACTCGACACCTTTGCTGCCTGGTATGTCGAAGACCGGGCAGAACACCAGCTACTGATGTGCGATTTTCGTGACCACACGCGTTCGTGGTTCATGGTAACCCCGGGCCGCCTCTACTTCGGCTCCGCCGTCGTGCCGATCGACCGGCCATCGTACAAAGGGCTGATCGGCTTGCATCGCCTGTACTCTCGGGCTTTACTTTCCGCCGCTCGCTCTCGACTACAATAGGCGTTCCGAAAAGGGGTACGGACATGAGAATACTCGCTAACACACTGGTCGCCTTCGTGGCACTGGAGCACTTCGGCTTTCTTGTCCTCGAGATGTTTCTCTGGACCGAGCCGGTTGGTCTGCGAACCTTCGGCCTGACGCCGGAGCTGGCGCAGCAAACCGCGGCTCTCGCTGCCAACCAGGGCCTCTACAACGGTTTTCTCGCAACCGGTTTGATCTGGGGCCTGATGAGAAAGTCAGACGGCTTTGCCATCAAGGTTTTCTTTCTCAGCTGCGTCGTCGTGGCTGGCGTGTTCGGCGCGCTGACGGCGAAAGCCTCGATACTGTACGTCCAGGGCGCACCGGCGCTGCTCGCACTGATCCTGTTGTTCCTGTCCCGCGAGAAATGAAACACACCAACCGCCGCAAGCTGAACTTCCAGACCAGCACGATTCTCGCTGCGGTTGTATTGCTGGTCATCCTGTTTGTGTCAGTGGGCTACATGTTCTTCCTGCACCAGCCCGGCCTGACGCCGGACCAGGAAGCGGCGCTGGTGGAACTGCAGGCGCGGCGGGCATCCTGGCAGGCCAAACGGCCGCCTGCTTTCCGCTACGAGGTCGAGCGCAGTTGCGAGTGCCCGCTGGATTACATCGAACCTTTCGATGTTGTCGAGTATCGCGACGATCCGGACAATCGCCCGTGGATAGATGAGTACTTTGACAGGATCGAGACGGCGATGCTGGACGGCGACGAGGTCATTGTCCGCTACAATCCACGCTTCGACTTTCCAAACGATTTCACGATCAGCGACGAAGACACTTTCATTCGGGATTTTGAAGTGCTCGAGTACGCGGACCAAAGCCCATGACACGCAAGTTCCTGATCGATACCGACACGGCATCGGATGACGCAGTGGCGCTCGTTATCGCGCTGCAAGCGAAAGATATCGATATCGAATGCATCACCGTCGTCGCTGGCAACTGCAACGTCAAACAAGCCGTACAAAATGCGCTTTACACCGTCGAGTTGTGCGGCGCCAGCGTGCCGGTGTACGAAGGCGAGGCCGGCCCGTTGTGCCGCGAGCCTTTCGACGCCGTGCACGTACACGGCGAGGACGGCATGGGCGATATCGGCCTGCCGTTGCATGGACGCACACCAGCAGGCGGCGATGCCGTCGCAAAGATTATCGAAACGGTGCACGCGCATGCCGGTGAAATCGAGATCGTGACGCTTGGGCCGTTGACCAACATGGCCAGGGCCGTGCGACAGGACCCGACGATCGCAGCCAAGGTCCGGCAGTGCACCGTCATGGGTGGCTCGCCGGACGGGCGCGGCAACGTCTGGCCCGGCAGTTGTTTCAATATTTATGCCGACCCGGAGGCAGCGCGCATCGTATATCACGCAGGCTTCAAGCTGCGCATGGTGGGCTGGGATATTTCGCGCAAGTATGCAGTCGTGACGAAGGACGAGCAGGAACGGCTGCGCGGCCTCGGCACTGAGCTCGCGGTGTTTTCGCACGACATCCAGAAATGCGTGATGAACTGGACCGACAACACGACCAACCTGGCCGGCTATGACCTGCCGGACCCGATCGCGATGGCGATCGCGATTGACCCGAGTATTGCCACGCAAACGGAGCACTATTACATCGATGTGGAGACGAACTCCGACCTGACGCGCGGCCAGACCGTGGTGGACTACAACGGCACGCTGGGCAAGAAGCCGAACGTGGAACTGGTCATCGAGGCGTCACATGAGCAGTTCATGGCAATGCTGTTTGCGGCGGTCAGCTAGACAGCCGCGGCCGAAGTCTGCCTCCTGGTTGCGATTCTCGTTCGCCAGCTTCCACAGACCGATCTATACAAGCCGCCAAAAGCGGTATGATAGAGAATCGGTGTTGTTACAAAAATGATAAGGGGCAAACAATGACCGCAACTGACCTCGCGAAAGGCGCACAAACTTTCTGCAAGCGCACCTGGTGGGTATTCCTCATAGGCGGACTTGCATCGCTGGCCTTCGGTATCCTGGCTTTCATCAACCCGGGTGCCGCACTGCTGGTGCTCGCCACCTTCTTTGCCGCCTACATCCTGGTCGACGGCGCAGCAAACATCTGGGGTGCAATCACGCATCGCGACAAGGACGGCTGGTGGGCGCTCCTGCTGCTCGGAATCGCCGGTGTACTGGTCGGGGGCTTCGCGCTGTTGTATCCGCCCGTCAGCATGGCGGCTTTTGTCTACATGGTGGCCTTCGTTGCGATCTTCATGGGCGTGAGCACCTTCATGCTCGGCTGGCGTGTCCGGCAGGAGACTGACAGGGAGTGGATCCTGTACACGATCGGCGTGCTGTCGGTGCTGTTCGGGTTCTTCATCTTCCTGCGCCCGGCAGTGGGTGCGCTGAGCGTCGTTTCGATCATTGCGGCATGGGCCGTCCTGATCGGTGCATTGCGTATTTTCTTCGCACTGAAGATTCGTAACGTCGCGACAGGCGTCGCCGAGCGCGTAAGCGAAGCGATCGAGTCGAGGTCCGACTGACCGGCCCAGCATCCGTTCAGGCGAAGCTGAGTGAGTTGACCTTGTTTCGCTCGATGTAGTCCCAGTCGTAGGTAACGCCGAGGCCGAGGCCGTCGGGCACTGCAACGCAGCCGTCGGACGGCAATTCAGACGGCTGGTCGGAATAGCCGCAAGTATAGACGGGCGCTGTCATGTTCGGCATCTCCGGGCCGATCAGGGCCATTTCGTACATCAGTGTATTGCGGATAGCCGACATGCAGAGCCGGTGTGCCGGCCCGACAGCGTGCAATTGCAGGTCGAGGCCAAGCCCTTCGCAGAAATGTGCGATTTTCATCACCCCGGTGATGCCGAGGTCATACTCCGGGTCTGCATGAATCATGTCGCAGCCACCGGCCAGCAGGAATGACGCCTTCTGCTCGAGTCCGCGCACGTGCTCGCTGACCAGCAGTGGCGTCTTAAGTCGCTCTCGCAATCGTTGATGGCCGTAAGCAGACACCGACGAATCCCGGTACGGATCTTCGTACCAGTAACAGTTGGCCTCATCGCAGGCCTTGCCAACCGTGTAGGCATCGTTCCAGGTCGCCAGCATGCAGGCCGGGTCGAGCATGACATGCCAGTCGTCGCCAACGCGCTCACGGATGCCGAACAGGTTCCTGATTTCGCGGCTGACATCGCCGTTTAGCCAGCCGTGAATCTTGAAGCCATGAAATCCGGCTTCCTTGCAGGCTTCGGCGTAGTCGGCGAACGCTTCTGGCGAACTGAGGCCGCCAGGCGTTTCCTGGCCGCCATAGGTGCTGGCATAGGTTGGCAGCGTATCGCGGTAGCCGCCCAGCAGGGATTTCACCGAAGTGCCGTGCAGCTTGCCGTTCAGGTCCCAGAGCGCGATATCAAGTACGCCATGTCCCATGTGATCGTAGGCCCGGACCTCGCGCTTCAGGTCATCGTAGATTTGCTCGCGATGTTCGGGATTCCGGCCGAGCAGTAACGGTGCCAGCATGGTCACCTGTCCCAGCGTCGAAGGCGTTCCTACCCAGTTGGCGACGTACTCACCGGTCGCGCCATCGCTGCAGGAGATCCTGACGGCGAATCGCCTGGCGTTGAACGTCGCGCCTTTGACGTATGCCATGTTGCCGACGCCGGCGGCCGCGGTCTCGAGCCCGATATTTTCGACAGGAAACGTGAATTCCGTAATATCGACGGAATCGATTGTCGGCATGCTAGTCGCACTCCAGCCAGTAGCGTCCGTCTTCGTCCGGCAATGGACGAATGATGCCGCCGGTCGGCGGCGGAAAATGGCTGCCGAGGAATAGCGTATCGCTGTCAACATATTTCTCGATCAGCGCCCGGCGAGTGTTCAATGCGTGTTGCTGGTCGTTGTCCGCGCTGGAGCACCATTCCACTTTCGTCAACTGTACCGGGTGATGAATGCAGTCGCCGGTGATGATGGCCGACTTGCCGTTAGACTCTACGACGACACTGACATGCCCCGGCGTATGCCCGGGCGTCGGCTCCAGCCGCACTTCCGGGCAAACCTGTGTGTCCCACTCGACCAGATCCATCAGCCCGGCATCGACTACCGGCTGAATGGACTGTTTACGGACCAGGTCGAAACCGTGCTCTTCCTCGTGCTCGATCCAGAACTCCCATTCGGCCCGCGCGGACAGGTAGCGAGCGTTCGGGAAAGTCGGGATCCACTTGCCGTCGACCAGGCGCGTGTTCCAGCCGACGTGATCGACATGCAGGTGCGTGCACATGACCGTATCGATCGATTCCGGCGGATAGCCTGCAGCCGTCAGTTCGTCGAGGAACTCCGTTTGCATGTTGTCCCAGGGTTCGACACCGGTCTCCTTGTCGTTGCCGATACAGGTATCGACGACGATCCGCCGCTCGCCGGTGTCGACTACGAATGCCTGCACAACAAAGATGAGAAACCCTTCTACATCTGCAAAATGCGGCTGCAGCCAGGGAATCTCCTTGCACCGGTCGTTGCTTGCATCCGGCAACACAAACTCGTTGTCACCCGATACGCGCAGCTCGTGAATGCTCGTAATCTTTACGTTTCCGATTTTCCATTCCTGTCGCATCGTGTTTACCTCCGATTCGCAACCGGCCAAGCTTCAGCCGAACTGCTGTTCGCCACTGGCGAACTTCAAATAAAACAACATACCCAGCAAGTACACACCGGCCGCCAACTGGAACACGAGCAACCAGGAGTTGGTTACTTCGAGTATGTAGCCACTGACCGCGACACCGACGATGCCCGGGATCGTTCCCGCGGTATTCGACATGCCCATCAGGGTGCCCGCGTAGCGCGGCGCAACGTCCAGGTGGTTTACCGCGTAGCCGCCGGCAGAAAAGGCGAGAAACAGGTTGCCGAGAGACATCAGCAGGATCGCCATCGGCGCCGTCTCGACGTAGCCGACAAGCAGCAACATCAGGCAGGGACCGCCGAAGCCGATGGACTGCATGACCTTGCGGACTCGCGTCGGCTGCCAGCCCGACTGGATCAGGCGGTCCGCAATCGAGCCCGTGGTGCTGAACGCAATGAAGGCAACGGCGTAAGGTATCGCGGACAGCAGGCCAATGGCCGCAAAGTCGACGCCGAGTCCTCGATTGACGTAGGTCGGCAGCCAGGCCAACAACACATAGGTTCCCCAGTTCGCACAGAAGTGCGCCACGACGATTGCCCAGACAGCGGACGACGACAACAGTGCCCGCCACGACGGTGACGCTTCGTCAGCCGCCAGCGTCGCACTCCTGCCTATCAGTTCCAGTTCCTGCGCGGCAATTTTCGGGTGTTCGGCGGGCGTGGACGTCACCATCCGGTTCCAGAACACCAGCCAGATGACGCCCAGCAGGCCAAACGAGTAGAAAGCCCATTCCCAGCCATACTGCAGGATGATCCATGGCGTCAGCAGCAGCGCCATGACGCTGCCGAGCGGGATGGCCGCGTAGGTCAAACCGATTGCACGGGCTTTTTCCTCTTTCGGCATCCATCGGCCGTACAGGCTGTAGGCCGCCGGGAAGGCAACGCCCTCGCCGACACCCATCAGGATCCGCGCCATAATCAGCATGGCGAAACCGGCGGCAGCAGCGGGCGGCGTCAGCAGTGTGGCCA
>JAUIDP010000114.1 GCA_030429005.1 Gammaproteobacteria bacterium | reverse complement strand
CGTCACTCATGTTTGCTGTGTGGCCGTCTAAAGGAGCGCTATTCTACGCACTTTGCTGCGCGGTTCGACAGTTCTTGCACAGCCCGTCGATTTCCAGCATCTGCCGGGTTGCTTCAAATCCGTGCTGCCGTGCGGTGTCCCGGACCAGCTCCTCGATCCCGGCGTCACTGAGTTCGGCGACCGTCCTGCAGTTCCGGCAAATCAGGAACTGCCCGGCATGGCCTTGCAGCGGTTCCGGACAACCGATGAAAGCGTTCAGGGAATCCAGCCGATGGACCAGCCCGGCCTCGATCAGGAACTCCAGGGCGCGATAGACGGTGGGTGGCGCCGCCGAACCGGACTCCTTGCCCAGTTGTTGGAGAATGTCATATGCGCCAATCGGCTTGTGGCTGCTCCAGACCAGTTCCAGCACCCGGCGTCGCGTCTTTGTCAGGCGCAAACCGCGATCGCGGCACAGCTCCTCGGCTGTCGCCAGCGCCTCGCTGACACAGCTCTGGTGATCGTGGGTTCCGCATGGAATGTGTGCTTCCGGTGTGTTCATGGCTCGGGGGATTTCGTACAATAGCGCGCTTTGTCGCCGGCTCTCAAAGTCTTCCTGCCTACAGTTCAATGCCGAATATTACCCTACCTGACGGATCTGTCCGAAATTACGATACCGTGACCAACGGCGGCGAGATTGCTGCGAGCATCGGCAAGAGCCTGGCGCGTGATGCAGTGGCTCTGCGCGTCAATGGCGACCTGTATGACCTGACCCGCGATATTGACCAGGATGTCGACGTGGAGATCATTACCCGGGATTCCGACGACGGCCTCGAATTGCTGCGTCACGATGCTGCCCACGTGCTCGCCGAAGCCGTAAAGGAGTTGTGGCCCGATACGCAGGTAACCATTGGTCCTGCTATCGAGAACGGCTTCTATTACGATTTTGCCCGCGCCGAACCGTTTACCGACGACGATCTTGCCATCATCGAAAAGCGCATGCAGGAAATCGTCGATCGCGACGAGGAGATCATTCGCGAGGAATGGGACCGGGACGAAGCAGTGGAATTTTTTCGCAATGCCGGCGAAGAATACAAGGCCGAGATTATCGCAGGTATACCGCCTGGCGAACCGATCACACTCTACCGCCAGGGAGACTTCATCGACCTCTGCCGCGGACCGCACCTGCCTTCCACCGGCAAGCTGGGCAAGGCGTTCAAACTGACCCACGTCTCCGGTGCCTACTGGCGCGGCGATTCGAGCAACGAAATGCTGCAACGCGTTTACGGCACCGCCTGGGCCGACAGAAAGCAGCTGCAGAAGTACCTGCACATGCTCGAGGAAGCCGAGAAGCGCGATCATCGCCGCCTGGGCAGGATCATGGACCTGTTTCATTTCCAGGAAGAGGCGCCCGGCGCGGTATTCTGGCACCCGAAAGGCTGGAGTCTCTTCCAGAGCCTGGTTGCCTACATGCGCGAACAGCAGGACCGGGCTGGCTACCGTGAAATCAATACGCCGGAACTGATGGACCAGTCCCTGTGGAAAGCGTCCGGCCACTGGGATGCATTCGGCGAGAACATGTACACGACCGAGACGGTCGACGGTCGGCACTACGCGATCAAGCCGATGAACTGTCCCGGGCACGTGCAGGTGTTCAAACAGGGTATCACCAGCTATCGCGACCTGCCGTACCGGTTGGCGGAGTTCGGCAAGTGCCACAGGTACGAACCCTCTGGAGCACTGCATGGCATGATGCGTGTGCGCGCTTTCAACCAGGATGACGCCCACATATTCGTCACACCGGAGCAGATCACTGACGAATCGATTGCCGTCTGCAAGCTGCTGCTGGAAATTTACAATGCCTTCGGCTTTGACGACGTCCGCATCAAGTTTGCCGACCGGCCCGAGGTTCGCGTCGGCGAAGACAGCGTCTGGGACCAGGCCGAAGCTGCGCTACTCAAGGCGCTGGAGGTCGCCGGCCTGGACTACACGCACAACCCGGGTGAAGGCGCCTTCTACGGGCCGAAACTGGAATTCGTTTTGCGCGACGCCATCGGCCGCGACTGGCAATGCGGTACGTTGCAGGTCGACCTGAACATGCCCGGCCGCCTGGGCGCAACCTACATCGGCGAAGATGGCGGTAAACATCATCCGGTGATGCTGCATCGCGCCATCTTTGGTTCGCTGGAGCGGTTCATCGGGATCCTGATTGAACACCATGCGGGCAACCTGCCGTTGTGGCTGGCGCCGACCCAGGTGCAGGTGCTGACAATCACATCGGATGCCGACGACTACGCGCAGTCGCTGGTAGCTGAGTTGCGTGCCGCCGGACTACGCGCCGAAGCGGACCTGCGTAACGAAAAGATCAACTACAAGGTCCGTGAACACAGCGTCGCCAAGGTACCCGTGCTTCTGGCCGTCGGTCAGCGCGAAGTGGACGAAAACACCGTGGCGATGCGCCGACTCGGCTCCCGGCAACAGCAGTTCCTGGCGCGCGACGAAGCGCTTGCACAGCTCACCGAAGAAGTCCGCCAGCGTCGCTAGAGCCCAATTGTGACAGTGCCTGCACTTCGACTGTGCGGCGTGTCACAGATTCGCGACTCTGTCTGCCTAAAGCGACACTTAACCTAAGACCCGGGGCTATACTCCCTCGACGCAAGGACTATGCGTGCGATTGAACATAAGGGATCTAAGGAGCTTGGCGTGGCGCTGGAACAATTCAAGACACAGATACTGCTTTTGCATAGCGAGCAGAACACCCTCGACAAGCTGAGCACGGGGTTTGCGGATCGCTACACAGTGCACTGTGCAACCAGCGGCAGCGAAGCGCTGAATACACTGGGCCAAACATCGATCGATGTCATTATCACGGCTCAACAACTACCCGGAATGAGTGGGCTCGATGCTTTGCGCGAAGCCAGGAAACGATCCCCTGAAACCAAGTGTTTCCTGCTCGCGGGCAGTGACGGCGACAACACCGAAGCGCTGGTGGGCGCCGACGAGTTCTTTGAAGTCGTCCGCGGCAGCGTCACCCCGGAATCGCTGCGCACGTTGATCGACAATGCGACACGCCAGGCGCGATTGATGCAGTTGACAGAGTCCGCCAACGATACAACGGCCGATGTCGATGCATCTGCCCAGCACATCGTCATGGAAACGGCAGAGAACGGCTCTTCCATTATTACCGATGCAACCGGCCGGTTACCTGCCCTGAACCCGGACCGGGCCGGTGACACGAGTGTGGGCGCGAATGCTGTTGACGTGCTCGTGCTCAGCAAAGATGAGGAATTCCTGACGACCGTGCGTGAGTCGGCACGCGGCATGCACAAGATCATTGCTGCGAGCACACTGGCCCAGGCGGAAGAAGCGGTCGCCAGCAAGTCAGTCGGTGTCGCCGTTGTCGATGCCGCGATGGTTGGCGACAACGTCGAAAAACTGACCGTGCACCTGCGGACCAGGGCGCCACGCCTGGTTGCCATTGTCGCGGGTCGGCGTGACGACGGTGAAATGCTGATGGACCTGATCAATCGCGGCAAGGTATACCGCTTCCTGTTGAAACCGGTGTCTCCGGGCCGGGCCCGGCTTGCCATTGAAGCATCGGCCAAACATCACCTGGAGGCCCCGGATGCGGCCTTCCGGACCGCCGCCCCGACGGCCGGCAGGAAAGCCGGCAGGCCGACAGCGCCAGCGAAACCCGGCGTAACCGGGAAAGCGCCGCGACCGAAACCACAGGCCGCCGTCAAGACGGGCACGGATACCTCGGCATCGCGGGCCATTCCGAAGATCGTCGTGGAGCCACGCCCCGTTCCCGTCGAAAACCGTTCGTTCGACAATGATCGGCTGAGCGACGCATTCAGCGGCGACGACAGCAGCTTTACCGAAACCATGACCGGCATCATCCGCACCGTAGGCGGCAAGTTTACGTCCGGCAAGGCCGGCAAGAATGACGATGTCGAGGTCGCGCCGGTAGCCGCGAATGACTCGCTTGACGATTCCGGCGACTCGATTTTCACGAACCCGAAAATCCTCGGCGCGGCCGCCGTTGCCCTGTTGGCACTGTCTGGTCTCGGCTGGTGGCTGTTCAGTGGACCTGACGACGCGGTTTCGCCGGGCAACGTGCAGGCACAAAGGCCGGCGATCGACACTCCGAACAAACCGGCCGGAACGTCGCCGCGACGCGAGCTCGCTGCTGCCGACATCAACGTGGAACAGGAACTCGCCACGGCGGAAGCCGCTTTGCTGTCGCGCGACATCGATGGCGCAGCGGCTGCTTTACAGCTGGTGGAAGTTGCCGATCCGGGCAACGCCCGCCTGCCTTTCCTGAACGCGCAACTGGAGCAGATGCAACTGCGTGATTTCCTCGATGGTGCGCGCCTCGCAATTCGGGAGAACCGCTTCGAGGACGCCGCGGTCGCGCTGAACAGTGCACGCGCGCTCATCCCGGAAGATAGCAGCGAGATCGAACTGGTATCCGGTGAACTCAACCAGGCACTGAGTGCCCAGCGAGTTGACGACGTCCTGGCGAAAGCCAGTGCGCGGCTCGAGGAAGGCAAGCTGACCGCTCCGTCAAACGACAATGCACGCTACTACTACGAGCTCGCACTGAGCAATGATCGCGGCAACACCGCCGCTGCCCAGGGCCTGCTGGTCGTTGCCAGCAAACTGGTATTGCAGGCACGCACCGAAATGGATGCTGGCCGCTTCGATGCGGCAGAAGCATTGCTCGCGGATGCGCGCCGGCTGGATCCGAACAACAGCGACCTGCAGAACACGACTGCCGCACTGAATTCCGCCAGGAGCGAGGCAGCACAGATCGAAGCAGCGGCCGCGCAGCAGGCCGAAGCCGAGCGCCTGGCCGCTGAACAGGCGGCCGAGCAGGAAGCGGCGAAGACCTTTGCCGTCGAGGCAACCGAAGCCGACACGATGACGGACGAGAAAACCGAGATTCCGGCCGACCTGCCGGAGCCCGGGCCCGAACCGGAACTCGTGGCAGCGGCACCGCAGACGGAGTCGCCGGAGCCGCAGGAAACCGCGGCTGCAGCCGAGCCGCCCCAACAGGCCGATGAACAACGACCCGTTGCCGCCAGTTCACTGAATCGCGTCAAGTATGTGGCACCGAAATACCCGCGCGCTGCGCTGCGGCGGCAGGAAACAGGCTGGGTAGAGGTCGAATTCACTGTCGACATTGACGGTTCCGTGCAGCAGGTGGCCGTGGTGAACTCCGAGCCGGGGCTGACCTTCGTCAATGCCGCCGTCAAGGCGGTGGAAGGCTGGAAATTCGAGCCGGTCGTCGAAAACGGCGAG
>JAUIDP010000027.1 GCA_030429005.1 Gammaproteobacteria bacterium | reverse complement strand
ACAGTAACGAGCTCGTCGTGTTGTCACATGCGTCAGACGAAACCGGCGTGCGTGAGTTCGCCGAACGCATTGCTACTTCCGTACGCGAACTTGGCTTGCATCATCCGCGCTCGAGCGTGTCGAGATTTGTCACGCTTAGCTTTGAAGTCGGGATGTCGACAGACGCCGACGGCGACGCGTCGGCGCGCGGGTATCTCGACCAGCTGGTGGAAAAGCTCAACGAGGACGACTGAACGTCACGGCAGCAGGGTCGTCCTGTTGTTCGACGCGCGTAACCTTGGCGACTACGCCGAATTTCGGGTGATCGAAGTAACGCAGCTCACCGTTCTTGACGATGCGGTCTTCCTGTATCCGGTAGTAGACCGGACCTGTCTGCGGCGTAATATCCGCGAGCGAGTACGCGGGTTCGTCGTCAAACTGTATGGCAACTTCCTCCGGCTCGCCATCCAGGCTCAGGTCGACAATGAGGTGCAGGTAACGAGCCAGGTACAGCGTGAACGATCCCTGCAGGCCGGGCGGAACCGCGCCGAATGACGGCAGCTCAAGCGGATCGGTATCCGCCAGCGGAAAGCCTGCCTGGGTCCAGCCAACGTGCATGATTGGCGCATAGGCATCCAGTAGCTCGAGCCGCCTCGCTAAATCGTCCATCGTGAAGTCATCTTCGTCGAGTATTACCGGCCGCAGGCCAACGGCATCCGGGTGCCGGCGCATTTTTTCGACGACCGCGACTTCGCCGATGTCATCGATCTCGCCGCTACCGGTCTCCGGTGGAAACACCTCGGTGCCGACGCCGACGTTTTCTTCATAGGTAAACACGATCAGTTCGACGGTGTAGTACTTGACCGGGACCTGCTCCTCGTCGATCAGTTCGTCCTGCGCCAGGACGATGCACGGCCAGGCTGCTGCTGCGAGCAGCAATGCGCCGATTTGTCTGAATCCTCTCATTGGCTTGATCCTGGGTTCCCCTCTGGCTGGTTGCCGGTGAGCTGTTCGATGAGTGCCTCTACTCCGGCATAACGCTGTTCAACGTCTTCGTACTGGCCGCGGAACTGCAATCGGTGTGTACCCTGCAACTTGTAGTTCCGGGGTCTATTTTGCACTAATTGAACCAGCGCGACAGGGTCGATATTGCTGTCGCTGCCAAATTGCAGGAAACCTCCTTTTGCAGATGCATCAATTTTGACGATCCCGAGGGCGGCCGCTTTGCGCTTGATGCCGGCAAGCCGAACCAGGTTTCGTGCCGGCTCGGGCAACAGGCCGAACCGGTCGATCAGTTCGACCTGCAGTTCCCGCAGTTCAGCGGCATTGGTGCAGGACGCAATGCGTTTGTACAGGATCAGGCGCAAGTGCACATCGGGGACGTAGTCATCCGGGAGCAGGGCGGGTATGTGCAGGTTGATTTCCAGTCCGGCATTGAGTGGGCTTTCCAGGTCAACGTCGGTGCCATTCCGCAGGGATTCCACAGCGCGCGCCAACAACTCGGTATACAGCGAAAACCCGATTTCCTGAATCTGGCCGCTCTGGGTGTCACCGAGCAGTTCACCGGCACCGCGAATTTCCAGGTCGTGCGTCGCCAGGGTGAAGCCTGAACCCAGGTCCTCGAGCGAGTCGATGGCTTCCAGGCGTTTGATGGCATCTGCTGTCATGACGGCCCTGGGCGGCGCAATCATGTAGGCAAACGCACGATGATGCGAGCGACCGACCCGGCCACGGAGCTGGTGCAGTTGCGCCAGGCCGAAGCGGTCGGCGCGGTTGATAATGATCGTGTTGGCCGTCGGCACGTCGATGCCGCTTTCGACAATCGTAGTGCACAACAGCACGTTGAAGCGACGATGGTAGAAGTCGAGCATGACCTGCTCGAGGTCGCGCTCCGGCATCTGGCCGTGCCCGATTCGAATCCGGGCCTCGGGAACCAGTTTGCCAAGACGTTCGCTGACCTTGGCGATATCTTCCACGCGGTTGTGAATGAAATAGACCTGGCCACCGCGCTTGATTTCGCGCAGGCAGGCTTCCCGAATCAAGCCATCGTTCCACTCGGTGACAAAGGTCTTCACGGCCAGTCGCTCGGCGGGCGGCGTCGTTATCAGTGACATGTCACGCAAGCCGCCGAGAGCCATGTTCATTGTTCGCGGGATCGGCGTTGCCGTCAGGGTCAGAATATCGATCTGGCTGCGCAGCGCCTTGATGGCTTCCTTGTGACGCACGCCGAAACGGTGTTCCTCATCGATGATAACCAGTCCGACGTCCTGCAGGTCTTTTGTATGCTGCAGCAGCCGGTGCGTGCCAATGACGACGTCGACTTTGCCGTTGCGCATGCCGTCGACAATGGACCGGGTCGCGCGTGCCGACTGGAAGCGAGACAGGACTTCGACGCGCACCGGCCAGTCGGCGAAGCGATCACTGAACGTCTGTCCATGTTGCTGGGCGAGCAGCGTCGTCGGTACCAGGATAGCCACCTGCTTGCCGCCGTGAACCGCGGCGAACGTGGCGCGCAAGGCGACTTCGGTTTTGCCAAAGCCGACGTCGCCGCACACGATCCGGTCCATCGGCTGGTCCGACTCGAGATCGCTGAGCACTTCCGCAATGGTGCGCTCCTGGTCTTCTGTCAGGTCGAACGGGAAGCCGGCTTCGAAAGCGCGGTAGTCGGCCTCCGGCCAGTGAAAACTATGGCCACGCCGCGCCGCGCGTCTTGCGTAGACATCCAGCAACTCGGCAGCGACGTCGCGAATTTTGCGGATCGCCTTGCGCCGTGCTTTGGCCCACTGGTCGCTGCCGAGACGGTGCAATGGTGCGTTTTCTGCGGCGGCGCCGGTAAACCGGGTGATCAGGTCGAGTGCATGTACCGGCACATACAGCTTGTCGCCATCGGCGTACTCGATTTGCAGGAACTCCGCGATACTGCCGCCGGCCTCGAGCGTCACGAGGCCGAGGTAGCGCCCGACACCGTATTCTGCGTGCACGATTGGCGAGCCTTCCTCGAGGTCGTTCAGTTGGCGGATGATTGTTTCCGGGTCACGTTCGACGCGACGGCGCCGGCTCTGTTGCCGGACCCGCTCGCCGAACAGCTGCTGTTCGCCGACGATCGCAATGTCGGCGTCCGGCAGGATCACACCGTTTTCCAGCGGTGCGATGGCTACGCCAATGCGGCTGTCGGAAGCCAGGAAGTCTTCCCAGAGATTGACGCGATGTACATCGAGATGACGGCCGGACAGCATGTCAAACAGTTGTTCGCGCCGACCCGCGGAATCGCAGGCAAACAGGACCCTGCCCGAATAGTCCTGCAGGAAACGCATCAGTGCAGCGGCAGCATCCTCGTAGCGTGCCTCGATCTTAAGTGCAGGCGGCAGCCGGGTCGCCATATTGACCGCGTTGGCATGCGCCTTGACGGTCTGTGTCGAATACAGGATTTGCGCCGACGCCCCGAGCTTTTGCAGGACTTCAGCCGGCGGTGAAAAGGTCTCGACCGGGTCCAGCACAGGTCGCTCCGGGTCCAGGCGTGCGATCTGGTGACGTTCCTCGATTTCAGACCAGGTCTGTTCCAGCAGGTCCGTCAATCCGGCCGGCGCGGCGACCAGGCTGCCCTGTGGCAGATAGTCCAGGAGTCCCGCTGTCGCCTCGAAGAACAGCGGCAGGTAATACTCGATGCCACCGTGCGCGATACCGTCGGACACTTCCCGGTAAACCCGCGACCTGGCCGGCTGCCCCTCGAAGCGTTCGCGGTAGGCGGTGCGAAAACGTTTGACGGACTCCGGATCCAGCGGCACTTCCCGGGCCGGCAAGATACGGATCTCATCGACCTGGTCGCCGGACAACTGCGTATCGGTAGAAAAACGGCGCAATGTTTCGATCTCGTCATCGAACAGGTCGATTCGTACCGGTTCGGTTGCCCCCATCGGGAACAGGTCGATCAAGGATCCGCGTACCGAGAGTTCGCCATGCTCGCTGACTTGCGGTACACGGTAATAGCCCGATTCGAGCAGCGTGCCGATGAAGTCGTCCCGCGCCAGTTGTTGCCCGGTGCGAAGGGCTATCGAACGGGCGGCAACGTAGCCTGTCGGTGGCAGCTTCTGCAGCAGCGCCGGGGCGCTTGCCACAATGACGCCGCGGCGCAGTGTGCGCAGCCGCGCCAGCACGGACAGCCGTTCGGAGATGATGTCCTGGTGCGGGGAAAAACTGTCCCAGGGCAGGGTTTCCCATTCGACGAAGTGCCAGACATCGACATCCTTGCCCAGAAAATACTGCAGTTCTGCTTCGAGTTGGTCGGCATGCCGCGGATCTTCGGCGAGGACGAGAATCGGCCGGTCGGCCCCGGCTGCCAGCTCGGCCAGGGCCAGCGCGTTGCTGGCGCCAACCAGCCGGCCCCAGACCTGGTTTGCGCCAGGTTGCGGCAGGACTGTCGAATTGCTGAACAGGAGGGTTGGTCGGGCCACGGTGGGGTCTGGCGGAAAAAGGCCCGCGATTATTACACAAAAAAAAACGCCCGGACGTCGTCGCCCGGGCGCTGTCGCTTTTCTGTTGGTCGCGGTCTAGCGTTTCTTGACGGAGTGGATCACCCGGTCGTACTCGAAAAATACGACAAAGCCCTCGTATTCCCAACTGGAAATCGGAGGATCACCAACAGCCGCCTTCTTGGCGATCGGGGCGCCGTAGGTTGCCTCGACGCTCGCCTGGCTGGAGCCGCTGGCAGGACCGACATTGTTTTTCGCATCGGCGCCTTGCATGTCCAGCGTATCGGCACCGGCCAGCCCAGAAAGACCACAGGCAAGTGCAACCAGGGCAAATTTTCGCAGCTTGTTCATCACCATTACTCCTGAAAGTGCCGCTTGACTATATCACTCTAAATGACCGCTAGAAACAATTGATTTAAAAGGTTTTATTACTTCGTGCAAAACTGTGAAGCGGGTCACGAATTAGCGCCTGGCGGCGGCGGATGTGGTTTAATGCGTGGCGATGATCAACCCCGTCGAACTGTTTGTCGGGCTTCGCTACCTGCGGGCGAAGCGCCGTACCCGATTTGTCTCCTTCATCACGCTGATTTCATTGCTGGGCGTGGCGTTGGGTGTGGCGGCGCTGATCGTCATCCTGTCCGTCATGAACGGCTTTGAAGGCGAGTTGCGTACGCGTTTGTTGAGCATGGCAGCGCACGGGCAGGTCGCGCACACGGCAGGACCAGTCCAGGACTGGCGGACATTGCGTGACCGCATCGAAGCAAATGCGGACATTGTGGCCGCCGCCCCGCTGGTACAGATCGAGGGCATGATTCGCTCCGGACGGGAGCTCCGGGCGGTGATGGCACATGGCATCGACCCGGAGTTCGAGGTGACGCTCGCCGAAACGCCGATCAACCTGCTGGAAGGCGAGCTTGCCAGCCTGCAACCGGGTTCGAGGAACATGATTCTCGGCCGCATCCTCGCGATTGAGCTCGGCCTGAGAGTTGGCGACAGTATTGTATTGCTGATACCCCGGCCGGTCGGGGATGGCACGATGGAGCCGGTGCTCGAGCGCTTCGTGCTGAGCGGTGTGTTCGAGGCCGGACTGCAGGAACATGACGCGTCCCTGGCGTTGATCAGCGGCGCGGATGCTGCGGGAATCCTGGGGCTCGGCGATGGCCGCGCCGCCATCCGGTTTCGGGCAAACGATGTCATGGCCGCGCCCGCTGTCGCCGATGCGCTCGCGGCCGAACTGGGCGACGGGATCACGGCGACCAACTGGACGATCGAGAATGCCAGTTATTTTCGGGCGATTCGGATCGAGAAAATGATGATGTCACTGATCCTGTCGCTGATCATCGGCGTTGCGGCTTTCAATATCGTAGCCAGCCTCGTGATGGTCGTGACCGACAAGACCAATGATATCGCCGTGCTGCGAACGCTGGGTATGCGGGCGAGCGGCGTCGTCAAGGTGTTCTTCGTGCAGGGCGCTGTTATCGGCTGGGCCGGTGTACTGATCGGTGTGGTCCTTGGTGTTGTGCTGGCCATCAATGTCCCGGTGATCGTTCCGTTTCTCGAGCAGACGCTCGGTTTCCAGATCATGCCCGGCGATGTGTTTTACGTCACCCGCATTCCGTCCGAGCTCGAAACAGCCGATGTGGTCGTAATTGCCGTGGCTGCTTTTCTTTTGACATCACTGGCGACGCTGTACCCGGCGCGCCGGGCCGCACTGGTCAACCCGGCGGCAGCATTGAGGTACGAATAGCTTATGGCCGCAGCATTCGAGTACTGGGTCGGTCATCGCTACGTGCGGTCCCGCAGCAGCAACAGCTTCGTGTCGCTGATATCGGCCATTTCGATGGCGGGCATTGCAATCGCCGTTGCTGTGCTGATTGTCGTGCTGTCGGTCGTCAACGGTTTCGAGCGCGAACTCAAGGACCGCTTGCTGACGATGACCGCGCACGCGAGCATCGAGGGCCTGGAAGGCGAGCTTGCTGACTGGCGCGGAATGTCAGCGGCAGCGGCAGCCAACCCACGTGTGCAGCAGACAGCGCCGTATGTCAGCGGGCAAAGCCTGCTCGTATTCGGCGAGCAGCTGAGTGGTGCCGAGTTGCGCGGCATCGACCCGGCGGCCGAGAGTCGCGTCTCGAATATCGGCGATGTCATGACCGAGGGCGAACTCGACAGCCTCGCCACCGGCGCATTCAATATTGTGCTCGGAAGTGAATTGGCTGCCGCGCTCGAGGTTGCCGTGGGTGACAAGGTTACCGTCATCCTGGCACAAGGCATGGTGACACCTGCCGGTGTTGTACCGCGGACAAAACGCTTCACCGTCAGCGGTATCTACCGCGTCGGCATGTTCGAATACGACCGCCGGCTTGCATTCGTCAACCTTGTTGATGCGCAGCGCCTGTTTCGCCTCGGTGATGCGGTTTCAGGTGTGCGCCTGTCGGTTGCGGATATTTATGCGGCAGGTGAAATTGTACGCGAGGTCGCCATCGACTACGGCGAAGCCGTACTGGTTTCGAACTGGCAGCGCCGGCACGTCAACTTTTTCAGGTCAATCCAGATTACCAAGTCGATTCTGTTCGTCATCTTGCTGCTGGTGATTGCCGTCGCAGCATTCAATATCGTGTCGACGCTGGTCATGGTGGTCAAGGACAAGCAGGCCGATATAGCGATTCTGCGCACCATCGGCGCGCGACCTGGCAGTATCCTGAGAATTTTCGTCACGCAGGGCAGTGTCATCGGCATCACGGGTACCGTGCTCGGTGTCCTGGCCGGTATCCTGCTGTCCCTCAACCTGGAGAATATTGTGGGCTTTCTCGAATCCGCGTTCGGCATGAAGTTCCTGGCAGCCGATGTCTATTTCATCAGTGACCTGCCTTCCGACCTGCAAGTCGCCGATGTAACGAGAATCGCCGGCATTGCGCTGGCGCTGGCGCTCGTTTCGACAGTCTACCCGGCGTGGATCGCGGCACGTACGGCACCGGCCGAGGCACTGCGCTATGACTGATGCCAACGCGGTTTTACGTTGCGAGTCAGTGGCACGCCGGTTCCGCGAAGGCGACGGCGTCCTCGAGGTATTGCGGGATGTCTGCATGGCGGTACAGCCCGCCGAGCGTGTCGCGATCGTCGGATCGTCCGGCTCCGGCAAGACGACCCTGCTGCAGATCCTCGGGGGACTGGATGAACCCGACGACGGCGAAGTGTATGTCGGCGGCGAGGCCATGCATGGCGGCGGCGAGCTGTCGAAAGGAGAGTTGCGCAATCGCTACATCGGCTTTGTTTACCAGTTTCATCACCTGTTGCCGGAATTCACGGCACAGGAAAACGTTGCGATGCCGTTGCTGATTCGGCGTGAGGCCAGGCCGGTCGCGTTGCAAGAAGCGGCGGAGCTGCTGGCTCGCGTTGGTCTTGGCGAGCGGCTGACGCACAAACCCGGCGAATTGTCGGGCGGTGAGCGTCAGCGGGCAGCAGTGGCGAGGGCGCTGATCACACGTCCACAACTGGTGCTGGCCGATGAGCCGACCGGAAACCTGGATGCCGGCAATGGCGAGCACGTCATGCAGCTAATGCTGGAATTGAACCGCGAAATGCAGACCAGCCTCGTCATCGTTACGCACGATTCGACAATTGCCGACCGGATGGATCGTGTCCTCGTCCTGGAGGGCGGCCGCCTGCACCAACGCTGAGCCGGCCTTGCGTTCGCCGTCCTACTGCGAGCGTCGTTGCCGGTCGCTACGCTTGCGCGCCTTGTAGTCGGAAATCGAAGACCGCCACAACACGTCCAGCAGGATGTAGGCGATCAACGCACATATCGAACCGACGAGGACACTGCCGAGCAACAGCGGTTGCCAGATGGACGAGAATGTCGTCTGCAGCCAGTCCAGCGACAGCTCGATCGAGAATGGTCCCGGTTGCAGGCTCAACAGTTTTGCGCCCACCCGGTAGCTGAAAAAGAAAATCGGCCCGATAGTCAGCGGGTTTGAAATGAACGTGGCCAGTGCCGCGACCGGAATATTGCAGCGCAGGTACAAAGATCCCAGCACTGCGATCAGCACATGGCCCGGCACCGGGAGGAAACCGACAAATACGCCCCAGGCGACGGCGGGTACGACTGTCTTGCGGCGAATTCCCCAGAGATGCTGGTCGTGCAACCAGTGACGAAAAGGCGCAATGAAACGCCGCTCGGTAAGCTCGTGGCGTTTGAACGCAAATTTCCTAAAAAAGCGCCTTGGCATTACTGGCCGGATCCGTTCAGATTGGGGCTGGCACAATCCGGTCCAGGGAAGACTGCGCCATGGCAAGAGCCTGCCTGGGACTGCTGGCAGGGATGTACGCGCTGCAGCTTAGCAGCTTTGCTGGTGATTCCGACCGTCTGAATGGAGTTTTTGTTGCAGCGATCGTGCTCCTGGTTGCACGGCAGTTCACACTGCTGTTCTGGTTCGTTGCGGGTGTTGTCCTGTTCCTGCAGTCGGCCGAGCGGCTGCTGGCGGCGAGAATCCCGGCGGCGATCGAGGGCGACAGCATTGTCGTGCAGATGCGAGTGCAGAGTTTCCCCGAGGCCAGCGGCGAAGCGATCAGCTTCATCGCAAGCCCTGCAAACGACGCGCGGCTGCCGCAGCGCATCCGGCTGAGCTGGTTCCAGCCACCGGTAACGGTACGCTACGGCGACAGGTGGACACTCGAAGTGCGCTTGCGGCGCCCACGCGGCAACCGCAATCCTGGCGGCTTCGACTACGAGGCATGGCTGTTTCGTGAACGGATCGCTGCGGTCGGTTATGTGGTCAACAGCCACCGCAACCACCTGTTGCGCGCAGGCAAGCAGCCGTGGCTGCAGCGTCTGCGCAAACATGCCGTCGAGCGTATCGATGCCGTCGTTGGTGACGCTGAAAGTGCTGCTGTATTGATGGCCGTCGTCGTCGGCGCCCGGCACCGGATCTCGCGCGAGCAATGGGACCGTTATGCTGCGAGTGGCAGCACGCACCTGATGGCCATTTCGGGACTGCACATCGGCTTGTGTGCTGTCGGGGCGTACTATTGCGCTTTGTTGCTCGGCGGACTTGCTGGTCGCGGAGCGCCGGGCCGAAATCATCACCTCGCCGCCGTTGCCTGCTCGCTGGCGATTGCCGCGGGCTATGCGCAACTCACGGGCTTTGCGGTCCCGGCGCGCCGTGCGAGCCTGATGCTGCTGTTGGCTGGTTGTTACCTGCTCTCACGCCAGCAAACCAACGGGGCACGTGTCGTGGCGACGGTCGCGTTGCTGCTGGCAGCGAGCGACCCGCTGGTTACGATGGCGCCGGGATTCATATTGTCCTTTGCCGCCGTGGCTATCCTGATCTGGGCTTTTCGTTGCGGCCAACGCCGGCTGCCGACGCTGCAACTGAGCTTGCTGATGGGGCTGTTACCGTTCACCGCTATGCTGTTTGACCGCTTTTCACTGGCGGCGCTGCCGGTGAATCTCGTCGCCGTACCGCTGTTCAGCTTCGTCACCGTGCCGCTGGCGCTGGCGGGCATGCTGCTCGACGGACCTGCCAGCGCGGTCGGGGACGGCTTGCTGGCGGCGGCGGCCATCAGCGTGCGCTTGCTCGATAGCTGGTTCCGCTGGTTCGCCGATTTCGGCTGGGCATCCCGGGTCGTGCCGACGCTTACGGGCGTGGCACTTCTGTATCTGTGGCTGCCGGCGTTGTGGGTATTGCTGCCGACCGGTTGGCCGGGCCGCCAGGCAGCCTGGCTGGGGCTCGCTGGGTTGTGCCTGTATATGCCGCGGGGACCGGGCCCAGGCTGTTTTGCCGCTACGGTGCTGGATGTGGGCCAGGGGCTTGCTGTCGTGGTGCAGACACGCGCGCAAACGTTGCTGTACGACACCGGACCCGCCTATCGAAATGGCAGCACGGCCGCGAGCACAGTCGTGTTGCCGTTCCTGCGCAGTCGCGGCATTCAACACATCGACCGGTTGATGGTGTCGCACGCGGACCTGGACCATGCCGGTGGTGTCGCCGCAGTTACGGCAGCCATGCCTGTGACGACGATCCTGGCGGGCGAGCCGTTGCCCGGGCTGCGCCATTCGCAGTGCACAGCGGATCAGCACTGGACGTGGGATGGCGTGGAATTCAGCGTTATTTACCCGGGCTCCGGTTCGGCGGCGGACGGCAATGATCGCTCCTGCGTCCTGCTGGTTTCAGCCGGCCGATTTCGCCTGTTGCTGACCGGGGACATCGAACGTGCGGCGGAGCATGCGATTCTGCGTACAGGGCGGCTGCCACCGGTACAGGTCGCAACGATGCCGCATCATGGCAGCCGGACCTCGTCAACCGCGCCATTCGTACAGGCCTTGCGTGCCGACTACGTGCTGGCATCGGCAGCGTATGCAAACCGCTGGGGATTTCCGCTTGAGGATGTTGTACGGCGCTGGCAGGAAGCCGGCACGACGGTCCTGAATACGGCCGACTCGGGTGCCGTCCAAGTGAACGCCTGCGCGCAGTCCGGTCTCGAGTCGATTCGGGCGTATCGCGTTCTGAAGCGTCGAATATGGCATGAGTAGCGTGTATATTTCCATTTTCCCCAAGGTCTGTGTGTATGGTTGAAATAGTCAAATCCGGCGGCTGGTTGATGGCGCCCATCATTCTGTGCGCCATAATCGCGATGGGAATCATCCTGGAGCGGTTCTGGACGCTGCAGCAAAAACGCGTCATTCCCGAAGACCTGACCAGCAAGGTCTGGGGCTGGGTCAAGAAGGATCAACTGGACCAGAAGCAGATCCAGACACTGCACCAGGGTTCCGCGCTCGGCCAGATCCTGGCCGCCGGACTGATCAACCGGGACCGCAAGCGTGGTGTCATGAAAGACAGTATCGAGGATACCGGCCGGCATGTCGTGCATGAACTGGAACGCTACCTTGAAACCCTCGGCACGATTGCTGCCGTATCGCCGTTGCTCGGATTGCTGGGTACCGTCATCGGCATGGTCAAGGTATTCACGGCAATAACCACCCACGGCGTTGGCAATCCGACCGTGCTGGCCGGGGGTATCGCAGAAGCTTTGATTACGACGGCGGCCGGGTTGACGGTCGCGATTCCGGCACTGATCGGTTACCGCTACTACCGGAACCGTGTCGACACTCTGGTGGTCGATATGGAAAAAGAAGCCATCAAGCTGGTCGAGGCATTGCACCGTCGCCAGGAGAAAGGGTAGCCAATGCGCCTGAATCTACGACCGCGGGCGCAGGTCGAGGTCAACCTGACGTCGCTGATCGACGTCGTGTTGCTGCTGCTGATTTTCTTCATGGTTTCGACAAGTTTCGTCAAGCAGTCCCAGATCACGATCAGCCTGCCGGAAGCCGAAAGCACCGCGCCGGTGCCGGAAACCCCGGAGCAGATCGACATCATGATCTCGGCTACCGGCCTGTTTCTCGTCAATGGTCGTGAACTCATCAACAGCCGTCCCGAGACGATCCGCAATGCCTTGCAGAAAGTCTCGAACGGTGACAGTTCATTGCCGCTTACGATCAGTGCCGATGCCAACGCCAGGCACCAGGACGTCGTGACGGCGATGGATGTGGCCGGGCGCCTGGGATTCACACAGATCAGTATTGCTACGGTGAACGAGCCGGACGGCGAGCAACCCGGGCTGGACTGATCGCGCGCTGTGGGTAAGAAACTCGACCAACAGGCAGCTGAGACGTATCGTCGGCTCTGGCAATTCGTACTGCCACACAAGTTCGTCGCGCTTATCGCTGTTTTCGGTATGGCGGCTACGGCCGCGATCGAAGGCAGCCTGGTCTACCTGTTGGAGCCACTGCTGGACGAAGCACTCGCGGCCAAGAACCTGCAGACCGCGCGCTGGATTCCGCTGGCCTTCGTCACGATTTTCATTCTGCGTGGCGTTTCCGGCTTTGCGACTGAATACTCACTCGGTTGGATCGGCCGGAACGTCATCAGCGCGCTAAGAAAGACGGTCTTCAACAAGTTTCTCGTGTTGCCGGCGCGGTTTTTCGAAGAGCGCACGGCGGGACCGCTGCTGTCACGCCTCACGTATAACGTGGAAATGGTGGCCGAGTCGGTCACCAGCGTTGTCACCATCGCAATCCGGGACGTGCTTACCGTGATTGCTGCCCTCGTTGTCATGTACATCCAGAGCCCGAAGCTGCTGTTGTTCATCAGCATCGTGTTTCCGATCATCGCGCTGGTCGTCAAGTATCTCGGCCAGGCATTCCGGCGGTACAGCAGCCGCATCCAGGATTCGGTTGGCGAAGTTACCCAGGTTACCGAAGAAATTGTGCGCGGCAACCGTGTTGTCAAGATTTTCGGCGGCCAGGAATTCGAGGCGCAACGCCTGCAGGAAGTGGATGACCGGAACCGCAAGCAGAACCTGAAGCTGATCCGGGTTCGCTCGCTGGGTGTTGCGGTGACGCAGGTCATATTCGGCTTTGGCGTTGCCGGCGTGATCTACATGGCCGCACTCGAGTCGATCAACGGCGACTTGACGTCGGGCGAGTTCATTTCGTTTTTTAGCGCCATGATGTTGATGCTGCAGCCGGTCCGACGTATCACCAACGTCAATGCAACCATCCAGCGCGGCGTGGCAGCAGGGGACAGCCTGTTCCAGGTGATCGACGAGGACGAGGAAGTCGATAACGGTACCGTGGAGGCCAGTGACATTCGGGGCCACGTCGAGTTTCGTAACGTCGCTTTCGCCTACGGAGACGACGACGCGGTGCTCAGCGATGTATCGGTCTCCGTCGAGCCGGGCAAGTCTCTGGCTATCGTCGGACACTCGGGCAGCGGCAAGTCGACACTGGTCGGATTGCTGCCGCGTTTCTACGATGTCGACGGCGGCGAAATCCTGCTGGATGGCACATCCATCGGGGACTTCACTCTGCAGAGCTTGCGCGACAACATCAGCCTCGTCAGCCAGGACGTCGTCCTGTTCAACGACACGATCAGGAACAACCTGAGTTACGGGCAATTGCGAGAGCATTCGGAAGCGGACATCTTGCGCGCTGCCGAGGCTGCACACGTGCTGGAGTTCGCAGAGGAATTGCCGAAAGGCCTGGATACCGTCGTGGGCGACCGCGGCGTGCTGTTGTCGGGCGGTCAGCGGCAGCGCATCGCGATCGGCAGGGCATTGTTGAAAGATGCGCCGATCCTGATCCTGGACGAGGCCACGTCCTCGCTGGACACCGTGTCCGAGCGCCGCATCCAGGACGCGCTCAACCTGTTGATGCGAGACAGGACGACGTTGGTGATTGCACATCGGCTCTCGACGGTCGAAAAGGCGGACCGGATAATCGTGCTGGACTCGGGCCGGGTGGTCGAGTCAGGAACGCACCAGCAGCTGCTGGAGAAAGACGGTCAATACGCGGCGCTGTATCGCATGCAGTTTGCCGAGGAATAGCCGGGGGGCGGAGCGGACACATCGTGTACAACTGGTTACACCGAATCTGGTACGAGGGCTCCGGATACTATCGGCTGCTGCTGCCACTGACCGGACTCTACTGGCTGACCGTCACGCTGCGCCGAGCGCTGTACAACGCCGGCATTCTCGGCAGTCACAGCGCCGTGGCGCCAGTTATCATCGTTGGCAATATCACGGCGGGTGGAACGGGCAAGACGCCGGTTACGATCTGGCTTGCGCATGCGCTGAAGACGAAGGGCTTCTCGCCCGGCATCGTCAGCCGCGGCTATGGCGGCAGCCGGTCGTCGACGTCGATGCGGGTCGGTGTCGAGAGCGACCCGGCAACCGTGGGCGACGAGCCGGTGCTGCTTGCCAGGCGCTCAGGATGCCCGGTTGTTGTAGATCGTGACCGGGCCCGGGCCGCCAGTATGCTGGTCGAAGATGGCGCCGATGTCATCATCGCAGACGACGGCCTGCAGCATTACCGTTTGGCGCGCAGTTATGAGATCTGTGTCATCGACGGCGCCCGCGGACTGGGTAACCGCTACCTACTGCCCGCCGGACCAATGCGTGAAACTGTCGTTCGCCTCAACGAAGTCGACCAGGTCCTGGTGAACGGCCGGTTGCGAGCCGATAGTGATGCGCTTTCCGCCATGGAACAGAACAGTATAGTTTTCGAACTGCGAGCGAGCGAGGTGAGCCGGCTGAACGGCTCTGAAAACCGGCCGATCGAGGCGTTCGAAGGCAAAACGGTGCACGGTGTTGCTGCGATTGGTAACCCTCATCGCTTTTTCGACCAGTTGCGGTCGCATGGCATGCAGGTCATCGAGCATGCATTTCCCGATCATGCGATGCTGTCGCCCGCCGCACTGAAATTCGGTGACCGCTTTCCCGTTTTGATGACGGAAAAAGATGCCGTGAAGCTGGGACAGTCCGTCCCCGATCACTTCTGGGCGGTGCCGGTCGACTTGCATATGGATCCACAGGAAGCAGGTCCGTGGCTGGAGCAGATCGTATCGCGCTTGCGAACCGACGGGGGAACCGGATGAGCAATTTTGTCGTAGTCATTCCAGCGCGGTACGCATCGGAAAGATTACCGGGCAAGCCGTTGCGGGACATCAACGGCAAGCCGATGATCCGGCACGTGGTGGAACGCGGCCGGGAAAGCGCTGCACGCGACCTGGTTGTGGCGACGGATGACCAGCGTATCGCCGACGCCTGCGAGGAATTCGGAGCCGTCGTTTGCATGACAGGCAACCAGCATCGCTCCGGAAGTGAGCGCATCGCCGAAGTGTGCGACATCATGGACTGGCACGACGATACGATTGTGGTCAATTTGCAGGGCGATGAACCGACAATGCCTGCACAGCTGATTGATCAGTGTGCATCCTTGCTCGCCGATTCCGATGCGGATATCGGCACGCTGGCATCGCACATTGCCAGCGAGGAGGACTACAAGAATCCGAATGTCGTCAAGGCGGTCATCGATGATGCCGGTAATGCGCTGTACTTCAGCCGCGCACCGATCCCGCACGGGGACAGCAAGCTGGCACTGCATCACCACGGCATTTATGCGTACCGGGCGGGTGTACTCCGCCGGCTGGTGGCGGCGCCTCCGTCAGGCCTGGAAACGGCAGAACGCCTTGAGCAATTGCGCGCGCTGGCCCTTGGCATGACAATTCGTGTCGCCATTCCCACGGTTCGCCCGGGAGCGGGCGTGGATACAGAGGCGGACTTGCAGGCGGCTGCCGAAGCTCTTTCGGCATACGATAAGTAGAGCGGGTTGCAAGCCAAACAAACTGAGATTCAGTTTATTGTTCGTTTCGGGCCACAGAAATTGACAAACCGTCGCCGCCCCGCCGAACATTCAGGTAGCACTTCGTCACTCCGATAAGCGCGGGAACAACGCCGGCAATTATGAATACGAGGTCACCAGGAGTCCTGAGCCACTCAATCAGCCGCGGCAGGTCCTGCGATGTGTACGTCAGACCACGCGCGTGCCAGTAACCATTCTCGAGTACATCCATTAATTGCAGGATGCCTCCTGGGAAAAGGCTGAAGACAACCATCATCGCGAGGCCGATATTGAGGCCCCAGAACGAGAATCTGAAGTACTTCTGGAGTTCTGCCCATTGTGATTCAGTTGAAACGTGGCGTACGGAGAAGACCATCAGCGCAATCGCCAGCATGCCGAAGACACCCATCATAGCCGCGTGCCCATGATTGACGGTCAGGAGTGTACCGACTTCGAAATAGCTGACGATTGGCAGGTTGATCAGGAACCCGAAGACGCCGGCACCGAGGAAATTCCAGAAACCGACAGCCATGATGAAGTAGAAAGTCCATTTGTGCGGTACAGGTATCGGGTTGCCAGCAAGGTCTCGCTGAGACCTTGTCACCTTTATGAAATCCCACGCGTCGAGCGTCAATAATGTGAGCGGTACCACCTCGAGCGCAGAGAAGACTGCGCTCAATGCCATGTTCAGTTCGGAGTGGCCATTGAAATACCAGTGGTGACCCGTACCGATCAATCCGCCGCCAAAGTAGAGAATTGCATCGAGATAAATCACCCGCGTGGCAGTTACGCGTGTAACCACGCCCAGGCCCGACAGGATGAGGGCAACCAGTACTGTAACGAAAAACTCGAAAAAGCCCTCAACCCAAAGGTGGATGATCCAGAAGCGCCAGGTGTCGACGATGGAGAAATGCGTCGTACCGTCGAAAAACATCGCAGGCAGATAGAATACGGGGATCGCTAACGCCGCGAGCAGAAAGAATCGGGTCAGTTCCTTTAGCTCGGCCGATTTCAGGGATGGCGATACGGCGCGAACCAGCAATCCGAACCAGAATATCAGGCCAATAGCGAGAAGAATCTGCCATGCACGGCCAAGTTCGAGATATTCCCAGCCCTGGTTACCGAACCAGAACCAATGCTCCGGTAACCACTGGAATGTACCTGCCCATTCGCCCAGCAGGCTGCCGGCAACGACGATAAACAGGGCCCCGAAAAGACAATGGATCAGCGCTGCCTGATGTTTCGGCTCACGCCCCCCGACCTCTGTCGCCAGTAGCAGTGCTCCGGCGACGTATGAGGTTGCGATCCAGAAAATCGCCAGCTGCAGGTGCCAGGTGCGTAATATGTTACTTGGCAGGAATGCGGAGATATCTACGCCATAAAAGGTCCCCGGATCGGCACGATAGTGCGCGGTGGCACCACCGACCAGTGTCTGGGCCAGGAATAAGAGGCCCACGATAACGAAGAACTTGATCGTCGCCCTTTGGCCTGGCGTCGGATTGCCAGGGATCAGGCCGGCTTCTACATGAACGTCGGATGATTTCCATCCCAGGTAGTCGAATTTTCCGAACGCGAGCAAGACCAACGCAATGCCACCCAGCAACGCGACCAGGCTTAGCGCACTCCACAACAGTGCTCCGCCGGTTGGGGCATTGCCAACCAATGGGTCGTACGGGAAGTTATTCGTGTAGGTCGCAGTCTCGCCCGGGCGATTCGTGACCGACGCCCACGCGGTCCAGGCAAAGAATGCGGTCAGTTTACGAACCTCACCGTCGTCGACAATGAAATTGGCCGGTAGGCCGCCATTGTATTCGGGGGTGCGAAAGTAGTCTTTCCAGTAGTCGACTTGCCGTTCGAAGGATGCCGTCTCGGCATCAGTGACCACCAATTGCCCGGAATCTGATTCGTAACGATTGGTCTTGAGCTGGGATGCCACTAGACCTTCGACCATCGCCCGTTCGCTCGAATCCAATGTGTCGAATGCCCGGCCGAAGCGCTCTTCAGCCAACACAGCGGCGACGTCAACCCCGAGGTTGTGCAGGTATTGCGCCGAGAAGTCTGGCCCCAGGTATGCGCCGTGACCCCAAATACTGCCGTTGTTCATCAGCCCGTATTTGAGAAAGACTTCCTGTCCTTCCTGGATGTCGGACAGTTCGAACAGCACGGCGCCGCGCGAATCGACAACCTGCTGGGGCAGAGGGGGAGCGTCATGGTGCACTTTCACCGTCAGGTAAATCAGTACGCTGAAGCCTATTGCCATGACAATCAGTACAGAACGTCGCCACCACGGTGAAAGGTGATCTGCGGGTGGCGTCGATCGGGTTTGTGGTTCAGAAGTCATCTTGGATATCCGCCTGCGCTAGCTGCGCTACTTTAATCTTGTTATTCGGATAGGGACCTGGCATCCACTTTACTAAAACATGTATACAGAATATATGTTTAAATAGGAAGATCGAATTGTAGGTTTCTGCCCGTGCGATTGACCACCCAGACGGATTACGCGTTGCGCGTACTGATGCACGCAGCGCTTGCGCATACCGAGCTTGACCGTATCGACGCGGTTGCCAAAGATTTTCGGATTTCGCGTAACCATCTCTCCAAGGTTGTGCATAACCTCAGCGCAAACGGCTATCTGGAAACTGTACGGGGCCGAAAGGGCGGTTTCCGATTGGCAAAAAGTCCTTGTGAAATCTCGGTAGGAGGCGTGATCCGGGATTTCGAGCCTGACTTCAATCTCGTAGAGTGCTTCGATTCATCCAAATCGCAATGCTGTATTCAAAAAAACTGCGTATTGGCCGGCGAACTTGGCAGAGCACTGGGCGCTTTCCTGGAGAGCCTGGATGGGGTCATGCTGAGCGATCTCGTCGAGCCGCGACGCAGCCTCCGCGCTCAGCTTGGATTTGCTGATTTGTCGCAACGCGCAGATACAGACCAGTGATGACCAGGCTGGTCGACTCGTCGATGAAGTCGGGCCTCAGCAGACTACCCCTGCTGGCGCTCGGCTTCCGGCCGTTCTACCTGGTCGCGGCCGGATTCGGAGTTGTTGCAGTTCCGCTCTGGCTGCTTATGTACGCAGGGGTGCTCTTGCCCATGCCAGGGCTAAACGGGATTACCTGGCACATTCACGAAATGCTGTTCGGCTTTGCTACGGCCGTTATTGCCGGGTTTCTGCTAACTGCAGTTCGCAACTGGACAGGACAGCCTACGCCGACGGGACCGATGCTTGGCGCGCTCGTTGCGCTCTGGCTCACCGGACGCGTGCTGATCATCACGGGCCCGGTGCCGCTAGCCGCGATAGTAGATGCGACGTTCCTGCCGGCACTGGGTCTCGCTATCCTCCGGCCAATATGGCGCAGCCGTAATTCGCGAAATTATAAAGTTGTCGGAATCATTGCGATGCTGGCCATACTGAATGCAACGTTTCACCTGGCGTATCTGGGACTTGTTCCTGCCAGGTTGCTGGCCGCGGCCTACGCAACGAGTCTGGACATTATTGTATTGCTAATTACCGTGATTGCGGGCCGTGTCATTCCAGCATTTACTGCCAACGCGCTCCCCGACGCGAACCCTCGTCGGCTCTGGTCCGTTGAGATTCTGTCAGTTGGTACATTGATCGGTGTATTGATTATTGACCTGACAGGGGTGCAATCGCGACTCTCGAACGAGTTGCTAGTAACTTTGCTGGTTGTCGCTGGCCTGGCTCACACCATTCGGTTGTCATTGTGGTCGCCATTGCGGACCCGTACCAATGCGCTCTTGTTTATGTTGCCCCTGGCTTACGCCTGGCTACCGGTGCATCTTGCACTCCGTGCAGCAGCAGAACTCGGGTTCGCTCCACATGCGGCGGCAACCCATGCACTGACTATTGGTGCGATGGCGAGCCTGATGATCGCCATGATGATGCGCAGCGCACTGGGTCACACGGGCAGGGCGCTCCATGCTAACAAGGCTGAGATCGCGGCGTTCGTATCACTTCAACTCGCGGCTCTCGTCCGGGTAGTTGCCGCTGTTGCTGTACCAGCGTGGAACCTGCATGCGGCGCTGTGTTCCGGACTGTTCTGGACATTGGGTTTCATCGTCTTCGTCGTAGCGTATCTGCCCGTGCTGATGCGACCGCGTATCGACAGACAACCCGGCTAGAATTCGACGGCACTACCATCGACGGTACGCCGGCGCTGTTCCAGGACTCCCGCAGCCGCCGCAATCGGCTGCTTGTTCTTGTCAATACAAACTCTCTTCGGGCAAAAACTATTGCGAAACGCCGGTTGCATTACCGATGATGCGCTGCGTAACATGGCCGAATGTTCAACGTAATTTCGGCGCGACTCAGCGCGATGATGTTCCTGCAGTTTTTTGTTTGGGGTGCGTGGTACGTCACGATCGGCAACTATATGGCGGCGCACGGCATGGCCGACCTTACACACTGGCCATACACCGTAAATCCCATCGCTGCCATCATTGCGCCGTTCTTCCTGGGGTTGGTTGCGGATCGCTATTTCCCGGCCGAAAAAATGCTCGGTACCCTGCATGTCCTCGGTGGACTTATCATGTTCGCGGTGCCACTGGCGACGGGAACACCCGGCTTGTTCGTTCTACTGCTGTTGCTCTACAACATGTGCTACATGCCAACGCTGGGCCTGGCGAACTCGCTGGCGTTTCACAATATCGAGAATCAGGAGCGGCAGTTTCCGATGATCCGCGTATTCGGCACGATCGGCTGGATCGCTGCCGGCCTATTCATCGGCATTGTCCTCGGCCAATTCAGCGGCGAAGAGTTGCCCGACCGGACGCCTTTGCCGCTGTATACGACGGCGATCGCAAGCCTATTGCTTGGCGCATACAGCTTCACGCTACCACACACACCGCCACCAGCCGCAGGACAGGCGGTGACATTTCGGAGTATCGCGGGCGTCGATGCGTTTCGCTTGCTTGGCAGCCGATCCTTCTACATTTTTCTCGGCTGTGCTTTCCTGATCTGTATCCCACTCGCTGCTTACTTCAGTTTTGCGCCAATTTTCGTCGCGAATGCCATTTATGATCAAGGCGTAAGCAATGCGCTCGTCGATGTGCTGCCGAACCCGTCTTCTTTGATGAGCATCGGGCAGATGTCGGAAATAGCCTTCATGTTGCTGATGCCGCTGATGTTCATGCGCCTGGGTGTCAAGTGGATGCTGGCCATCGGCATGGGCGCATGGATCCTGCGTTATGCGCTGTTCGCTATCGGCGCCCCCGACGCGGTGTTCTGGATGGTCGCTGGCGGAGTTTTGTTGCACGGGATCTGCTATGACTTCTTTTTCGTAACCGGCCACATCTACGTCGACAAGAAATCGACGCCAGCCGTGCGCGCCCAGGCTCAGGGCATTCTCGTATTAGTGACCTACGGACTCGGTATGTTTGTCGGCGCGCAGGTTGCTGGTGCGATCTTCAACCGGTTCCTGGGTGGTGCAACCACGCTGACGCTGGAGCGCTGGCAGGAGTTCTGGTGGGTACCGGCCGGATTCGCATTTTTTGTCCTCGTGTTGTTCATGCTGACCTTCAAGGACGACGTCGAGCGCTCCGCAGACTAGCCTGTATGTGTATAAGGAGATAGTAGATGAGTTCTCTGAAGATATTGGTTTTCGGAGCACATCCGGATGATGCGGAACTTAATGTCGGTGGCTGTGCAGCTATGTGGGCAGCTCAGGGGCACAAGGTCAGGTTTGTATCGACAACCAATGGTGACGTGGGGCATGCACGCAAATGCGGTAAAGAACTGGCAGACATTCGCAAAAAGGAAGTGGAAGCAGCGGCCAAAGTTTTGGGAATAGAGACTGCGGTAATGGATGTTCACGACGGTGAACTCATGCCAACACTTGAGAATCGACTGATATTCCTGAGATACATTCGTGAATGGGAAGCAGATATTGTAGTTGGACATCGACCCTACGACTATCATCCGGATCACCGCTATACAGGCGTCTTGATGCAGGACGCAGCATTTATGGTTACCGTGAAATTTGTGCTTCCCGATGTTCCGGCCTTAACTCACAACCCCGTTTTCCTGTTCTCCTACGATCACTTTCAAACACCCATTCCTTTCAACCCTTCTATTGCTGTTCCCATAGACTCCGCAATGGATCAGAAAATGGATGCCCTTTGGCGCCTGGAGTCACAAATCGAGAGTTACTGGTACAAACAAAATTTTGTCGACGTATGTCCTGTCCCCGATGAACCAGAGGCTCGAGCTCGCCGAAAACAGGAGTTTTTTGATCAATGTCTATGGAAGCCTGTCTGGCGCAAGCAGGCGGATCAGTACAGGGAGCTGATTCACAACACGTATGGGGCTGAGATCGCCACACAAACCCGGTATGCCGAGGCCTTTGAAGTTTGTGAATATGGCAGGCAGCCGACACAGGAAGAACTGAAAGACTTGTTTCCGGACATTGCTATCCAGTGAGCGGAGGCTTGGCCAGGTTATTTGTAGCAGTTTTCTTAGTCCTGGTAGCCCATCTGCCGCAGTCCTAACGGACTCAGCTTCTGTCTGGTGAATCGACCCTTGAAATCCGTTTCGAAATCTTCAGCCGCGAAATCCGGAGCCGAGCGGCCTGCCTCAAACGCTTTCTGCTGCAGTTTCGCGTAGGCACGATTCTTCGCGCAGTCCGGGACAGGTGCGATGTACAGGACGCTGGAGTAACCGCTGCCGCGATGCTCATCCTCGACGCCGTGCAACACGTCAGGATGCCAAAATACGGTGTCACCGGGCTCCACTTGAGGAATGGATCCGTAGCCTCTTAGCAACAGATCGTGGTATTCCTTGACGATCATCATCGCGCGACACGCGGCTGCGCCGCACAACTCATCCTCCGGGATATCGTCTTGCAGGGCCCTGAGCAGCATCCAGACTATCGCGTTGGCGACAGGTAGCAGTTGCAATGTACCGTCGTTGGGCCCTTGCGATGTGAGTGCGGTCCAACCCTGAAACGTGCGGAACATGCGGCAGACGGCGGGTGACGGAATTTCTTCGATCTCTGTCCGTCCCCAGGCTTCGAAGGGGTCGTACTGCGCAATGTCACCGCCGAAGACGTGACGATAGACCTTGTCACGGTACGCGGGGTCGATCCATCGCTCGATTGAACCAGCATCGACGTGCGCCGACAATCCGAGTGAGGCATCGCCCGGCTGGCGAAATCGCACACGGTCTGCGTACAGGAGATCGTGATCGGGGTCGAATACAGGTCCCTCCGGCGAGTCGGCGTGCCAAAGTCGGTTCAGGAATTGCTTCACCGCTGCCATTGCAGGATCGGTTCGCGCCTCCATTTGCGGCGGCGACCAGTAGACACCGTAGATCTGGGGTTTGGCGCTCGCCAGGGTGCTGAAATAGTCGTCGACGGCACCGCTGGCGGCGAGCTTTTCGAGGTAGTTGTTGCTGGTGAGGTAGTCGTCGAGCTGTCGGTTCCAGTCAGTGACACGCTGTTCTTCGAACACATTGCGAATAACGAGGCAGCCGCGCTGGCGAATCTTGTGTTTCTGCTCTTCCGTTACCTGATCAAGTTGATTGAAATCGAGATCGGGCACCGGTTGTATGCCTTGAGCACGTTCCTGAACGATTTCTTCTATCTGGGACTCGACGGACTCGGTGATACTCGCAAAGCGAGCAGGCATGTCCGTAATCCGGGCGCGCAGCGTACGCTTGGTTTCGACAATCCGCGCCCGGTAGGGCTCGTTTGCAGCATTGGCTTTTTGCCTGGCTTCCTGAAGCATGTTTCCTCCACCACGGGACAGGTTGTTAGTGTACCGCAGCAACCCGTTATTCCTTAACTGTGTGTCTGAATCGCAGTGTCAGGTGGAGACGCCGTCCAGTCGGGTCCAGGCCGATTGGTTGCGGCTGCTGATCAATGCCGCTCGAATGAAGCGCATGCCAGCGACACCATCCTCTACCGAGGCGCAGCCGGTGTCGCCATGCGCAGGGTAGTTACGCACGGCCCGGGCGAAGCCCGCATAGAGATTCGCGAAAGCTTCGAGATAACCCTTCGGATGCCCCCCCGGCGTGCGACATGCTGCGATGGTCAGCTCCGACAAATAAGCGGCGTTGCTGCCGGGACGCAATACCTGGTCGGGCTGGCCGCGAAGCTTGATGGTCATCGAATTGGGTGATTCCTGTGCCCAGAAAATGCTGCCGACATCGCCGTAAATCTCGATACGGAGGGCATTCAGTGCGCCACTGCACACCTGGCTGGCGGATAGCACGCCGGATGCACCGTTGGCGAGGTGGAACATCGCTGCTCCATCGTCATCAATCGTGCGCCCGGGTACAACGGTGCGCAGCTCCGCCGCAACTTCGGTGATGTTGAGTCCTGTCATAAATTCGACCAGGTGGAAGGCGTGAGTACCGATGTCGGCAAACGCGCCAGATTCGCCGCTGCGTGCCGGGTCGCTGCGCCAAATTGCCTGCTTGCTTGCTTTGGTATCTTCCTCGCGCGACAACCAGTCCTGCAGATAGCTTACGGTAACCCGACGAATGTCACCGATCTCACCGGCTGCAATTTGTTCACGCGCCTCAATGGCGAGCGGATGGCCGGTGTAAGGGTGTGTTAGTCCGAAGAGCAGGCCGCTGTTTGCGACCGCCTTCTCAATACGAAGTGCATCTTCGAGGTGACCAGCGAGGGGTTTGTCACAAATTACGTGGAATCCCGCAGCCAACGCTGCACATGCCGCATCTGCGTGAGAATCGTTTGGAGTCACAATCGACACACATTGAATCCGTTCGTCTTCCGGCAAACTGGCTTCCCGCTCAAGCATTTCGGCGAAGCTTCCGTAGGCACGATTCGGTGCCAACCCCAAGTCGACGCCGAAAGCCCTTGATGCATTTGCATCACTGCTGAATGCACCTGCGACCAGTTCGATGTCGCCCGTGATGTCGGCGGACGTCCGGTGGACTGCGCCAATAAGTGCGCCCTTGCCGCCGCCGATCATTCCCATTCGAATTTTCTTCGTCACGTCGTTCCCTTGTGAATTGTTATTGTCCGGCATCCGCTATTGTGCCGGTGTCAGCGAGATCCTGCGATAGCTGATCGGACCATGAATGCTTTCTGATTGAGTGCTGCCATTCTTCGCCGCCTTCCCGGGTCGTCGAAGCACTGGATAAAACTAAAGATATCCGTTCTTGCATCAGCATGCGAGTCGTGGCGACGACGGTCTCACTTCTGACATAATGGCTTGCATACTTACTATCCGCGGTACTTTTATGATCGCTGTGTCCTGGGATGACTAAATTAAAATCTAGTTCGGTCGCTGTTTTTTGTCTGGGGGTTTTCCTTGCGTCCTGCTCGGACAAGGAACCGGCTGGCGATGAGCCGGCCGCAAGCAAACCGGCAGCTTTTGCGGCGAGCGACTGGCCTGCCTATGGTGGGCAGAATGACGGCAACCGCTATTCCACACTTGAGCAAATAAATCGCGACAATGTTGCCGAGCTGACACCGGCCTGGCAGTTCGATATGGACAACCCTGAGGCGCCGCAGACCCAGCCGATCGTCGTCGATGGCGTGATGTACGGCTTTACACCGACGCTCGAAGTTATCGCGCTCAACGGTGCGTCAGGCGAACTCCTGTGGTCATTTAGCGGGCCCGATGGCCCGAGTGATTTCGCAGGCCCATCGCGTGGACTCTCGATGTGGAAGCAGGGCGACGAAGCGATCTTGTTCGCGGGTATCGTCGACAAGCTCTACGCCCTTGACCCCGCCAACGGCCAGCCGATTGCCGGGTTCGGCGATGACGGTGTGCTGGATTTGCGAACGGGTCTGCCGGGCGATACGAGCCGCTTCTATATCTCCCTGGCGTCACCGGGCGTGATCTTTCGCGATTCCATAATCGTCGGATTCAGAACCGGTGAGAACCCGCCCGCAGCACCTGGCGACATCCGGGCGTTTGACGTCCGGACCGGGGAGTTGGTCTGGTCATTTCGCACTATTCCGGCCGCAGGGGAGCTGGGTGCTGACACCTGGCCTGACAACGCCAGGGAATTGCAGGGCGGCGCCAATGCCTGGGCAGGATTCGCGCTCGACGAAAAACGTGGCATCGTCTATGCGCCGACAGGCTCTGCTGTCCCGGACTTCTTCGGCGGGGATCGGGAAGGGGATAACCTTTTTGCCAATTCGTTGCTGGCACTGGATGCCACGACCGGCGAGCGCATCTGGCACTTTCAGGCCATACGTCACGACATCTGGGACCGTGATTTTCCATCGCCGCCCTCCCTGGTGACAGTACAGCGGGACGGGCAAGCGATTGATGCTGTAGCGCAGCCGTCGAAACAGGGCTATATGTACTTGTTCAATCGTGAGACCGGGGAATCACTCTTTCCTATAGAGGAGTTCGAAGTACCGCCCAGTCCTATCCCGGAAGAACGTGCCGCAACTATCCAGCGGTTGCCGACATCCCCAGAGCCATTCGCAAGGCAGACGTTGACGGCGGACATGCTGACGACACGCTCGCCGGAATTGAATGAGTGGGCGCGAGAAGTATTCGGCACATTCCTGAGTGCCGGCGAGTTCACGCCGTTTCGAACCGATCAGCCGGTTGTCCTTATTCCCGGCTTCGATGGTGGAGCAGAATGGGGCGGTTCAGCGATCGACCCCGACAAGGGCATCATTTACACAAACAGTAATGACATCGCCTGGACGGGGCAACTGGCGGCAAGTCCTGATGGTATGGGCTTCGTGGAGGCTCTGTATCAAGCACAATGCGCTGTTTGTCATGGTATCGACATGCAAGGCGCTCCGCCGGAGTTTCCATCGTTGACAGCTGCGGCCGAGACACTGTCGGCTGACGAGATAGAAAACATTATTCGTAATGGCGTCGGCCGCATGCCCGGGTTCCCGGCATTTGCGCCAGAGGCCGTCGCGGGTCTCACGGATCTCGTCCTCAATCCCGAAAGCGCCGGTCCAAGCAGCATTGAGGAAGGCTCGGTACCGTCTGCGTCAGATGAAGGAAGCGCCGTTCCCTACCGATTCACCGGCTACCATCGCTTCTTCGATCCTGATGGCTATCCGGCCGTCTCTCCGCCCTGGGGTACGCTGAACGCGATTGATCTCAACACCGGCGAATACCTGTGGAAGGTCCCGTTGGGTGAGCATCCCGAGCTGAAAGCAGAGGGCATGGAAAACACCGGCAGTGAGAATTACGGCGGGCCGGTCTTAACTGCAAGCGGCTTGTTATTCATCGGCGCGACACTGTTCGATCAGAAAATGAGAGCTTTCGATGCTGCGACCGGCGAGTTGCTTTGGGAGTACAAAATGCCGTATTCAGGGATGGCAACGCCAGCCGTCTACATGGTCGACGGCAAACAGTATATTGTGATTTTGACGAGCAACGCGCGAAATCCAAAGGGCGAGCAAGGTAGCGCATACATCGCATTTGCGTTGCCGGAGTAAGCCTCACTGCTTGCGAAAAATTCCAAAGCCCAGGTAGGCGAGGGCGATGGACAACAGCGGATTGATGGTGTTGAAGAACGTCCAGGGTGCATACTCCAGTGGCGATATCGCCAGTGCTCCAGTGATAAAGGCGCCCGAAGTCGTCCACGGGATCAACGAGGTACTGAGCGTCGCGCCTTCTTCCAGGCATCGGGACAACATATGGTTCTCGAGTTTTTGTTGCGTATAGGCATCCTTGAAAATCTGCCCGCCAAAGATAATGGAAAGATACGCCTCACCCATGCTCATATTGGCAACCACACCCGCAGCAATCGTGGTAGTCATCAGGCTCGCGGCACGCCTGATGCGGACCAGGAGTCCGCTCAACAGTACCCGCACGAATCCTGCGCGATCGAGTATGCCGCCGAGCGACAGCGCGAGCAGTGCGAGCGACATCGTCCACATCATGCTTTGTATGCCGCCACGGGACAGCAGTTCATCAAGGCGTTCAAGACCGGTATCGGCGAAATAACCGCCCTGCAGGCTGTTTAGTACCTCCGCAACGGTTCGATCCTGCATCGCAATGGCCAGCACAGCGGCAGTAGCGACACTGCCCAGCATGCTGATTTCGGCCGGCACTCGTTTGAGGCTGAGGGCCAGCAACACGATCAGCGGCAGCAACGTCAGCGGGCCGATCGCGAATTCGATTGCGAGGTGGTGTTTCAGGGATAGCAGTTCCTGCTCAGACGCTGCCTGACCGCTGTAACTTAGCCCGACGAGGGCAAAAATGACCAGGCAGATGATGTAGGTGGGAAACGTCGTGTACAGCATCGAACGGATGTGGGAATAGAGGTCCGTGTCCGCGCTCATCGCAGCGAGATTGGTCGTATCGGACACTGGCGACATTTTGTCGCCGAAACTGGCGCCAGACACAACCATTCCGGCAACCAGTGGCAGCGGCATGCCGAGCGCGCCGCCGAGTCCCATGAGGACAACGCCTATTGTGCCGATTGTTCCCCAGGCTGTCCCCGTTGCGAGCGACATGATGCTGCACAGCACCAGGCCGGCCGGAAGAAAGATTGCCGGGTGCAGCAGGTCGACACCATAGTAGATCAGTGCACCAATCGTTCCACTTTCAATAAGCGCGGCAATCAGCACGCCGATCAGAAAGAAGATAAAGATTGCGCCAAGGCCCCTGTGTATGCCGGCGATCATCGCGGCTTTGATGGCCTGGAAACTAAGACCGAGAATCGCGGAGTGGACTGCAACCCAAACGATCGCGATCAGCAGCAGACTGTGCAGGCTGACTTCAAGCCATAAAAGTCCGGCAATGACAATGGTAATGACACCGCCGAAACAGATTGCCGATTGCAGAAAATGAGGATCTTGTGGGTCCTTCATTTTGCCACGTTACAATGTCTCTTAACATTGATCCAGCGGCTATAATTGCAGCCTGATCGACCACGGACTAATCTATTGTTTCTCAAGAATTGTTGGTACGTCGCAGCCCGAAGCGAAGACATCAAGCAAACATTGTCTGCCCGCATGCTGCTGACAGAGAAGCTCGTCTTGTACAGGCAACAGGACGGCAGTGTCGTCGCGCTGGAGGACGCTTGTCCGCATCGAAAGCTGCCGCTGTCGAAGGGGCGGCTGCTTGGCGACAATGTCGAGTGCGGCTATCACGGTATGCAGTTCGATGCGTCAGGAGCCTGCGTGTCTATACCGACGCAGGATCGAATTCCGCCCAATGCCGGCGTTCGGGCATATCCCGTGGTAGAGCAATGGGGGTTCGTCTGGGTTTGGATGGGCGACATTCAGCTGGCAGACGAGTCAAGAATTGTCCATGTTCCCAACTACGACAAGGACGGCTGGGGAGTGACAGCAGGCGGCACGCTGGAATTCGACTGCCACTATCTTTGGGTAACCGACAATTTGCTGGATCCATCCCACGTCGCCTGGGTGCACCAGACGTCTTTCGCCGCACCCGGGACCGACGGTACGCCTCTGGAGATTCAATCATTTGACGATGGCGTCGTCGTGTCTCGATGGATAAGCGACCAGCCGTTGCCACCTTACTACGCGCCGTTGGTCAAGTTCGATGGGAATTGCGATCGCCTCCAGCACTACGAAGTTCGCCTGCCGAGTGTATGTATCAATCGAGGCATATTCACACCGGCAGGCACCGGTGGCGACGTCGACAAGCTGGACGAAAGAGCCTATGTCATGGAGTCCTACAACTTCATTACACCGATTGATGAAGATCACACTGCCTACTACTGGTTTCAAAACTACAACACCGATGCGGACAATCCGGAAGTATCGGCGCGTCTCAACAACGGGGCCATTACCGCATTCAATGAGGATCGCGAGATCCTCGAAGCGGTTCACCTGGGCATGAAGGACAAGACGTCCCGCAACCTGAACCTGGGCCTCGATGCCGGATCGCTGCGTTTCAGGAAGTTACTCGACAAGGCCATCGCCGCGGAAAAAATTGCCTAGAATGGATATCGTGGCGGATCTTCGAACTGGCATCGACAATCTGCTGTTCAACTGTATTGAGGCGAAAGCCGGCGAATCGCTGGCGATTATCAGAGAGCAAGGCGGCGGCGACTACTACTCGAGCACGCTTGCTGATGTTATCGCTATACACGGGCGCAACCGTGCGCTGAATGTCAGGATTGTAGACACGCCATTTGTCGAGGATGCGAGCGAACTTCCCGCCGACGTTTCGCGCGCAATGGATGCGGTGGACCACACCCTGTTCCTGGCGAGGATAGGCGATCAGGTCAGATTCACCGATCTCGGCGGTGCGGGAACAAAAACAATGTGCTATGCGTTGGATGAGGAGAGTTTCGGTTCCGCTTTTTGTAGTGCCGATTATCGGTTTTTTATCAGCCTGAAGAGGCTCATAAACGCTGCAGTTTTTGGCGAGAACAGAGTCACCATTACGTGTCCGTCGGGCACGAATCTCGTTGGCACGTCGCCCCCGGATCCCGGTGACGACAATGCAAACGATGTCTTCATGCGTCGATTCCCATTGACTGTGTTTCGGCCGGTACCGGCAAGTACGTTTTCAGGACGACTGGCACTCTCGAAGTGGCTATGTCCGACAGGTTCGCGCTACTACCGGCCAGACAGTGTGTTGATTGACGGCGTGGTCATTGCGCTGGTCGACAAGGGACGAATCGTTGGATTTGAAGGCAACGAGGACGAAGTCAGGAAAGTTCGCGCTCACTACGACTTCGTTGCCAGAAAATACGGTATTGATGGCGACGTCATACACTCATGGCACGCCGGCATTCATCCGCAAAACGGTTACACCGGCCTGGCTGCCGAAAACCTGACACGCTGGTCAGGCTCGGCGTTCGGCAATCCGCGCTATCTTCACTTTCATACCTGCGGAGACTATGCGCCGGGTGAGATTTGTATTTCGGTATTTGATCCAAGTATATCCGTGAATGGTTCGGAACTATGGTGCGACGGCAGGCTGGACTTCGCTGAAACAGAGGAAGTGCAGAGGTTGCAAGCGACCTACCCGGGCATACGAGAGCTTTTCGAACGACCAGTGCGGGATTTTGGCCTGGGAGATTCTCAGACAAAGTAGCCGGTTGCCGCGCTACCTGTAGTATCCAATGGCGTCACCTTCCGTTGTGACGCCAAGACCGTTCAACAGTCGATTCGAGTAGTTGAAATAGGCTACGACCTGGTTGACTTCGAGAATCTCACCGTCATCGCAGCCGGCCGCGGCAAGCGCGTCGATGTCAGTCTTCGCCATGCCACATACGTTGACAGTGAGTTTGGCGGCGTATTCAAGGAGTGCAAGGTATTTCCCTGAGAATACGCGTTGCGGCTCGCCAGATTGCAACGCGGCATGAATGTCATCAGCGCGTTCGTCGTCGTCCAGTAATCGTCGCGCGTTCATGAAATGGTGTGTCAGGCTGTACTCACAGTTGTTCTTGATGCTGGTATAGGACGCAACGACTTCGAGAAACCACAGCGGCAGCGTGATGTCCGGGTGGTGCAGGACGCTTCGGTACAAAGCGATGTGCCCTTGCATCGTGTGCGGACGAAGTGAATGAACTTTCATGACATTGTCGACAGTGCCATGTGGCGTTCTGGCCTGATCGTACAATTCTCGAAGGTCACCCGTCGCGTCATCTTCCGCAATCATTTCAATCCATGCACCCATAGTGTTCCTCAGTTGCTTTGCTGTTCGGCGCGGTAACTCCAGTGTACGCGCCGGTTGAGAAATGGTTGACCCGCCGTTACGGAACGTAGCCAATAAGGGACTGTAGTGTAAACGTTTAGATCTGTTTGCTTCGGTGCAATAATGGTATGAACGATCGAAACTCAACGGCGGCGTGCCGTCAATCGTCCCGCTTCGAGTCAGAGGGCAGGAGTTCCGGATCCTGAATGTGTATCACACGTCCAGAAAGCGGCCCAAGTCGTTCGAGTGATCTGTAGACCGTATCTTTGGGTACAATTCTGCCTACAAATCGTGTCGGATACGCCCGGATTGCGGTGGCCATGCGCGAATAGCAATTTCAAGATAAACAGAGACTTATGACCAAAGATTCACGTACCAGCGTACTTTTCGTGTGCATGGGCATTATTTATTTTTGCCTTTTACACCAAGGGGTTAGCTGACTTCGGTACAATTCTGGCTACAAGTTGACACCAGCGGTCATAGCTATTTCACTGCTTGTTGTTACAGGGATTTGGTCTTACCTGAAACGTCGTCGACCGAGTTAGGCACCGGTTTCCCGGACAGGTTGGCACTTTCGGCGGTTTACTTATCTTAGGACACTGTGGGTTTTGGCCAGAGTCGGCAGGCCAATGGGAAGGTAAGCACGTGCTGTCGCGAAGTATCAAAAATGGTCCCGTGAAGCTAGACAAGCCGCTGTTCATAATCTCTGTGCTGATCGGAAGCATGCCGATGCGTCGTGACAAAGCACTGCCGCCGTTTTTGAAGGTGTGGCGTGCGTTAAATAGCTTAGGTGCACTAAAAGTCTTCGGGTCGCACCGGGTCGCACAGACAGCTTAGAATCCAATTTGTACACTTGTTGATAGTTGGATGCGTTAATTCATGTTTGCCCATTGACGAGCAGCAATGGAACGTTGCTCGTCAATGTGTTTGGCAAGATCGACTGCGCTGATTAGCCAGGGAGATTTCTGAGAGCCGGCTCGGTAGGCCGGAATAGGTAGTTGTTGCAGACAGGCACGACGCTTTGCTTTCGGTGCTGAAAGACCAAAGTATTTCTCGCAGACCCGATCTAGCGGGATTTCCGATTCGCCAAACTCGGCGAGCAATCCGAAATAGGTAGGACTCATGCTCACTGCCCCAGGTACACGATCGTGACCTGCTCACGGTTGTGCCCCAATTCATTCGAGATCACGGCGCGCGCTGATCGTTCGATAGGGTGGATCGTTTCGGGCCGCCGGCGAGCGGTGCCTTGAAGCCGGCGAGTTCGGCGAATCGCCGCTGAGCGTAGGCATGCCGCAAACCGTGCATCCTGGATAGGCCCACTCGAATGCACTGGCCCTCGTAGCAATTCTTTTGCTTTTTGTAGTTTTTGTCACTGGGAATCAATGAGTCATTGCCGGCCAACGCCTTGGCATTTGCCAGGACGCGTTTCTGGCTTTCGGTGCGAATCGGAATCTCACGGGCACGACCACCCTTGGTCCAGCTGGCTTTGAGCCACAATGTGTCGCCTTTGTCAGCCAGGGCAGGGCGGATCTTGATCGCTTCCTCGCGCCGCAGTCCAAACTCGCGCTGCAGAATCAGGCTCATTCTCACATTCGGATCCGTGATTTTCTCGAGCTTGTCCGTTTCCAATTCTTTTCCACGGTTGGTGCCGTTCGCGTACTGCCTACACGGCAGCCCATAGTGCGCGTTCGAGCGGGCCACCACGTTTTGTTTGTTCACTTTGCCAGCCCACCACCGAATTGCGCTCATGCGATTCTTGACGGTGCCGATGGCAATGCCGGAATCGAGCCATTGCTTGACGAGTGCTTCAACGTGTTTCGGTCTCAATGATTTGGCATGCATCTGCCGAAACCCCAGCTCATGGAGCTGATTGGCGATCAGTGTCAGTACGCGTTCTCGCTGGGCCTGGGTGCCGTAGCTCCCATCCCGGTTTTGTTTGCATAGTTGTTTCAGCTGGTAGTTCAGGCGTCTCACGGGTGTATAGAACTCACTATCGCGTTCATTTTCATGTTCGGTAAGTGTTTCCGATCACTTGCTGACCGTAGTCAGACAAGGCCATCCCCCATGGGATGAGCATTGATCCTGGGACACCACTCCCACGTAACCTGTACTGGCGTGGTCACAGGCCACACCGATTCTCTGACGCATCAGATCGGTTCGGTGCGAACCAGCTGTGCTCCGATCCGGAGCGAGTATGAAGATTGCCAATAGATAACCTCCTTTATGGGAATATGCAGGTTGGTCGCCTGCTGGTGATGGATTGCGGTATCGATAGACCTCCATGTTTGAACGTACAGGGGAATTGCGCACTGGGCAACTCAATGTGGACTGGCGGAACAGAATCTCCGGTGCTGCCAAAGTAGTCCTGTGCAGTAGCCGTTAGTTCGCGAACGGCAGCGCTGAAAACTGAAGGCGGGGCACAGTCTATGACGGCGTTATTCGAGACGCATCGGTATGTCCTGCCTACGGACCGCGCCACTTATGCGCTGGCGGTGCGCGCCATTGCTAGCCAGATGGGCTACTAATGGCGCGCACGCATTCGAGAGTCCTGCTTGGATAACTCGAGTTGTTAACAATTTTATACTGTCAACAACGATCAAACTAATCAATGGTGAGCGGCCGCTTGGTCTTGCCTAAGCGGTCACTCACGGCCTGATACTCAGATGTCGGTCTGCTCGGATATTTCACGAAAAAAGGTCAATCACCTACAAGTAACCTCCCTGTCTTATTTTGGGGTGATGTCCCATATATTGGAATTTGTCCCATAGAACTGCCAAGCCAAATCGCCACTCCGACGACGAGCAGGATTTCCTGGCGAAATGCAGCCTCATAATCCACGCTGCTCGAATGCCGCGTACAGAGTAATATGTTGCGAGTACTATTCGGCGTAAACCCGAGTTACGTGGTTTGACTATTTGCCGTTCTCCAAATGCGTCTTCTAGTCGGCGCAAACGTAAATCTAGCTTCCGGGAGGGTAAGGCAGTTTTGCATCATCACGGCATGCATCTGTGGATGCAAATAACGCGTAGTCATGGACGATTGCCTGCATGAATAAACAACGCCGGAGTTCAGGGGAGAGTCTGTTGGCGAATTTGCTCCTGATTGCAACAAGTCCATTCTTGTGGCCATGAATGAAGTTCGCCAGCTCGATATCGGTGCGCAATGCCTTGGCCCGGCCATTGGAATAAAAACTGCCGGAGTGGGGCAACTTGGGAAAGTAGTAAAGCGGTGTATCGGGAGTACTCGAATAGTGGTGCGTAGTCAGATCCTTCTGCGAGCGAGGAGCAGCACTTGTGAAAAGTCCTGTAATGCTCGCGACCGCGATAAGGCCGGGCACGACCAATCCGACGTAGGCAATTGAAACACTACGTCCAGAAGCCCAATGTCCAAGCAGCAAAGCGAATGCGGGCACCCCGGGCAGCACATAGGCGGGCAAGATGTTGCCCGCGAACGTAAAAAACACCATCGGCGAAACGGCCCACAGTAGTAGGAAAGCGTGGATTTCTGATAATGAGCTAAGTCGCACCATAGTTTTACGCCTATGCCACAAAGCAAAGATTGCTAGCAATGACCATGGTACGGTCGCTGCAAATCCATAAAGCCAGATTGTTCCGCGAGGCCGTGAATGGGCGTATCCATACATGTCCCCCTCCCAGCCACTATCGACGAACCGCAGCAAATGTTCGCCGACCAAGAAGTACTCCAGAAACCCAGGCGTCCTGATTTCAGCCATCAAATACCAGGGGCCGGCAATCATCAAGGTGAGAAGTGTGCCTGGAACCCACGGAAGCGCTCTCCATAGCCAAAGTAGGTTCTTTTGCCAAAGTGTCCACACAAGTATTGGCAGCCCGGCAAGCACCAGTACGATCGGCCCTTTGGCGAGCAAGCCAATCCCTAGTCCTATGAACAGACCGTATCGGGACAAGGCGTGCGAGTCTTGAATGGTCACGCAGAAAGCACCCAGCGCGATGGTTGTGGATAGTAGCAATGCTGCGTCTGTCATTACGGCGCCCGCGGCTATAAATCCGATCACGGTTGTAAGCAGGATCACCGATGCGGCGAGCGCTGCTGGTGCAGAAAATAGTCGCCTACCGATCTTGTAAACGATGACCAGCGTCAGGAGTGTGAGCATCAGTTCCGGCAGCCGTGCCGCGAATTCATTGATTCCCAGAACCTTGAATGTGGCCGCAATTGTCCAGGTCGACAGCGGTGGTTTGGCCCAAAACGGAACACCTTGCTCAATTTGCGGCGTTACCCATTCGTCGTTGACGACCATGATTCGGGCAATCTCCGCATAGCGCGCTTCGGTAGTATCGTGAAGCGGATAGGCGCCAAGCGTAAGCAGACGCAACAATGCGGCTGTCACCAAGACAGCCAGCCAGATGCGCCGCTGGGTCATCCGATGGCCTTTTTCTGGCTTCGAATCGAGATGACCCTGCCGAAGGCGGTAGGCATCTCAACAGTGTCAATAAAATAGAGCGGACGATGCTTAGTTTCGACCAATAGCCGCCCAACGTATTCGCCAAGCAAACCTATTGCCATCAGCTGCGCGCCGCCAAGAAACGAGATCATAACAACCAGTGTCGGAAAACCGGCGACTGCTTCGCCGAATATCAGCGTCTTTGCGAGCGTAATAGAGCCGTACAGCAGTGCGAACACGGCCACAATCGCGCCAGCCAGGCTCGCCAGCCGCAGCGGTGCGATGCTGAACGAAGTAATGCCATCAAGGGCCAGACCAAGCAGCTTGAAGAACGGCCACTTGGACTCGCCGACAAATCTCGGATCGCGCTTGTAGTCAATTTCAATAGTCCGGTAACCGACCCAGGCGAACAGACCTTTCATGTACCGATTGCGGTCCGGCATTGACTTGACCGCATCAACAGCGCGTCTGCTCAGGAGCCGAAAGTCGCCCACGTTTTCGGGAATATGAACATCACTAAGAGACGCCAGAAGGCGATAAAAAATGCCAGCCGAGACGCGCTTGAAGAGTGAGTCGGTAGACCGATCGCCTCGCTTCATCGCCACAACATCGTAGCCGCTGCGCCAGGCGTCAAGCATGTCGGGGATGCATTCCGGGGGGTCTTGAAGATCAGCGTCTATCACTATGACGGCATCACCGCGCGCATAATCAAGTCCGGCCGTCAGCGCTGCCTCTTTGCCAAAATTGCGACTTAACTCAATCTCGCCAACACGATTATCAGCTGACCGAAGTACGGCAATCACATCGGATGTGTCATCGACGCTGCCGTCGTTGACGTAGATGATTTCCACCGCCACAGCTTGTTTTTGCAATGTGGCGCTTAGCCGGTCGTGAAACTCATACAGTCCATCGGACTCATTGAAGCACGGGACGATCACACTGAGGGAAGTCATTGTCCTGCTAATCCTTGCGTTCATTGAAGGTCCAAAGTTTGTTGAGAATGAATCCCACAATGAACACTGTTGCCGATGCAATAATCTGGCTAATACCGACCGGTAGAAAATTGACGAATGTCTGGATGATTGCAGCGTTGACCGCGACGCCAAACGCCGCAACGCCCACGAAACGAGGAAGAGCACGATTGCCGGGTACGGTCGACGCAAATACAAACTGTCGGGCAAGATAGTAATTAACAATACACCCAACGATTGCACCAAGTGTCGACGCGATAATAGGTGTCGCAATACTTATTGTTGCGAACAGAACGGCGAAATGTGCTGACGTTCCCGTGGCGCCTGCAAGGCCATACCGAATCAGCGATTCAGGGCGGGTTAGTACTTTGTCGTAGCACACCATAATTGTTTGGGATTGCAGCATCTGGGATCGCATTATTTGCAGCGTATGTTGAATTAGACGCCGCACCGGCTAAAAATCCGTCGCAAGGTCGAGGCTGGGCTTTCCATTAGCAATCTTGCGACGGATTTCTTGCCGGCGGCAGTCTAACCGTATATGCGAACGTCACCATTTAGCATTCGTGAGATTCCTGGTTATGCCGGCCAGGCGGTGTTGTTCGCGATAGTGTTTATGTCTTATTCCACAGTGCACGGCGAAGCTCAGATCGCTGATCCGCAGAAGTCAAACTTCTTAATCGGTTCTATAGCGATTAACAACGGCAGCATCTTCGATTTGGAAAACCCCGAGGAAAATAGCCTGCTTTATCGCCTTGCCAATAAATTTCACATTTCCACGCGTCCGCAAGTTATCGAACAACAATTGCTGTTCGAAGTCGGGGAGTTGACCTCAGCCCAGGCGCTAAGCGAGTCAGAGCGGATACTCCGAGAGAATCGATACATTCAAGACGCAGAGATAGAGCTTGTTCGACGCGACAACGATGTTGTGGATATCAGCGTGAACACAACGGACACCTGGACGCTAGTACCAAAAGTTTCGTTTTCGCATTCTGGCGGCGAA
>JAUIDP010000113.1 GCA_030429005.1 Gammaproteobacteria bacterium | reverse complement strand
GGCCTGTTGATCCTGGGTATCGCTGTAGACTTTCCCGAGGACGTTGCCAGGTACGCCGAAGCCGCCGAGTTCAACTACCCGATTCTCATCGGCCAGGAAGACGCCATGGCCGTCGCCGAGTCGTCCGGCATTTCGTTCATAGCCATGCCATTTACGATGGTCGTCTCGCGCGACGGTGAATACCTCGGTGCCTATCTCGGCGAGTTGCATCGCAATCACCTTGACGACATCCGCTCGATTCTCGACAAGCTCGACACGGGCGAAATCAATACCGAATCGGCCAAAGGTGCCATCGCCCTGCTCTGAGTCGAGCTACCTTGTAGAGCTACTTGCAAGCGAAACTTGCAACAATCTGCCCGAAAAGCGTTAGAATTGCCGCCATCGTCGGCAAACGCGTCAAGAACCCCAATTAATGTCTTCACTGCTATTGATCAATGGCCCGAATCTCAATCTGCTGGGATCGCGCGAACCCGATGTTTACGGGGCGACGCGACTACCGGAAATTGAAGCGCGTGCCGGCGAACTCGCCAGCGAGCTTGGCCATCAACTGGTCAGTTTCCAGTCCAATGCCGAACACGAACTCATAGACCGCGTGCAACAAGCCGCGGGCGATGGCGTCGACTTCATTATTCTGAATCCCGGTGCGTTCACGCACACAAGCATCGCGCTTCGGGATGCGTTGCTGGCCGTCGCAATCCCATTCATCGAATTGCACCTGAGCAACACGTTTGCCCGGGAAGCTTTCCGACATAAAAGCTACTTCAGCGATATCGCGACGAGTTGCCTGTTCGGCTTTGGCCACTTCGGCTACGAACTTGCGGTGCGCGCTGCGAACAATTACCTGGCCCGGGGAGAGGGAGCCTAGATGGACATCAGAAAAGTAAAAAAACTCATAGAACTGCTCGACGAGTCAGGCATTGCCGAAATCGAGATAACCGAAGGCGAAGAGTCGGTACGCATCAGCCGCTATCCGCAGGGCGGTGTGGCGCCTGCGCCCGCGCCGGTTTCGTACGCAGTTTCCCCCGGTCCGGCCGCCGCCGCGCCTGGCCCTGCGCCTGCTGCAGCAGCGGCACCCGCAGAACCCGAAGAGACCGGCTATGAAGTGCCCGCACCGATGGTCGGCACCTACTACGCGGCCGCCTCACCCGGCGCTGCGCCGTTTGTGCAGGTTGGCGATCGGGTCCAGGAAGGCGACACGCTGTGCATTATTGAAGCGATGAAAATGATGAACCAGATCGAGGCCGACATCAGTGGTGTCATCAAGTCGATCCGCGTACAGAACGGTGAGCCCGTTGAATATGGCCAGACGCTGTTCGTTATCGATCAGCGCGGCAACTAGCCGGAAGACGCTGATATGCTCGACAAAATTGTAATTGCCAATCGCGGTGAGATTGCTCTGCGCATTCTGCGCGCCTGCCGCGAGATGGGCATCAAGACGGTCGCCGTTCACTCAACCGCCGACACCAACCTGAAGCACGTGTTGCTCGCGGACGAAACGGTGTGTATCGGACCGCCTTCCTCAACCGAAAGTTACCTGGACATGCCAGCCATTATCAGCGCAGCCGAAGTGACGGACGCGGTTGGCATTCATCCCGGCTACGGTTTTCTTTCGGAGAATGCCGACTTTGCCGAGCGCGTGGAAACCTCCGGGTTTACGTTCATTGGCCCGAAAGCGGACTCGATTCGCCTGATGGGCGACAAGGTGTCTGCGATCCGGGCAATGAAAGCCGCCGGTGTACCCTGCGTACCCGGATCCGACGGCCCGCTGGGCGACGACGCCGACGAAAACCTGCGACTCGCTCGAGACATTGGCTACCCGATCATCATCAAGGCGTCGGGCGGTGGTGGCGGCCGCGGTATGCGGGTTGTGCACGCAGAAGCATCGCTGCTGGCGGCCATCACGGTTACCAAAGCCGAGGCGCGTTCGGCGTTCGGCAACGACACGGTGTACATGGAGAAATTCCTGGAACACCCGCGCCATGTTGAATTCCAGGTCATGGCCGACGGTCAGGGCAACGCCATACACCTCGGCGAGCGCGATTGCTCGATGCAGCGCCGCCATCAGAAAGTTATCGAGGAGGCACCGGCGCCCGGCATCAGCGAAGAACAACGTAATCGCATTGGCAAACGCTGTGTGGATGCCTGCCTCGAAATCGGTTACCGCAGCGCGGGAACGTTTGAGTTCCTGTACGAGAACGGCGAGTTCTATTTCATTGAAATGAATACGCGCCTGCAGGTTGAGCACCCCGTCACCGAGATGGTCACGGGTGTGGACATCGTGCGTGAGCAGTTGAACATCGCCTCGGGCAGGAAACTCAGCTTCAAACAGGAAGACATTCGCATTCAGGGCCACGCGATCGAATGCCGGATCAACGCCGAGGACCCGAAGACCTTCATGCCCTCGCCGGGCCTTATCACGCTGATGCATTCACCCGGCGGACCCGGCATCCGGGTCGATTCGCACATTTACAGCGGCTACAAGGTTCCTCCTTACTACGACTCGATGATCGGCAAACTTATCGCCCATGGCTACAATCGCGAAGCCGCCTTCGGCCGTATGCGCAATGCGCTCTCGGAAATAGTGATTGAGGGCATCCGTACCAACGTGCCGCTGCACCAGGAAATTTTCCAGCATGCAGCGTTCCAGGCTGGCGGGACCGATATCCACTACCTTGAAAAGCGACTGGGCCTCGCCTGAGCGGTCGCATCTAAAGGGGCCCCGGCCACTTTTCCTGCCTGAACAAACCGTGGAGCGACGATGGACTGGCAACAATTCATCATGGACCTTGGCAGCCTGAGCCCCGAACAGGTTGAAGAAGTTCTGCTCCACCATGGCGCCTGTTCTGTCACGCTGACGGACGCTGGCGACAAACCAGTCCTTGAACCCGCGCCGGGCGAGACGCCGCTGTGGAACGACACGCGCATCACCGGCCTGTTTGCAGCCGACCGGGACCTTGCCGGCCTCGCCGAACACATCCGTAGCACCCTGGGCCTCAGCGACCCGCCGGCGCATCGCGTTGAAGTACTGGCCGACCGCGAATGGGAACGGGAGTGGCTCAAGGACTTCGGACCCATGCAGTTTGGCAAGCGCCTCTGGGTTTGCCCCGGCGACTCCGTTGCCGAAGACAATGCAGTAATCGTTCGGCTGGACCCTGGGCTTGCCTTTGGCACCGGCACCCACCCGACCACCGCACTTTGCCTCGAGTGGCTCGACGGGCTGGACGTCGCTGGCAAGACTGTTCTCGACTACGGTTGCGGCTCGGGCGTGCTGGCAATCGCGGCCTTGAAGCTCGGCGCCCGCGCAGCCACGGGCATGGATATCGACCCGCAGGCCGTAACGGCCACCCTGCAAAATGCAGAGCGCAACGCTGTTGCGGAAAAAATGACGGTATTGGGTAGCGATAAAGCGATCGACGACACCTTCGATATTGTCGTGGCCAACATCCTCGCCGGGCCGCTGATCGAGCTGGCTGAATCTGTCATAACGCGACTCAGTTCCGGTGGCGATCTGGCTCTGTCGGGCATACTCTCCGGGCAAGTTGACAAAATACAGGCTGCCTATGCGCCCTGGATTTTGTTTGACGAGCCCGCGTTCCGGACTCAGGGCAAACAGACCTGGGCGCGGCTCAACGGTAAACGGAGAAACGACTAGACAATGTTCACTCAGTGCCCAGATTGCGGAACCGCATTTCGTGTTACCGCAGATGTCCTGAAGCAGGCTGCCGGCAAGGTCCGCTGCGGCGGTTGCGGCCATGCATTCAACGCACTGATGTATCTGTCGGAAACCCGGCCTGAGTCGAAGCCGAAAGACGATGTAGACGAAGCGTTGCCGGAATTGATCCCGGAACCGCCCGCTGGCGACGAGCCCGAGCCACCCAGGAAAATTTCGGCCGCGCAAAGTGCGGCCCTCCTGAAAACGCTCGACCAGCTTGCCGGCGAGGATATCCAACTCGAGGATACCGGTGTCGAGTGGCGGCTGATGAGTGCCGACGACGAAGAAGCCGACAATGACTCCCCCGACGACGACACTGAAGACGATGAATTACTGAGCGCCGGCGGTTACGAGGTCGAAGAATCCGAATCGGTCGACAACGATGTGCTGAACATGGAAGTCGACGAAGATGTCGGCGATGCATTCACGGACACTTCGGTCAATGACCCTTCGGTTAACGAGGTATTTGCTGGTTCGGAAACGCCCGTTGATTCCGCATTGTTCGAAGATGCGGGTGCGGCACACATTGATGAAGTACTGAACGACGCGCCGACCCCCGTAGACCAGTTTCTTACACAGACACCGAATCACGTTGAGGCCGAAGAAGTATTCGCCGACGCAGTAGAAAAACCGGACCTCGACGAAGAAGAGGTGTTTGCCGGCAATGCCGGCGCCGCCGACCTTGAAGCTTCCGAAATTTTTGCGTCACCGGAACCGGTACGCGCCGACGAATTGCGCTTCGACGACAATACAGGGCTGCCCGACAACTTTGATTTCGACAACATCACGGCGGCCGACGCACCCGCCGATGCAGTTGAGAACGAGCAAGCCTTTACTGAGGACGCTGTTGCAGACGACGACCTCAGCGCACAAGCCGACGCCGAACTGGAACGTTTCGAAGCCAGCTTCGAAACCGGCGACGAAGACGAATGGGGTGAGCTGCTTGAAGAAGTGCTGCCCGAGGTAGCACTGGCAAGCGATGCGCCCGTCAGTGACGATGCGGCCGACGATCTCAACGCGACGGGCGCCGCCGAATGGCTTGCGGATGACACGCCAGCCGCACCCGACGGTGAGGCCGATGAAGCCCTTGCGCAAGAGGCCGTTGCCGAGGAGGCAGCGGACGACGGCGGACTCGACGATGACGCACACGAGGGTGAAGAAATACCGGAGCCGGTCGCCGCCATTGCCGATGCCATTCCCGACGAGCGCCCAATGACCCTGGCCGAAGAACTCGCAGCCCTGCCGGATGACTACGACGACGCAGACGACGAGCCGGATGCAATCGACGCCGGCGCGGCGGCTGCGCCAGCCAAACCAGCGGCCGCCGAGGATGTGCCAGGCATCGACCTTAGCGGCATCTACGCGCTCACTCCCGACACGCCACTGGAACTCGCCGTCGAGGCTGAGCCGGCCGCTGGCGAAGCGCCCGGCGAGCCTGAAGGGGCTGCGGTTGCGGCGGATGAGACGGCGATTCACGACCCCGAAGACGCCGAACCCGAACTTGCGCTCGATAACACCGATGAGCCATCAATCGTGCTGGATAAGTCACTGGATGGCATTCCCGGTTCGACCAGCGAACTCGAGTTTGAACTGGTCAAAGCGCAACAAATGGCTGAGTCCGACGCTGAACCGGGCATCGAACACGTG
>JAUIDP010000026.1 GCA_030429005.1 Gammaproteobacteria bacterium | reverse complement strand
CTGACGTTGCACAATGCACTGCCCGGCCTGCTCTCCTATTGCCTGGTGATCTGCGGCGTGGCGGTCGTCGCCGATTACACGACCTGGGGCACGGACTGGTACGTCGCTGGCCGCGTCGACGGCGCGCTGGTTCGCGCCGGCGAGTGGTGGCGCACGCTGACGGCCCTGACGCTCCATTCCGATCTCGAGCACCTCATCGGCAACCTGGTCTTCGGCATCATGTTCGGCCTGTTCGCCGGCCGCCTGCTCGGCTCGGGCGTCGCCTGGCTGAGTATTGTCATCGCCGCCGGACTCGGCAACGGCCTGAATACGCTGCTGCTCGACGCCAGCCACCGGGCAATTGGCGCATCGACGGCCGTGTTCGCCGCGCTTGGCCTGGTGGCCGGTTTCGTCTGGCGCGGCAAGCTGATGGCAGAGGACCGCTGGCCATACCGCATCGGACCCATCGTCGGTGGTTTCGCCCTGTTGATGTTTACCGGCACCGGCGGCGAGAGAACGGACATCGGCGCCCACCTGATGGGCTTCCTGTTCGGGCTGGGCGCCGGCATGCTGCTATCGCCGGTTCGCGAACGCCTGGACAGCGAACGCCTGCAATGGATATCCGGCATCGGCGCGTTACTGCTGATCGCGGGCGCCTGGGCGCTGGCAATCATGTAGAATTCCCGGCATTCGTTGCGCACGCCGGGGGGCCTCAGCGGGAATGAAAAAAGTCATCCTGTTCTTGTTGCTGCTGGCGGTCGTGCTGGCTGCCGTACTGCGAGTACGCTACGGCGGGGGCGACGACTACCCGGACCTGACCGGCACTCCCGAACTGGCCGAGACACGACTCGAGCAGGTGCTTGCGTTTCGCGAGCCTATCGGCAACGTGGCGGTCAGCAACAGCGGCGAAGTGTTTTTTACGGTACACCCGGAAGCGCGGCCGCAGGGCAACAAGCTTTTGCACTACGTAGACGGCGCGTCCGTGCCCTACCCCAACGTCGAGTCGCAGCAGGACCTGTTCGACACCGTGCTCGGTGTTGTTATCGACCGGCAAAACCGTCTCTGGACGATCGACCACGGCAATCATGGCATGCGCCCGCCGCGCCTGCTGGCATTCGACCTGGAAAGCGGCGAAGTCATACACGACAGGCGTTTCTCCGAACAACTGGCACCCAAGGGGTCTTTCCTGCAGGACCTGCAGGTGAGCCCCGACGGCCGCACTGTCGTAATCGCCGATGCCAGCATCTGGCGCAAGCAGCCGGCCTTGATCGTGTACAACGTTGAGACCTCGACTGCCCGCCGCGTGCTCGACGGGCATGCCTCGGTCAGCAGCGAAGACTACATCATTCGCAACCACGGCGAGCCGATGACGTATGCTGCCGGCCTGCTGGCTTTGCGCGCCGGGGTCGACGGCATCGCCATCACCGAGGAGTGGTTGTATTTCGGTGCGCTGACAGGTGCCGGGCTGTATCGCATCCCCCTGGAGCTTCTCATCGATCCGCAGACCGGCAGCGATGAACTCGCCACCGCTGTCGAACGCCATGCCGACAAGCCGCTGAGCGACGGCCTCAGTACGGATACGGCCGGCAATGTCTATATCACCGACATTGAACACGGTGCCATCATGCGCGTTGGCGATGACCGCAAGCTGCGGACGGTGCTGCGCTCGAACCGGATTCGCTGGCCGGACGCACTGAGCTTCGGGCCGGATGGCTGGCTCTACATCGCCGACAGTGCGTTGCACGACGTCGTGTTGCAATCGCGCGAGCACATCGAGGCCAGTGGCCCGTACCCGGTGTTTCGTGTGCAACTCGCTACAGAGGGCGTGCCCGGCCAATAGTCGATGCAGGTCATTCTTCTTTATCTCGCGGTCGTCCTGATCTGGGGCTCGACCTGGATTGTCATCCCGTTTCAGCTCGGCGAGGTCGCGGAAGAATTGTCTGTCGGCTATCGCTTTGGCATTGCCGCCTTGTTGTTATACGGCTACCTGGTCCTGTCGGGCCGCCGCATCGCTTTGCCCCGTTCCGCCTACCCGATGGTTTTCGTCCAGGGCACGATGCTGTTCTGTCTGAACTACTTTCTCGTCTATTTCGGCACTGCGTATATCACCACCGGGCTGATCGCCGTGATTTTCAGCAGCATTGTCCTGTTCAATGCGATCTTCGAACGCCTGTTCTTTGGCAGTCCGTTCGAAGCGCGCGTGCTGGTTGCTGCCGCAGTCGGATTTACCGGCATCGCGCTGATTTTCTGGCCCGAGGTAACGATTCTCAGCTTCACCGACGACGCCGTCGTTGGCATCTCGCTGATTTTCGTTTCCACGATCATCGCGTCGCTGGGCAACATGGCCGCATTTTTTAACACGCGCCGTGACTTGCCGGTGATGGCCGTCAACGCGCACGCCATGGCATGGGCCGCGCTGCTGTCGATCGGCATCGCCCTGGCGCTGGGGCGGGAACTGACCTTTTCGCTGCAGACCGGCTACATCGTGTCGCTGGCCTATCTCGCACTGTTCGGTTCGGCGGTTGCTTTCGGCTGCTACCTGGCACTGATTCGCCGCATCGGCGCTGCAAAAGCCGCGTACAGCGCTATCGCTTTCCCGATCGTGGCGCTGCTGTTGTCGACGTTGTTTGAAGGTTACACGTGGACACCCGCGGCTCTAATCGGCATCATCCTGACCCTCATAGGAAACTGGCTGGTTCTGAACCGGCGGTCAAGAAAAACCACAGATACTTCGTGAGAGACAATTAATGGACACATCGAAACTGCCCGACCTGGGATTTTCCTGGGATGACATCCTCGTAACGCTGCAAACGACCGGCGTGGACCTCGCCTTCAACATCGTCAAAGCCATCGTCATCTTCTACGTCGGCAAATTCGTGGTCGGCGTCATCGTGCGCACGGTGCGGCGAATCATGGCCAAGCGCGACATCGAAGATACGCTGGAAAGATTCGTCCTGAGCCTGCTGCGCATGGTGCTGATGGTGTTTGTCATCATCGCGACCGTCGGTGCACTCGGCATGCAGACAACGTCGTTTGTCGCGGTTCTCGGTGCAGCCGGCCTGGCGATTGGTCTGGCATTGCAGGGCTCGCTGTCAAATTTCGCGTCCGGCGTGCTGATCGTGCTGTTCAAACCCTACCGCGTCGGTGACTGGGTCGAGGCCGCCGGAATCGCCGGCACCGTCGAACGCGTCGAAATACTGACGACGGTGCTGAAGACCGGTGACAACAAGCAGATCATCGTGCCGAACGGCCAGATCATGGGCAGTATCATAACCAACTACTCCGCCAACGAGACCCGCCGTGTCGACATGGTGATCGGCGTCAGCTACGACGACGACCTCGACAAGGTCCGTGCAACGCTCGAGGAACTGATAGCCGCCGAAGACCGCATCCTCGACGACCCGCCGCACAAGATTGCCGTTTCCGAACTGGCCGACAGCAGCGTCAATTTCGTCGTGCGGCCCTGGGTCAGGACCGAGGACTACTGGGGCGTCATGTTCGACCTGACCGAAGCCATCAAGAAGCGCTTCGACCAGGAGGGCATTTCGTTCCCGTTCCCGCAGCAGGACGTGCACCTGTATTCGGTCAAGTCCGACTGAGCGGCAAATTCGGCCGGCCACGGTGTCAACGGATGTCGCCCTGCCGCGTTGACTTGATTAAGAGTCACGCAAAGGGGCCTTCCGATGGGCAAGAGCAAGACAAGCTGGCTGATAGCCTGCTGCGCATTCATCGCCGGCTGCGCCGCGCACCCTGATCCGATCATCGATACCAAGGGCGTCGACCCCGAAATCATGGCGGATGACTGGAGCGAGTGTGAGGCATACACCGGCCAGGTTTCAGTCGCTGCCGGAACCGCCAGGGGGGCTGGCCTCGGTGCCGCGGTTGGCGCCGCCGTGGGAGCGATCGACGGTCACGGGGATGTTATCGAAGACGCCGCCTACGGCGCCCTCTTCGGTGGCACAGACTCGGGCCTGAAAGCCGACCGCGACCGGCAAGCCGTTTTCAAGCGCTGCATGCGCGGACGCGGGTACCGGGTTTTGAACTGAGCCGTATTGAATTCGGCGCCAGCCTCAATTACTGTACAAAAACACAGTAATTGAGGCTGGCGCATGCCCGATGCCCTGAAACCCCACAAAGGCCGCGGCGCGGTTTCCGCGCTGGACGGCCGCTATGCCGTACGCAGCGTCGAGAGCTCTGCAGAGGCGGCAGGCCCGTCGGCTCCGCCGGAGACGGTCCTGACGGCGATGCGTGCCGGCAAGATCATCAGCCACAACAATTCGCCGGATGTGCCATTCGACCGTTCGATCAACCCCTACCAGGGCTGCGAGCACGGTTGCATCTACTGCTACGCGAGGCCCAGCCACAGCTACCTCGACCTGTCGCCCGGCATCGACTTCGAAACCCGCATCTTCTACAAGCCGAACGCACCGGAGCGGCTGCTCGACGCCTGGGAGAAGCCCGGCTACGAGTGCAAGCCGATAACCATCGGCGCCAACACCGACCCCTACCAGCCAGCCGAGAGGACGACCGGCGTCACGCGACAGTTGTTGCAGTTGTTCAGGAAGCACGAACACCCGGTCAACCTGATTACGAAAGGCACACTGATCGAGCGCGACATGGACCTTCTGGCGTGGCTGGCGGAACGCAATCTCTGCTCGGTCGCCATCAGCCTGCCGACCATGGACAGGTCCCTGAAGCGCATCATGGAACCACGCGTACCCGCGGCCGAGGCTCGGCTAAAGGTTATCGAACGGCTCGCCGAAAGCGGCGTGCCGGTCAGCGCGCTGGTGGCGCCGGTGATTCCCGCAATCAACGATGCCGAAATCGAGCGCATTGTCGAAGCCGTCGCGGCTGCGGGCGCAGCACACGCCAGCTACATTTTTCTGCGGCTCCCGCATGAAGTCCGGCCGCTGTTCGAGCAATGGCTTGACGTACACTTTGCGGAGCGCGCTGCGCACGTCATGAGCCTCGTTCGCCAGGCCTCCGGCGGTCGCGACTATGACAATCGTTTCGGCATCCGGCAGCGGGGACGCGGGCCCTACGCGGACATGCTGGCCAGTCGCTTTCGCGCAGCCTGCCGCCGCCACGGCATCGGTGCGGAACGCTACCAGCACACGCTGGATTGCAGCCGCTTCCTGCCGCCGGGGCGGCAGCAACTCGATCTGAATTTGTAGCATTCGGGTATAGTTGTTGCTGGCCGGGCAGCAATCCCGGCCGCGAACTTCCCGTGTGAATACAAGTCTGACTATAACGATGAAAAAAGCTCCCCTATTTGCGTTGACGCTTGTGGCGGCAAGCCTGAGCGCGCAGGAAGAGACGCAGGATTCGCTGCCTCCGGAACCGGCCACCCTGCAACAGGAAGACGCCATGGTTGAGGACACCATGGAAGAGGAAGCCGTGGAACAAGGGCCGCCCGCCCCGCAACTGGACCAGGTCGTGCCGGTTGCAGACGACCCCGGGGAAGACGACGCAGCGGATGTTACCGTCGACGACTCAGCGCCCGTGACAGGGCCGACGTTTGCGACGGAGGCGGACGAGCTGGTTTACCAGTACGAACGCTACATCGGCCTGATGCAGGAGGGTGTCTATGACGAAGCGGACTCCGTTGCAAAACGCGTGGTCGAACTGGCCATCTCCGTACAGGGCCCGAACTCGACAGACTTTGCCAAGGCGTTGACAAACCTGGCGATCGTCCAGCACCGAACCGAGCAGTTCGATGCAGCCCAGCAAAATTTCGAGTCAGCGATCGAGATCATTGAAAACAACGAAGACCAGCTGGACGAGCAGCTGGTCAACCCGCTGCGTGGCCTGGGTGCAGCGCAACTCGAGGCGGGACGGCCTGACAAGGCCATCCAGTCGTTTACACGTGCGGTGCATGTCACGCATGTCAACGCCGGGCCGCACAATCTCGACCAGATCAGCATCCTCGAGTCGATGTCCGAATCGCAGCTGCGTGTCGGCAATATCGACGAAGCCAAGCACATCCAGGACCGGATTTACGCGCTGAACGAACGCGCCTATGCGGACAACGCACTGGCCATGGTGCCGGCACTGATGCGCAGGGCCGAGTGGCAGCACCGCGCGGGCTTTATCAACGATCAGCGCACCACGTTGCGCCGCGCGATCCGCATCCTCGAGACCAGCCTCGGCAAGGACGATATGGCACTGGTCGAGCCGCTGACCAAGCTGGGCCAGTCGTATTTTTATATCGATCTCTCGGGGACCTCGAATTCGATCGGCACCCTGGCGACCGGTGAGACACACTTCAAGAGAGCGCTGCGTATTGCCAGCGAGGACCCGAACGCGAGCTGGACAATGATTGCGGATACGAGCTTGGCCCTGGGTGATTACTACAACTTCCTCGACAACGCGCAACAGGCGCACAACGTCTACCACGCGACCTGGGAGGACCTGTCTGACGGTGATGAAAAACTTGCCTATCGCCGTGAGAATATGGAGCAATGGGTAACGCTGCGAGAAAACCCGTTTCCGCAATTCGTCAATACGCCGTCCACCACACAGCTGGCCAGCGACGACGATGCGCTCTCCAAAGGCAGCATCACGATCAGTTACGACGTCTCCGAGCGAGGCCGGGCCGAGAACCTGAGTGTCATTGAAGCCGAGCCTCGGGAGTTTGTCAGCCTGCACCGCAGGGTGCAGCGTCAGTTACGCCGGCGGATTTACCGCCCGCGCTACGCGGACGGCGAACCGGTTGCGACCGAGGACCAGGTCATCGTACACACGTTCTACTACAGCCAGGCGGACCTGGAAGAAGCCAGGGGCAACGCTTCCGGCACGGGCGCACCTTGAAGCCAGCCGCCATCAGCTTGCTCGCGAGCTTCCTGTTACTGGCCGCAGCAGGATCTGCCAGGGCCGATTGCAATAACGAATGGCTGTGCGTGGACGTAGTCGAGGCCGGCGGCGCAATCGGCCTGCGTGCCCGTAACCTTGGCGACTTCCCGATCACCTACACGCTGAAAGTTCACAACAATGCGGGCTACAACGGTGGTGGCAAGTCGGTGACCCGGACACTCGCAGCCCGGCAGTCGGAAAACGCGATCCTGTTGCCCGGCGAAATGGTCGCCCGCCGTGACGACGTGGACTTTTCCCTGGAGTGGTCGATCGGCGATAAGGACGCCGTGCACGATGACGATCACCTGTATGCGTTGCCGTATCGCAGCGGCCGTTCGTACCGGGTTTTGCAGGGTTATGGCTCGCGTTTCAGTCACACGGGGCTGGAGGAGTTTGCCATCGACTTCGATATGCAAACCGGCACCCCGGTACACGCAGCGCGCGCCGGCGTGGTCGCACGCGTCGAGGAATCGCATTCCATCGGTTGCTGGGAAGACGGCTGCGGCCGATACGCCAACTTCATCGTCATTCTGCACAGCGACGGGACCACTGGCGAGTATTACCATCTGCAACAGGACGGCGCACTGGTCGACGTCGGTGACTACGTATCGCGCGGGCAGAAGATCGGGTATTCCGGCAATACCGGGCACACAACGATGCCGCACCTGCATTTTGCCGTGTACCGCGCCACGACAGGTGGCAATACGCAATCCATACCGGTGCGCTTCCAGGGCGCCGACGGTATCATCACGCGTCTGCGTCGCGGTGGGCGCTACGAGGCAATCTGAACATGAGCATGCAAATTGAGAATTCGCACTTTGTGAATGGCAACCCGTTGCGGCCGCCGTTCCCGGACGGACTGCAACAGGCGGTGTTCGGCCTCGGCTGTTTCTGGGGCGCCGAGCGCAAGTTCTGGCAAATGGACGGTGTCTTTTCCACCGCCGCGGGCTATGCCGGCGGCACATTGCCCAATCCGGACTACAAGACCGTTTGCACCGGCAGTACCGGCCACGCAGAAGTCGTGCTTGTTGTGTTCGATCCGGATGAGGTCAGCTATGCAGATCTGCTGCAGGTGTTCTGGGAGAGTCACGACCCGACGCAGGGCATGCGCCAGGGCAATGATATCGGCACACAATACCGGTCCGCGATCTATGCCCTGGACGACGCACAACTTGAAGGCGCCAGGGCATCGCGCGACGCCTATTCCGGCCAACTGGCCAGCGCAGGCTTCGGTGCGATCACGACGGAAATTGCGCCGCTCGATACCTTCTACTATGCCGAAGACTACCACCAGCAGTACCTTGCCAAGAATCCGGATGGCTATTGTGGCATCGGCGGCACCGGCGTAAGTTGCGCCATATGAGCAAACAAGCGACACGCAAACCGCGCCGGCCCAGCCGCAAGAAAGCCGAGGAAGCGATCGAGACGCTACTGTTGTGGGCGGGCGAGGATCCGCGCCGCGAAGGTCTGCTGGACACACCCAAGCGCGTTGCCAGCGCCTACGAAGACTGGTTCAGCGGCTACAAGGACAATCCGGTGCAGTTCCTGCAGCGCACTTTCCAGGAAGTGGAAGGCTACGACGAAATGATCGTGCTGCGGGACATCGAGTTCGAGTCGCACTGCGAACACCACATGGCGCCGATTATCGGTAAGGCCCACGTTGGCTACCTGCCGAGAAACAAGGTTGTCGGCATCAGCAAACTCGCCCGGGTGGTCGAAGCATTTGCACGACGCTTCCAGGTGCAGGAAAAAATGACGGCGCAAATTGCCAACTGCATCGAAGACGTCCTGCACCCGAAAGGCGTCGGCGTGGTCATCGAAGCGGTACACCAGTGCATGACGACGCGCGGCGTGCACAAGTCCGACGTGTCGATGGTCACCAGCCAGATGGTCGGCAGCTTTCGCAAGGACGCACGCACCCGCGCTGAATTCCTGCGCATGATCGACGCGAGGCGCTAGCCGCTAAGCGGCTAGCGGTGAACTACTGCGGCAACAACGCCTTGTCGCCGTCGTAGTCCTCGCCGAGCATATAGTCGCGAAGTAACGGGATCGGTGGCTGGCCGTAGCTCAGGAATTCATCGTGAAACCGGCCCCAGGCTTCTTCGCCGCCGCGGCCGGCAGTCCAGTCGTCGCGCAGCTTGTTGATCATGAGCTTGCCCAGCGTGTAGTTGAGGTAACCGGGGTCGTAGGTACCCCGATAGGCCTGTTGCTGCGCATTACCAAAGTCCTTGTAGGCTTTTTCCAGGAACATCTGCTGGCTTTGCTCGACAGACATGCCCTCGGCATGCAGGCCGATAGCCGAAAGGTAGCGAACATTACGTAACAGCGCGTTCATGATCTGGCCGATTCGCACTTCCGGGTCGCCGTCACCGAGGCCGGCGTCGACCATCATCTGCTCGGTGTAGTGCGCCCAGCCTTCACTGAACGTGTACGTGCCGAAATGCCGGCCCACATTATTGCCGGCGCGGTTCGAGTGCAGGTACTGCAGGAAATGACCCGGCCAAACTTCGTGTACCGAGATCGCCAGGAGGTCGGTCTCGCCGGGTATGTAGGCAAGCTGGTCTGCCTCGCTCCAGGTCGGGTCGGGTGGTGCAATGTAGTATACCGACGGCAGACCGGACTCGAACGGACCGGGAATGCTGATGTAAGCGGAGTTGAAACGCCGGTGCGGCGGCGCCTCGTCAACCAGCGCTTCCTCATCGCTCGGTATCGAGACGATGTCGTTTTCCACCAGGAACTGCTTCAGCGCCGGCAACTGTCGCGTCGCGCCGGCAACGGCGCCCTCCGGTGGCTTGCGATTCTGCATTTTCAACACGCAGTCCTCGGTACTCTCGCCCGCCGCGAACTCCGCGCAGGCTGCGTACAGCGCGTCGAGGTTGCGCTGCAGGTCGAGTTCACCAGCCGCCTTGAGTTCCGCCAGCGTGATCTCCACGCCCTGCGTATCTTTCAGCATCTTCAGGAACTTCTCTTCGCCGAGCGCGTACGCATCGGTGCCGGTCGTCTTGAGCCCATCCAGCCAGATCGCTGCCTCGCGGACAGCGTCAATTGCATCGTTGTTCGCCGCGGCGAAGCGGCGCTGCAGCTGCTCGTCGGCCACGTCGGCGAACAGTCCCGGCACAGTATTCTCCAGGTAGTCAGCGAATCCCGACAGGATGCCGTGGCTGATCGTCAGGAAGGGTGACGGCAGAGGTGGTTCGAGGTTGTCGCGCATCGTCTGCAGCGCGGCCGGTACCTGTGCAATATACGTCGTGTACGCCTGGATACGTTCCTCCGGCGGAGCGTACTCCCTGTCAACGTAGACGCTGACCCCGAAGCGGATGTAACTCAGCGGGTTTTTCGAGCTGTAGCCGGAATCGCGCAACCAGAACAACCGGCCGCGCAACGCCGTCAGCAGGTAGTCCCGCTCCAGGGCCTCGATCCCGGCGAGATCGTCGTAAGCCGCAGCCGCGGCGATGGTCCGGTCCAGCCAGGCCGCTGTTGCTGCCTGTCCCGCTTTGCTCTTGTCTTCCATCTGACCGTCGTACTCATGCAGGCCATCGCTGACCGCACTTTCCGGGTAGTTACTGTAATACTCCGCTACCGTCGTAGCCGCGAACTCCGCCCACGCCGGCCGTTCGGCAACGGGCTCGGGAGCTTTTGACTTGCCGCACCCGAACAGTGTGCAGCTCACGACTGCCAGCAAGAGCCATTGCTTCATTGCACCTGCTCCAGTCCGAGTTCAGCCCGGCCCTGGTTGAACGTGATGTCCACCGGAATGCTGGCCTCGGTCAGACGATTGAGATCCGTCTGCAGATCCGGGCCGATGACGCCACTGGTGTCGACCAGTGCCTGTGCGCCTGCATAGTCGCCGTCGCCCTGCAGGACGAGCAGCTTGTTCGAAAGACCTGCGATCGCTTCACGCATGCGCACGAAGTCCACGCTGTACTTGCCGGTTTCTGCATCGCGAACAAATGCGTTGTTGTCGAGGAAGTAATTGAAACGCACCATGTTGGCGCGCCCGTGTGCATCGCTGGCGCCGAAGCGGATCGAGCGGAATATGCCGGCCATGAACGTGACATAGTAGTCCTCGAGAACGACGTCGCCCATCTCCCCGGCATCGTGCAATGCGGTAATCATGTACAGGCCCAGGATGTCGGCCTTGCCCTCTTCCATGCTCGACGCCAGCTCGCGCAACGCTTCGCGAACGGTGCCTTTGCCATTGATCGTGTTCTTTACGCCAAGGCCGTGCGCCACTTCGTGAAACATCGTATTGGCAAAAAACGCGTCGAAGGAGACGTGCTTGCGCTGTGCATCGTCGATCAGCACATCAGCAATCGGCACGAGGATCTTCTCGAACTTGGCCTGCATGGCGTTTTTCAGCTGCAGGCGCCGCGTACCCTTGGCAAGCTGCACCTCCTCGTCATTCGGCAGGTTGATGGCGATAGTCTTCGCGCCGGCATTGCTGTCACCTGCGTAATACACCACGTCATAGGCATTCAGGTCGGAGTCCGTACCCGGATACTCCTGCTTGTAGGCTTCCGGCACTGGCAGGCCCTCCTGCAGTTCCGGCAGGAACTCGGCGAAGCGCGCCAGTTGCGCACTCCACTCCAGGTCCTTCAACAGCACATAGGACTCGTAGGCGGCACGATAACCGAACAGCTGGTCCTCGTACGTCTCAATCGGTCCGATCACGACGTCGATCTCATTGTCCTTGACGTCCATCCAGTACATGTCGCTCATCTGGTATTCGTCACTGATCAGCGCCGCCGCCCGCAGTTTCAGGTAGTTGGCAAACTCGGTGCTTTCGGCAAGATCGGCGGCCTCGTGCAGCAATGCCGCGGCTGCGTTCAGTTCATCGGCATACGCGATATGGTATGGAATGAGCGTGAGTTCACCTGCCGCATTGCGTCGAATCAGGGAGTACTGGCCCGTCTTGCCCGGCAGGTACGCCGCATCAAACTCTTCACGGGTCATGTCGTGCGGATAAAAATTTGCCCCTGGCGGCCGCACACCGACGCCGTCGATGAATGGCTTGAAAGAATCCAGCCGATCCCATGGTCCGTAGTTCTGGTCGGCAAACAGCCGCGCTTTTTCGATACCGATGGACGCCAGCCATGACTCGTAGTCGTCGCCGTAGGCCTGCCGCCAGAACAGGTCTTCCATGATCTGCGATGCGTCGATCAGCAGGCCGATCATTTCGCGCTGCTCGTCCGTGTAGTAACTCAGGTCGGCGGTCAGCGTGAAGTCGGCGTAAATTTCAGGGCGCGGCTCGACGGTTTCGAGCGCGGCGACTTCGACGTCCGGCGGCGCCTTGCTGCTGCAGGAAACCAGGACAAAGGCAGTCAGGCACGCCAGCATGGCGCGGAACGGGATTTTTTGAAGCACGGTGTCTACCCCCGGGAAAAACGGTCCGGGATTATCTCACAGGTCGACAAGCTCGACGTCGTTTGCCGCCAGATCCGCGCCGAGGAACCAGCCCCCGACCCGTGCAAAACGCCCCGCACCGTCGGTCGCCAGCAACCGCACCGAGCCCGGGTGGCCGCGATCCGCCGCAAGATCGAGTGAATCGAGCAGGTCATGCGCCACGGTAGCCGTCGTGCTCGCCGAATCGACCACGGACACCGAATCCGCGAACGCCGCAGCGATCGGCGCGCGCAGCAGCGGAAAATGGGTGCAACCGAGAATGACGCTGTCTGCCGCTTCGGCGACAGCCCCGAGTTCGTCGACATAGCGCGCGACGATGGCTTCGGCGATCGCTCCGTCGTGCCAGCCCTCCTCCGCCAGCGAGACCAGCATCTCGCAGGCCAGTTCGTTGACCCTGGCTGCCGGGTCGAGCAACTCGATCGCGCGCCGATAGGCGCCAAGTCGCACGGTCGCTTCGGTCGCCAGCACGAGGTGACGGCCAGCAGGCCGGGCGGCAACGGCGGCACTCGCGCCCGGCTCGACCACACCGATGACCGGCAGCGGCTGCATCTGCTCGCGCAACACGTCCAGGGCGACGGCTGACGCTGTATTGCAGGCGACAACCAGCAGCTTGATATCGCGCTGCTGCAGCAGCCGGGTCGCCTGGCTGGCGTAGCGTGATATTGACGCCGGGCTCTTGGTGCCATACGGCAGCCGTGCCGTGTCGCCCAGGTAGATAAGGTCTTCGCCCGGCAACGCCTCGCGCAGCGCCTTGAGCACCGTCAGTCCGCCGACACCGGAGTCGAAGACGCCAATAGGGAGTCGCCTGTTTGCCGTTGTATTCATGCCGCTATTGTGCCCAAGCCCAAGAGCCGAGTGGAAGAATTTGCGGGCTGCAAATGGTCACCGGAGCACCCGGCGACCACCAGGGTCGACTGCGGGACCCCGGCGAAGCGCCCGAGCGCCGGGCAGACCCGGGTGACTCGGTATCAGACCGACTTCAAAAGAAACGGCGGTATCTTGGTATGCACATCGTTGGCGACACGCAGCCGCGGCGCGTCGTCGTCGACTTCGCGAAGCATGTCCCGGTAGATCGACAGGATAGTGATCGCACAGTCACCGGCTTCGACCGGTGACATCTTGCGCACCGAGGCGCAGACCGAACCCTCACCGTTCAGCGGCGCCACCCGGTGCATGGCTTTTTGTACCTCGATGAATGCCCCGCGTCTCGATTCGGGCACTTCATCTTCGTCGATAGCGTCGAGGTAGTCCTCGAAGGCTCTCATAAGTCGTTGTTTTATATGGCCGTGACCGACCAGAACCGATGCCGCAGCATGGAAGCTATCGACGGGATAAGACATGTCAACTCCAGCGTTTAATTGTTATTTGACCGCTTCTTTCGTTTCCGAGCGGTTTCGTTACGCTTTGTGAGTGACTACCTCCTGTAGTCCGGTCCTCTCAGCCGGTAAGTCCCTTTTTACTCTTGGTGTTTCAACTACCTGCGTGCCTTTCTTATAGCAAATATTCGATTGCCGGTGCAAGCGCGCCTGAACCGGTTCTAAAGCTTGCTGATTTCGATCGTCCACGTATCGTCGCCGAGGCTTTTGCTGTCGGTGTACAGGGCGTCAGTCTGCCCGGGTGCCCATTCGACAGCCAGGGTTTCCGTCATCACATAATCACGGTGTGCCGCCAGTGCCGATTCGACGGCGGCACTTCCGGAGACGCCCAGCCGAATGCGATCGGCGACTTCGAGGCCCGCCTGTTTTCTTGCGTCCTGTACGGAACGGACGATTTCGCGCGCCATGCCTTCGCTGACCAGTGCGTCGTCGAGGTTCGTGTCCAGCGCCACCAGGTAACCGATGTCCTCGGCACAGGCGTAACCTTGTGCCGAGGTTGTCTCGATCAACAGGTCGGCGCCGGTCAGGTCGATTTCACCGCCAGCGAACGCCAGCGTAAATGCTTCGTCGCGGGCAACAGCCGTTGCAATGGCATTGCCGTCGGCGGCCTCGAGTGCCTTGCGAATCGCCGGCAGGTTCTTGCCGTGACCTTCCTTGCCGAGTTTCGGCAGGTTTGGTTTGATCCGGTAATTGACGATGTCCGCATCGCGCGCGATGAACTCGACTTCCTTGATGTTCAGTTCTTCGAGGACCTGGTCCTGGTGCGCGGCCAGCGCCCTGGCCGACGCATCGTCCGGTGCTCGCACAAGGAGTCTCGCGAGCGGCTGGCGCGTCCTGACGCCCGACTGGCTGCGCGCCTCACGGCCGAGGCCGACCACTTTCTGCACGACATCGATGTCAAACAACAAGGCATCGTTTTGCCAGTCCGGGTCCGCTTCAGGCCACTTGACCATGTGCACGCTGGCCGGCGCGTCCGCGTCCACGCCGCGAACCAGGTTCTGGTACACCTCTTCGGCGAGGAACGGCACGAACGGCGCCATCAGCTTGTGTGCCGCGACGAGGCATTCGTACAACGTCAGGTAGGCCGCACGCTTGTCTTCCGTATCAGTCGACTTCCAGAAACGGCGCCGGTTGCGGCGTACATACCAGTTGCTCAGCTGGTCGACAAACGACTCGATAGCCTCGCCGGCGGTCTTCGCATCGTAATTTTCCAGCGCAGCCGTCGCCGTTTCGATCGTACGGTGAGTCAGCGCCAGTGCCCAGCGATCGATCTCGGGACGGTCCGCCGGTGCCACGGGCTGGCCCAGGTCCACGTCGTCGATGCGGGCGTACAGGACAAAAAAGCCGTAGGTGTTCCAGAACGTATTGATGAAGGAACTGGCGACATCGGCGACGATGTCGACCGAGATGCGTTTCTGCACGTCGGGCGACAGGCGCGCGAGAAAATACCAGCGCAATGCGTCAGCGCCGACGGTGTCGAATACGTCGTAGGGGTCGACGATGTTGCCGAGCGACTTGGACATCTTCTTGCCGTCCTTGTCGACGATGTGGCTGAGGCAGATGCAGTTCCTGTAGGCCACGCTGTCGGACACCAGCGTTGCGATTGCGTGCAGCGAATAAAACCAGCCGCGTGTCTGGTCGATTGCTTCGCAGATGAAGTCGGCAGGCGCGTGCTGCTCGAATATGTCCTGGTTCTCAAACGGGTAGTGCCATTGCGCATAAGGCATTGCGCCCGAGTCGAACCAGCAGTCAATGACCTCCGGCACACGCCGCCAGGTCTTGCCGTCCTGTTCGAAGGTAATGTCGTCGATGCTGGGTCGGTGCAGGTCCAGCTCGCTGAGGTCCCGGCCGCTTTTCTCGCTGAGTTCGGCCACCGAGCCGATGCACTGGTAGTCGCCGTCGCCGTCCGTCCAGACCGGCAGTGGCGTACCCCAGAAACGTTCGCGCGACAGCGCCCAGTCGACATTATTCTCCAGCCAGTTGCCGAAACGACCGTCGCGAATATGCTCCGGTACCCACTTGATCGTCTGGTTCAGTTCGGTCATGCGATCGCGGAAACTGGAAGTACGGATATACCAGGCATTTTTCGCGTAGTAGATGATCGGGTCTTTCGTGCGCCAGCCGAACGGGTAGCTGTGCGTGATGCGTTCGGAACGGAACATCAGGCCACGATCTTTCAGGATGCGAATAAGTGGCTTGTCGGCGTCCTTGAAAAACATGCCGGCGACAGGTTCGACGTCGGCGATGAAGTTGCCATCGAGGCCGACGCCGTGCACGACCGGCAGGCCATGTGCCTGGCCGAACGCCAGGTCGTCAACACCGTAAGCCGGTGCCGTATGCACGATACCGGTGCCGCTTTCGGTGCTGACAAAATCGCCGGCATACACCTGGAAGGCGGCCTCCGAGTCGACCTCGAGATAGTCGAACAGCCGCTGGTAACGTGTACCGACGAGTTCGCTGCCCTTGACGGTCCTGCTGACGGTGTGTTCGAGGTCCCGCAGAACCGACTCACGCAGTGCCTCGGCAACGATCAGCGTTTCCCCGCCTGCTTCGCAATAGCTGTAGTCGATGTCGGCACCGACAGCGAGCGCCAGGTTGGACGGCAATGTCCACGGCGTGGTCGTCCAGACCAGGATCGAGGTATTGTCATCGCCGGCCAGTCGAAAACGCACGGTGACCGACGGGTCTTCCGTCTCTTCGTAGCCCTGGGCAAGCTCGTGCGAGGACAGCGTCGCACCTATGCGTGGATCGTAGGGCACGACCTTGTAACCACGGTAGATCAGGTCCTTGTCCCAGATTTCCCTGAGCAGGTACCAGACCGTCTCGATGAAGCTGTTGTCGAGCGTGTAATAGGCTTCGTCGAGATTGACCCAGAAGCCCATGCGCTCGGTCATCTTCTCCCAGTCGCCGATGTAGGTCATGACCGACTCTCGGCACAGGCGCGTAAACTCGGCGATGCCGACTTTTTCTTCGATCTCTTCCTTGTCGTAGCTGTCGACGAGCCCCTGCTTCTTCAGGTGTTTCTCGACTTCGTGCTCGACCGGCAGGCCGTGTGTGTCCCAGCCGGCTTTGCGTGGCGCATAGTAGCCGCGCATCGTCTTGTAGCGGGGGAACACGTCCTTGAAGGTACGCGCCAGCACGTGATGGATGCCGGGCTTGCCGTTGGCCGTTGGCGGACCCTCGTTGAAACTGAATCGTGGCCGGTCCTTGCTCTGCTCGAGGGTCTGCGCAAAGACATCGTTGTCCCGCCAGAACGTCAGCATTTCGTTCTCGAGCTCCGGCCCGTTGTAGCGGCCCTGTACTTCCTTGAATCCCAATTCATTCACTCCAAAAACAGACACGCCCCGGCAGCCCGGCAGTTGCCAGGCCAATCGGGGCGAGGAGGAAACTTCGCGGTACCACCCGAATTCACGGCAGACTCGCGGCTGCCGCCTCGTGGATCTTTGGGATCCGTCACCCTTTTCGCGGGTCAGTCGGCTGCGTCTACTGGGCAGGCAGTGTGCTGTTCGGGCAGCGACTCCGGGGTGATTTTCGGCGGTTTCCTGGCCCGGGGCTCGCACCATTTCCCGGTCGCTCATGCCTGAAGGTCCGCTTACTCCTCCCCTTCAACGTCTTCGGCGCACATTAACGTCAGAGCAGGGCAAAGACAAGCGGCCTGTTGCTCGTCGGCTCTCAGGAATGGCTGCCCCCGCCGCGACGCCCGAACAGCTGCTGCATGTTGCTGCCCCAGGCGACATAAGCGATGCCGCCGGCGAGAACAAAATTCATCAACTCGCGGGCCGTTACGACGTCGGCACCGGTCTCCAGCATCGGGTCCGCCGGGACCATGACGCGAACGCCCATCGCAATGATCAGCGCGCTCAGCGTCACGACGGACTCGACGGCGCCGATCAGCGCCGTGAGCGCGGGTTTCCAGGCCATGACGAGGAAACAGAGCATGCAAAATCCGTAGTACAGGAGCCGCAGTCCCGTGCTCGAATCGAGGAACGTCGCCCGCACGCTGAACTGAAACCCGAGGTCGAGCAGCAGGAACACGAGCGTGCCGCCGTAATAGGCCCTTAGAATTGACTTTTGGCTCATCGCACGGCCAGTTTAATGAAAATCGTGCAATATTTTGCCCGCAGGGCCGGTCTGTATGACCAGGTGGCTAATTCGGATTAACAATATGCTGATCAAGAAACCCGGCGACATCCGCCCCTCGGAGATTACGAGCAAGGCGAACTACCTCAATCGGCGCGAGTTTATTCGCGCAGGCGGTATCGCCGGCGGTGTGGCGCTGGCAGGTCCGGCATTGAGCGCTGTCGTACCTGCCGAGCGGCGCGCCACCCTCGACGGCGTCAGCAAGAGTCGCTTCAGCACGCGCGAGAAGATGAACTCCTATGAGGACATCACGACCTACAACAACTACTGGGAATTCGGCTCCGGCAAGTTCGACCCTGGCAGAAACTCCGGCGACTTCGAACCAAGGCCCTGGCAGATCACTGTCGACGGCCACGCGGAGAAAACCGGCACCTTCGATTTCGATGATTTCATCAAGCCCTATGACCTCGAGGAACGCATTTACCGCCTGCGCTGTGTCGAAGCCTGGTCAATGGTCATCCCGTGGGTTGGCATCTCGCTCGCTGAGATCATCCGGCATCACCAGCCCACGTCGAAAGCGAAGTTTGTCGCTTTCCGTGCACTGCATGATCCCGAGCGCATGCCGGGGCAACGGCGGCGCCAGCTCGACTGGCCGTATCGCGAAGGACTGACGATGGCGGAAGCCAGCAATCCGCTGTCGATCCTGGCTGTGGGCCTGTATGGCGAAGTCCTGCCGAATCCGAACGGCGCGCCCATCCGGCTCGTTGTGCCGTGGAAATACGGCTTCAAGAATATCAAGGGCATCGTACGCATCAGCTTTGTTGAGAAGCAACCGCGCTGCAGCTGGCAAATGGCGCAGCCGAACGAGTACGGCTTCTATGCGAACGTGAATCCCGAGGTCGACCATCCGCGCTGGAGCCAGGCCAGCGAGCGACGCATCGGCGCCGGCGCCTTTGCGCCACGCATCCCGACACAAATGTTCAACGGCTACGGCGAACATGTTGCGCACCTGTACAAGGGTATCGACCTGCGCAAGTATTACTGATCCTTATGGACACCGTTCGCCAAATCCGGTTCATCTGGAAACCGATCGTCTTCCTGCTGTGCCTGGCGCCGTTTCTGCTGGTCATCACTGACCTTCTTGAGCTGACCGGCTCACTCGGCGCCAACCCGGTCGAAAACATGCTGGACCGTTTTGGCAACTGGTCCATTCGGTTCCTGCTTATCGCGCTGGCCGTCACGCCACTTAGAAAACTCTCCGGCCGCAACTGGCTGACCCGCTTTCGCCGCATGCTCGGCCTGTTCGCTTTTTTCTACGTCTTGATGCACTTTCTCGTCTGGCTGATGCTCGACCGCGGCCTGTACTTCACACCGCTGGCCGAAGTCCTGCCACTGGTCGTCGAAGACCTGACCGAGCGGACGTTCATCACCGTGGGCTTCGCCGCGCTCGTGCTGCTGACACTGCTGGCGCTGATGTCGACCGACGGCATGCGCCGGCGCCTCGGCCGGCACTGGCAGACCCTGCACAACAGTGTCTATGTTGTCGGGATACTGGGTATCTGGCATTACTGGTGGCAGGTCAAGAAAGGGCCGGACGACGCGATCTACTACGCGCTTGTGCTCGCCGTGCTGCTGGGGCTACGTGTCTTTTGGTACCTGCAAAAGAAACACAAAAAGGGGCCAGCGCCCTGACCCCTTTTCGTGCTGTTTGCCCAGTCTAGAAATCCACCCCGAGGCGGGCGTACCAGAAGCCGCCATTGAAACCGAACGGCGAAGTCAGGGCGTACTCGATGCCGAGCAACCCGGCGACAAAATGCCCGTCGTTGTCGGGGTAGGCATCGAAGACATTCTCGCCGCCGACAGCGATTCGAAAGTTATCATTGAGGCGGAAATTCGCTTCAACATCGACGAGCAACTCGGAACTGTAGGAGACTGCTTCGGAATTGTCCGACGAGGCGATTTGTCCGCCGGAATCTCCCCAGCCACCGTAGTAGTTCAGCCGCACGAGGCCGGAAAACATCCCGCCGGTAGCATAGTCAAACGTCAACGTCCCGCGGCTGTCCGGCACCTGGTTCTCGAGATCATAGATATTCGCGGCAGACAACGAGGAAGCGCGCAGCCCCGGTGTCGGCAACGACTGGATCTTGCTGACATCCTGCTCATTGAAGTTGGCACGAAGGTCTACAACCAGGTTCCCGGACCCGACCTCGAAATCCGACACGACCGAGACATCGATACCGGAAATATTCGACTGGAACCCGTTGATGAAAAACGCCACCCTGGCATCGAGGAAAGCCTGTGCGTTCGGGATACCCGCGGGCACGAGAAAGTCGTCGATCTCCTGTTGCTGGATCGTCCCGGTGGCCGGATCGCCAACGTTCAGGACTGTCAGGCGGTCGTCGATCGTAATGTCGTAGTAGTCGATCGTAATGCTCGTGTTGTCCGTTGGCTGGAATATGGCGCCGATCGTGAAACTCGTCGACTCTTCGGCGTCGAGTTCCTGCGCACCGAATGCCTGCGGAACATCATTGGCGACCGGATAGATAAATTGCGGCACCAGTACGCCTGCCGAGTTCGCGGCCGTAGTGCCGTTCAGCGTATTGACCTGGCCCACGGTCGGCGCCCGGAAACCGGTGCTGACCGTTGCCCTGAGCGCCGCGCGATCTGAAAAATCGAATCGACCCGAAAGCTTCCCACTGACGTTGCTGCCGAACGAATCGTAGTCCGCGTAGCGCACGGCAGCACCGGCGGAAAACTGATCCGTGAAGTCGGCCTCGACATCGATATAAGCCCCGTAGCTGGTTTGATCAAAACTACCGGCCGACTCAAGGGGGTAACCCTGGAAACTCTCCGAGCCAAACCCGAACTGCAGGAATGTCGGCCCAACCTCGATCGATGCCGGGTCCCCCGATTTCAGCGTATAGCTCTCTTCACGCCACTCCACGCCAAATGCAACATTGAGCGGTGAGGCAAGGCCGCCGACATCGAGCGTCTTGACAAAATCGACAGTCAGCGCCGTCTCTTCCTGCGTCAGCGCACCGGGCCTGAATGAAGTCGGCGAAAGCAATCCGAGGCTCGGGTTGATTGTGCTGCTCAGCAGGTAGTCCACTTCATTCTCGGCGACCCTGCCGCGCACATCCCAGCTCAACTCACCCGCCGTCTCGCCGCGCAAGCCCAGCAACACCGAGTAGTCACTGAGGTCGGCACCGAAGTCTGGATTGAACCCGCCCGGAAACTGCGCCTGGATCGGATTGAGCAGGACAAAACCGCTGGCGCTGGCGCCGTCCGCGGTCAGGTAATTGTCCGGATCGAGCCCGGCATTCGTGATGTCGTCAACGAGTTGCTGTGGTGCTTCAGCCGGAAAACCGTTGCCATCATCGACGACCAGTGCACCGCTCCCGCCGGTGCCCGGAATGTAGCCTGGCCGATAAAAGAAATCAGACCGAAACTCGCTGTCAGCGTAACTCGCCGTGGCAAAGAACTCGGTCGAGTCGGTGATATCTATGCCGGCATTCACAAAGAACTTGAGCGTGTCGATGTCCGGGTCACCCCAGCGCTGACAGAGTCCGTCCAGCGGCACATTCTCTTTGCCGACTGCCGCAATCCGGTCAGGGCAGTCGAACCTGACATTGCCCCGGGACGTTGTATCTGCCGTCGATTGCTCGATCGTTGCGTTGATGAAACCGGCGTCACCCAGTGGAAAGCCCGCGTTGGCAGCCAGCGTCGTGCGTGTGCCGTCACCTTCGAAGTACTCGCCCGTCTGTGCGTACAGGCCGATTCCGTCGCTATCGTCCTTGAGGATGATATTGACGACGCCGGCGATGGCATCAGATCCGTATTGTGCCGAAGCGCCGTCACGCAGGATCTCCACGCGCTCGATTGCCGCGGACGGAATCAGCCCGAAGTCCACCGAGTGCGCGCCGGTATTGACCGTACCCAAAGGTGAAAACTGGAGGTTCACCAGCGCCGACCGATGCCGACGCGAACCGTTGAGCAGTACCAGCGTCTGGTCCGGCGACAGGTTACGCAGGGTCACCGGTCGTATGACCGCCGTGCCGTCCGCGATCGGAAACCGCTGGGTATTCAGGGACGGCGCAATCCTGGTCAGGCCATCGGTCATATCGAATGTTGCCTGGTTGGTCAGCGACTCACCCGCCAGGACATCGATCGGTGACATGGTTTCTGTCGGCGATTGCCCTTCCCGGCGTGTTCCAGTGGTTATGACTTCCTCGATGGCAAAGCTGCCCTCGTCTGACTGTGCATAGACCAGTGGAGCAAGTGGCGAAAACAGCGCAGCAATAGCGGCACAGAGGCCGAACGACCTCATACACGTTGAATGGTTCATATCTTCCCCCCGAAAGCCTAAACCAGAATGTTGTTTCCTCTCTGAGTATAGTCCGACTTATTTAGAACGGTGGCGTTTCGACCAAATACTTATATGGCCTCCCCGCTGCCCTTCAGGACAAAAAAAAGCCCGGCACGAGGCCGGGCTTTTGTCTTTTCCAGGTGGAAAGCGACTTACATCATGCCGCCCATGCCACCCATGCCACCCATGTCCGGCATTGCCGGTCCGGCAGCATCGTCCTGCGGTGCGTCAGCCACCATGGCTTCGGTCGTCAGCAGCAGGCCGGAAACAGACGCAGCGTTCTGCAGCGCATAACGCGTAACCTTGGTCGGATCCAGGATACCCTGCTCGATCATGTCACCGAACTCGCCGGTTGCGGCGTTGTAACCGAAGTTACCTTTGCCTTCTGCAACGGCGTTCAGCACAACGCTTGCGTCACCGCCTGCATTCTTGACGATCTGGCGCAGCGGCTCTTCAACGGCACGCTTCAGGATGTTGATACCAACATTCTGGTCGGCGTTGTCGCCTTCGAGCTTCTTGATAGCCTTCAGCGCACGAATCAGCGCAACACCACCGCCCGGTACTACGCCTTCTTCAACGGCGGCACGGGTAGCGTGCAGTGCGTCTTCAACGCGTGCTTTCTTCTCTTTCATCTCGACTTCCGTTGCGGCACCAACCTTGATGACAGCAACACCGCCGGAAAGCTTGGCAACACGTTCCTGCAGCTTCTCGCGGTCGTAGTCAGATGAAGACTCTTCGATTTCACGGTTGATCTGGTCAACGCGGCCCTTGATGTCAGCAGCCTGGCCAGCACCGTCGATTACCGTCGTGTTCTCTTTCGAGATCTGTACCTTCTTGGCTTCGCCGAGATCTTCCAGCGTCGCTTTCTCCAGCGACAGACCGACTTCTTCCGAGATCACCTGGCCACCGGTCAGGATCGCGATGTCCTGCAGCATGGCTTTGCGGCGGTCACCGAAGCCCGGCGCCTTGACGGCAGCAACCTTCACGATGCCGCGAATGTTGTTGACGACCAGGGTAGCCAGCGCTTCGCCTTCAACATCTTCTGCGACGATGATCAGCGGACGGCCTGCCTTGGCAACACCTTCGAGGATCGGCAGCAGATCGCGAATGTTCGAGATCTTCTTGTCGTGCAGCAGGATGAACGGGTTGTCGTGCTCAACCTGCTGGCTGTCCTGGGCGTTGATGAAATATGGCGACAGGTAGCCGCGATCGAACTGCATGCCTTCGACGACTTCCAGTTCATTCGCCAGGCCCTGGCCTTCTTCAACCGTGATCACGCCTTCCTTGCCGACTTTCTGCATGGCGTCGGAGATGATTTCGCCAATTTCGGTGTCGGAGTTGGCAGAAATGCTGCCAACCTGCGCGATCGCTTTCTCGTCTTCGCAAGGCTTGGACAGTTTCTGCAGCTCGGCGACCAGCGCAGCCGTCGCTTTGTCGATGCCGCGTTTCAGGTCCATCGGGTTCATGCCGGCCGCAACGGACTTCAGGCCTTCACGCAGAACTGCCTGCGCGAGAACCGTAGCCGTCGTGGTGCCGTCACCGGCGACATCAGATGTCTGCGAAGCAACTTCCTTCACCATCTGCGCGCCCATGTTTTCAAACTTGTCTTCCAGCTCGATTTCCTTGGCGACCGATACACCGTCTTTGGTGACGGTCGGTGCGCCGAAGCTCTTGTCGAGCACAACGTTGCGACCTTTCGGACCCAGGGTCACTTTTACCGCGTTGGCCAGAACGTTCACTCCTGCGAACATTTTCTGACGCGCGTCGTCGCTAAAACGTACTTCTTTAGCAGCCATGTCTCTATTCCTCTCTTAAACTTTAGTCTTCGATGACTGCCATGATGTCGTCTTCCTTCATCACGAGCAGTTCATCACCATCGACTTTGACTTCGGTGCCGGCGTACTTGCCGAACAGGACCGTGTCACCCACCTTGACGTCCAGCGCGCGAACATCACCGTTTTCCGAGATCTTGCCGTTGCCGGCAGCGATCACCTCACCTTTGATCGGCTTTTCCGTCGCAGCATCGGGAATGACGATTCCACCCGGTGATGTGCGCTCTTCTTCCATGCGCTTGACGATGACCCGATCATGAAGTGGACGAATCTTCATGGTTTCAATCTCCTATAACATTTTGATTTTTAACCGCTTTTCAGCGACTTTGCGAACCGGGTTGTTAGCACTCGGCCGCAGGGAGTGCTAATAATAGGCATAGCCCTGCAAATTTCAAGGACCCGGCGGCTCGAAAGCTGCCAAAAATCCGACCTGGATCGATGACAAGGCGCCCTGGCGCCAGTATGCTCCGCCGACCTATGCTCAAAATCGTCACATTGACCCGTTTCCTGCTGTTGCTGCTGTTGGCGGCACCCGCTGCGTACGCCCAGGACGAGGAACCACTGCGCCCTGAGGACGCCTATCGTTATGTCGTATTCGATACCGGCGATGCGCTGGAGGTCGACTGGGCCATAGAGGATGAGTACTACCTGTACCGCAAGGAACTCGCCTTCGAAACGACGACGGAAGGCGTCGAGCTCGGCAAGGCGCGGCTGCCGGCCGGCGAGGCGCACGAAGACGAGTGGTTCGGCAAACAGCAGGTTTTTCGTGAGAATTTCTACGTCCGCATCCCCTACCGGGTCGACGGCGAGCGACCGGCAACGGTAGACCTCGTCATCAAGAGCCGTGGCTGCTGGGACGGCGGGCTTTGCTACCCGCCGCAGGAGTGGACGGAGACGGTCGCCCTCAAACAGCCGGCCGCGGACCTTGGCACGCTGGGCGGCACCACAGCAGCCCAGGGTATTGGCGACCTCGCAATGGGCGATTTCCCGCCGCCTGACGAGGTGTTTTTCCCCGACCTGTTTGTCGTTGACGGCAACACGGTCGAAGTCGGCATCCGTATCCTGCCCGGCTATTACGTCTACCGGGACAAGACCAGGGTCACGTCCTTGAGCGAAGACGCTCGCGTCGGCCAGGTCGAGATGCCGGAGGGCAAGCTGCATACCGACGAGTTTTTCGGCGAGCAGGTCGTCTATTACGACGAGATGGTGAGCCGCGCTACGATCCAGCGCGCGACGGCCGACGCGATGACGCTCGAGATCGAACTCGAGTACCAGGGCTGTGCGGATGAGGGTCTCTGTTATATGCCGCAGACGGTGGTGCTCAGCGCCGAGCTGCCCGAGGCCGAACGAATCGATGACCTCGCAAGCCTGCGGCCGGCCGACGGCCAGATGGTCTCGGAGCAGAACCGGCTTGCCCAGCTGATCATCGATGGCAACCTGTGGAAAGTCGTCGCCACCTTCTTCGGGCTCGGCCTGTTGCTGGCGTTCACGCCCTGCGTCCTGCCGATGATCCCGATCCTGACGTCAATCATTGCCGGCGAAGGCGAAAACACCAGCCCCGCACGCGGCTTCGGGCTCGCGCTCAGCTACGTCCTGGGCATGGCGCTGGTGTACACCGGCGCCGGTATCGCAGCGGCGGCTGCCGGCGCGCAACTCCAGGCGATGTTCAACCAGCCGTGGGTGCTGATGATTTTTGCCGGTTTTTTCGTGCTGCTGGCGCTCGCCATGTTTGGCGGCTACGACCTGCAGATGCCGAGCAGCATTCAAAGCAAGCTTGCCGGTATCAGCGGCAACCAGAAAAGCGGTACGACGGTTGGCGCATTCATCATGGGCGCACTATCGGCCCTGATTGTGACCGCCTGCGTGGCACCAGCCCTGATTGCTGCACTGATCGTCATGGCGCAGGCCGGCGACATGCTGCGTGGCGGCCTGGCACTGTTTGCCATGAGCCTTGGCATGGGCGCGCCGCTATTAATTGTCGGCGCGGCGCAGGGGCACCTGCTGCCGAAGGCCGGCAACTGGATGGTTGCCGTCAAAACGGCATTCGGCTTCATGCTGCTGGGCCTGGCGCTGTGGATGTTGCGCACCGTACTTCCGGGCAGCGTATCGATGGCGCTGTGGGCGGTACTGGTATTCATGACCGGCGTATTCATGGGCGGACTCACGACGCTTGGCAGCGAGTCGTCGACGGCGCAGAAACTCGGCAAGGGCTTTGGTTTCCTGGCGATCGTCTACGGCCTGTTGCTGATGCTCGGCGCATTGAGTGGCGGCACCAACCCGCTGAAACCGCTGGCCGGCATCAGTCTCGCATCGGGTGGCAGCGCCGCCATCGCCGAAGACAATCACGTCGAATTCACTCGTATCAAGACAGTTGCCGATCTCGACCGCGAGCTGGCGGCGGCTTCAGCGGCGGGCAAGTCGGCGATGCTGGACTTCTACGCGGACTGGTGCGTTTCCTGCATCGAGATGGAGGAATACACGTTTACTGATGCCGGTGTGCAGGACGCGTTGTCGAATACGGTACTGCTGCAGGCGGACGTCACGGCCAACGACGCCGAGGACAAGGAACTTCTGCAGCGTTTCGGGGTCTTTGGACCACCAACAATTATTTTCTTTGGCACGGACGGCCAGCAGCGCCACGGCTTCGAGGTCGTTGGCTACATGAAAGCGAAGGCTTTTGAGGAACACGTCAACAAGGCTTTCGCGGACGTCATCTAGAGCCCGATAAAAACAGTTAGAACCGGCAGGTTTAGCGTGAAAAATATTCTTGTAATCGCAGTTGCGATCGCTTGCGCAGTCGCAGGCTACCTTTTCTACCTGGACAGGCAACCGGACACACCCGTTCCCTCGCCGTCGCCGGCCGATTCGGTCGTCGCAACGGTCAAGCCTGCCGGCCCCATCCAGGTGGAGTTCGAACTCGGGGGGCTGGACGGCGAGGTACACAGTTTCGCCGAGTGGCAGGGCAAGCACCGCATCGTCAACTTCTGGGCTACCTGGTGTGCGCCGTGCCGGCGGGAAATCCCGCTGCTGAAAGCGTTCCAGGAGACACACGACGCCGACGGTTTCCAGGTCATCGGCATAGCCGTTGAATTTCTCGAGCCCGTGATCGCCTACGCAGAGGCCGCAGAATTCAACTACCCCATCCTGGTCGGTGAACAGGACGCGATGGCGGTCGCCGAGTCGTCCGGCATCAGCTTCGTCGGCCTGCCGTTCACAATGGTGGTCACCAAAGACGGCCGCCTCGTCGGCGCACACATGGGCGAGATCCACCAACAACACCTCGACAACATCGTCGCCGTCATGAACCAGCTCGACACCGGCACGATCGACATCGCCGAAGCAAAAGCCCAACTCAACCTGCTCTAAAAAAACCGTGACAGTTACTACTTACACCTTTTTCGGCCGACCCAACTTTGGCGACATGAGGTTGCGGCCAGTCAATTTCTCCAAATTGTTGATGAATCTGGCGTCGCCGACCGGATGCCCGGTTCGCGACCGTTCACGAAGTTTCGAGAAGCTTTTCTCATCCTGACTTTCGCTTCGGACGAAACGCCGCCAGTCACTCACCCTGTCGAGCATAGGCGCAACGGAAACCACCCCATCGTCAGTCGCATTGACATGGGCACGATAACTCGACCACGCCCACTCGCCCGGATGTTGACAGAGCCTGGCGCGCACCGGGTTTAGCTCGACGTATCGGACGGCGGCCAGTAAATGCGGCTCGTCGAGTACGCATGAGCGGAATCTCTCTTGCCAAAGATGTCCTTGCCACCCCTCGCGCGCGTTGACCGCAATAGCGTAGGTCTTGTGCACATGCCTTACCAGGTCCGCCAGTCCGGTGCTCTTGCGGGGTACAACCACCTGATGAACATGGTTTGGCATAAGACAGTAAGCCAGCACCTCCACCTCGAACTTGCGTATCGCTTTCGAGAGCAATCTTATGTACATCTTGTAGTCACTTTCACTAAAGAAAGTCGTCTGCTTGCGTGCGCCGCGTTGCGTCAGGTGATGCGGGTAGCCAGGCACCACAATTCTCGGCATTCGGCCCATAGCGATTTCCTGTTCGACCACTTGAGACCTGCCATCTTTCCACCGGCGGGCGCAAGCAAACAGTTGCGTTTTCGTTACGGTAATCCAAAAACAGGCAAGGCTACGCGCTCGTCACCGCCACAAAGCCCGCAGAAAAAAGGTGTAAGTAGTAACTGTCACGGTTTTTTTGCACAAAAGTTCGGGAAAATGGTTAGAATTGCCGCCAACTTCGGCAATCTGGTTGCTTTTCCTGGCAAATGTCTGATCTGTTGCTTCTCAATGGACCGAATCTGAACCTGCTCGGCTCGCGTGAGCCGGAGGTGTACGGTGCGACCCGCCTCGAGGACATCGAGGCCAACTGTATCGACGTGGCGGAAGAACTCGGACATACGCTGACCTGCTACCAGAGCAACGCCGAGCACAAACTGGTTGGCCGGGTGCAAAAGGCGGCGCAAGACGGCATCGCCTTTATCATCATCAATCCCGGCGCCTTCACGCATACGAGCGTGGCCCTTCGCGATGCACTGCTCGCGGTGGACATTCCGTTCATCGAGCTGCACCTCAGTAACACCTTTGCCAGGGAGGATTTTCGGCACAAGAGTTACTTCAGCGATATCGCCAGGGCTTGCTTGTTTGGTTTTGGGGCTTACGGATACGAATTGGCAATCCAGGCGGCGCACGTGCAGCTGACAGATGCCGAGGACGAATAATGGACATCAGAAAAGTTAAGAAACTTATTGAACTGCTCGACGAGTCAGGCATTGCCGAGATCGAGATCACCGAGGGCGAGGAGTCGGTTCGCATCAGCCGCTACTCGCAAAGCGCACCGCCGGTCGTCACCGCGGCGCCGATCGCCGCACCCGCGCCTGCGGCCGCCGCTCCGGCTCCGGTCGCTGCGGCAGAGGCAGCAGCCCCGGCCGAGCCGGAAGAAACCGGCTTCCAGGTGACGGCGCCAATGGTCGGCACTTTCTACGCATCGTCATCACCGGGTGCCGCCCCGTACGTGCAGGTTGGCGACAAGGTCAACGAAGGCGACACGCTGTGCATCATCGAGGCGATGAAGATGATGAACCAGATCGAGGCCGACGTCGCCGGCGTCATCAAGTCCATTCGCATCCAGAACGGCGAACCGGTCGAGTACGGACAGACGCTGTTCGTTATCGACCAGCGCAACACCGGCTAAGCGGGCAGCCACGCATGCTCGATAAAGTCGTCATAGCCAACCGCGGCGAGATCGCGCTGCGCATCCAGCGCGCCTGCCGTGAGATGGGCATCAAGACCGTCGCGGTGCATTCGACCGCGGACAACAACCTCAAACACGTATTGCTCGCGGATGAAACCGTATGCATCGGTCCACCACCATCGACCGAGAGCTATCTCGACATGCCGTCGATCATCGCGGCGGCCGAGGTAACCGACGCCGTGGGCATTCACCCGGGCTACGGTTTCCTCTCGGAGAATGCCGACTTCGCCGAGCGCGTCGAGACGAGCGGTTTTGTTTTCATCGGCCCGCCCGCCAGTGCCATCCGCCTGATGGGCGACAAGGTTTCGGCGATCAGGGCGATGAAGTCGGCCGGCGTTCCCTGCGTGCCGGGTTCGGACGGGCCGTTGGAAGACGACCCTGACGAGAACATTCGCATCGCTCGGGATATCGGCTACCCGATCATCATCAAGGCATCCGGTGGCGGCGGTGGCCGTGGCATGCGCGTCGTGCACGCGGAGGCCTCGCTGATCGCAGCCATTACCGTCACGAAGGCCGAGGCGCGCGCCGCTTTCAACAACGACGTCGTGTACATGGAGAAATTCCTGGAAACGCCACGGCACGTCGAGTTTCAGTTACTGGCCGACAGTCACGGCAATGCCGTACACCTCGGTGAGCGCGATTGTTCGATGCAGCGGCGGCACCAGAAAGTCATCGAAGAAGCCCCCGCGCCCGGCCTGAGCGAAGAGCAACGCAACCATATCGGTGAGCGCTGCGTGCGCGCCTGCCAGGAAATGGGCTATCGCAGCGCCGGCACGTTCGAGTTCCTGTATGAGAAGGGCGAGTTCTACTTTATCGAGATGAACACGCGCCTGCAGGTGGAGCATCCGGTGACCGAGATGATTACCGGCATCGACATCGTGCGCGAGCAGCTGCGCATTGCCGCAGGCGAAAAACTCAGCATTACGCAGGACGACGTCAGGATCCAGGGTCACGCGATCGAATGCCGGCTCAACGCCGAAGATCCGAAAAACTTCATGCCGTCCCCCGGCCTCATCACGTTGTGGCATGCACCCGGCGGCCCAGGCGTACGCGTCGACAGCCATGTCTACAGCGGCTACAAGGTCCCGCCCTACTACGACTCGATGATCGGCAAGCTGATCACACACGGCAGCGACCGCAACGCCGCGATCGCGCGCATGAAGATTGCGCTGGACGAGATCGTCATCGACGGCATCAAGACCAACGTGCCGCTACACCAGGAGATTTTCCAGCACGCGGCGTTCCAGCAGGGCGGAACGGACATCCACTACCTGGAGAAACGGCTCGGCCTGGTGTGACCGGGAACACACCGAAAATTTGATGGATTGGCGACAATTTGTCATGGACCTTGAATCGCTGAATCGCGAGGCGGTCGAAGCGATATTTACCCGCCATGGCGCCAGCTCGATCACACTGACCGATGCCGGCGACAAGCCCGTGCTCGAACCGGCTCCCGGCGAAACACCATTGTGGCCGGACGTGCGCATCACCGGCCTGTTCAGCGGCGAGACCAACTTTGACGCGCTTGCAGCGGACCTGAAGACGTCGCTCGGGCTCGACACGCTGCCCGCGCACGAGATCATGACGCTGGAAAACCGTGACTGGGAGCGCGAATGGCTGAAGGACTTTACCGCGATGCAGTTTGGTTCGCGGCTCTGGATCAGCCCGGGCGATACCCGGGTTGATGCGCCGGATGCGGTCGTCGTGCGGCTGGACCCGGGCCTCGCTTTCGGCACCGGCACCCACCCGACAACCGCGCTCTGCCTCGAATGGCTCGACAGTATCGACGTTGCGGGCAAGCGCATCCTGGACTACGGCTGCGGCTCCGGCGTCCTCGCCATCGCCGGCATATTGCTCGGTGCCGGCCAGGCCGTTGCCATGGACATCGACGACCAGGCCGTACGCGCTACCACCGACAATGCCGAGCGGAACGCCGTGCGCGACCGCATCCAGGTGAGCAACCACCCCCGCGGTGTCGCCGGCGAGTTCGATGTTGTACTCGCCAATATTCTCGCTAGACCATTGATTGAACTGGCAGAATCCATCTGCACACATGTCAAAGGCGGTTGTCTGCTCGCACTATCCGGCATACTCTCCGAGCAGGTTGGAGACGTGCTGGCGGCGTACCAGCCCTGGATCGAGTTCGCAGAACCCGAATACCGGGAGCAGGATGGCCAGACCTGGGCACGACTGAACGGTCGCAGGACCGAGGACTGAGCGATGTATACCCAGTGCCCCGAATGCGAGGTCGCGTTTCGCGTTACGGCTGATGTTCTGAAACAGGCAGCGGGCAAAGTCCGTTGCGGCGGCTGTGGTGTGGCATTCAATGCTCTGGCACACCTGTCCGAGGAGATGCCGGTCACTGCAACCAGCGAGAGCCCGCCCGCCGAGGCCGGTACCCCGCCACGGTCGATTTCCGCCGAGCAGAGCGCCGCTTTGCTGAAGACGCTGGACCAGCTCGCCGGCGAAGACATCCGCATCGAGGATACCGGCGTGGAGTGGCGCGTCATCGACGCCGACGAAGATGAAGACCTTGCCGAGGACCCGGTACCCAGCATGGTCCACGAGGAAATGCGCTTCGACGACAACACGCCGCTCCCGGACGATTTCGACCTGGACATGCCCGCCGTGCCGCCGCAACCACCGGAACCTGTCATCGAAACACCACCCCAACCGCGGCTGGATGAGTCGCAGGTCGATCTCGTGTTCGGCGAGCCCGACGAATGGGAAGACCTGCTCGACGACCTTGACGAGGCGGCGGCAGCGACTGCTGACGACGCGCCGGAAACCGGCGAAGACATCGAGGTCGTCGAGGCGCTGCCAGTGGTCGAGGACGACGCCGATGATGACAGCGACGAGGAAACAGCCGAACTGGAGATAGGCGCAAGCGAAGCTTTCGCACAGATCGACCTGGCCGCCATGGACATGGATGCCCAGTTTGCCCGCCAGGCTGAAGAGCTGGGACTGGACATGAGTGGCCTGCATCCGGCCGCCGATGACGACACGGCAGCCGACGACGCGCCGGCCGAGGAACTGGTCCTTGAGGCTGGCCCGGAGACGCTGGAGTTCGACGAGGACGAGACGAAGGACCCGGCTGATACCTCGATCGAGGAAGACCTGATTGCCGCCGCCTTCGAAGTCGAAGCGGCTGCAAAGGCTGAGGCGGCGAAGGCAGAGCCGGAAGAGATAGACCTGGACGGCGACGCGATCGAACTGGAACTGGATGACGCCGCGGCCGACGTTGAGGAAATCGAGCTGGAAGTGGCCGAGCCTGAGCATGAGCCCGAACCTGAGCTCGAGTCTGAGCTTGAGTCTGGGCTTGAGTCTGAACTTGAGCCTGACGAGATCAGCCTGGAAACCGACGAAACCGACGAAACCGAGGCTGACGCGTCTGATGCAGGTACGGACGACGAGATCAACCTGGACGGCGTCGCCCCTGAAGAACTTTCGCGCGCCGGCATCCTCGATGAAGACGACTACCTCGAGGAGATTACCGCTGAAGACGAAGCGGACGTGCTCGACGAAATCCAGCTCGAGGACTCACCGGCGGACCGGGCACTGGCCGAAGCCGTTCTCGACGAACCCGCTGCCGAGGACATCAGCGACGAGGCACCCGACGAGACGCTGCTCGAGGCGCAGGAACTCGAGGATGAAGCGCAACTGCCGGACGAGAAGGAACTGGCTGCCGACCTCGAAATGGCGCTGGAGGGTATCGACGACGGCGACTTCGCCGAACCCGACGATATCGAGGTGCCGGAACTCACCGAGGAAGAAAAAACCGTCAACATGCTGATCGACCAGGACCTTCTGGCGATCGCCGTGGAAGACGAGGACGGCTTTACGTCCACAATCGTGCAAAAACAGGTCGATACTGCAGCGGACATCGCCAAGGAAAAACCGGCTGCCGACGCCAGCGATGACGGGTCGCAGGTCGACGAAACGGCAGCGGCTGACGAGGATGATGCAAGCGGCAGCGACGAACCTGATGCGATAGACCTGGCCGCCGCAGCGCTGGCCGCACCGGCCGACGACGACAACCCCCTGATGGAGACCATCATCATGGAGGGGGAGTCGGTCATGACCGAAGAGGACCAGGATCGGCTCGAAGCCGCCCGGGCCGCGGCCTCCGAGAGCATGAAGCAGATGGAGCTCGAGGAGGAGAAGCCGCGTTTCAGTCTGCGTGACTGGCAACCATCGAAACGCAGCATGGCAGCGGCCGCCGCGTTGCTGTTCGTCGTCCTCGTCATCCAGGTGATTCACCACTCGCGCGAGGCACTGGCTGTCTCGCCCGCATTCCAGAGTGCGATCGGCCCGGTATACAACCTGTTCGGCAGCCCGGTGACCCCGGCCTGGAACGTTTCCGGCTGGCGCTTCGAGGCGACCAAGGGCAGCACGGACGACGGCAACAATGTGCTGACGATTTACTCGCGGGTAGGCAACAATTCCGAGGAGGCACTGCCCTACCCGCTCGTACACGTCGAACTGAAAGACCGCTTCGAAGAAATTATCGGCAGCCGGGTGCTCGAACCTGCCGAGTACCTCGAAGAGGGCGCGGACATAGACCGGCAGGTACAGCCGAAGGAAACCTTCAACGCGGTGATCTCGATCGAATCGCCATCGGCGGCTGCCACGAGCTTCAAATTGAACGTTTGCTACCGCATCGGTGGCGACCGTCTGCGCTGCGACGACAAAGACTTCCGCTGATGAAAATCGGGCCCTACGATCTCAGCAGCCGCTTCGTGCTGGCGCCGATGGTCGGCGTCACGGATGCCCCGTTCCGACGGATCTGCCGCCGCTTCGGTGCTGGTTTGACCACCTCGGAAATGACCACGGCAGACATCAGCCTCTGGCAGACGGCGCAATCCCGTCGCAAGCTGGATATCGATGTCGACGCTGAACCAGTAGTCGTGCAGATCGCCGGCTCGGAGCCACGGCAAATGGCCGTGGCGGCGCAAGCCTGTGTCGAACGCGGTGCCCAGGTCATCGACATCAATATGGGCTGCCCGGCCAAGAACGTCTGCAGGAAACTCGCCGGCTCGGCCTTGCTGCAGGATGAGAAGCTGGTCGCTGAGATCCTGGAAGCCGTGGTAGCCGCGGTCGACGTACCGGTGACACTGAAAATGCGCACAGGCTGGGACCGGGCAAATCGCAATGGCGCCCGGATCGCTCACATCGCCGAACAAAGCGGCGTGCAGTCGCTCGCCGTGCACGGCAGAACGCGCGCATGCAAATACAAGGGTGAAGCCGAGTACGACACGATCGCGCAGATCAAGCAGCGGGTTGGCATTCCGGTTTTTGCCAACGGCGACATCACGACTCTGGAGAAGTCACTTGAAGTTTTGCGACTAACTGGTGCTGATGGCTTGATGATCGGCCGAGGCGCCCAGGGCCGGCCGTGGTTTTTCAGGGAACTTGCAGAATTTCATTCCGGTGCGGGAAAAATAACTCCGCTAGAAAAAAATGAATTGCGTGATACTATGCTCGGCCATCTAAAAGAACTGCACCGATTCTATGGGGAACGTGTCGGTGTGCGGGTGGCTCGAAAACACCTGACCTGGTACAGCAAGCAACTCGTAAACGCAGGCGAGTTTCGCTACCAGGCGGTCAGGGCCGGCAGTGGGCAAGAACAAATTCGACTGGTGCTGGAATACTTTGACCGCGGGGACGGGGGTATTTCGATTGCCGCCTAGTCGGTACAGGATTCGGAAAGCGTGGGCAAAAAGAACGGCAAGAAGAAACGCAGCAAGCCACTACACAAACATACTGAAGACGCACTGGCGGTGTATTTCGAGAGCCTGAATGGCGATCGCCCGGGCGATCTGTATGACCTCGTCATTGGCGAGGTCGAACGACCTTTATTCAAGGCAGTCATGGACTACACTCAGGGCAACCAGAGCCAGGCAGCCGGCATTCTCGGTCTCAATCGCGGCACGCTGCGGAAGAAACTGCGTTTTTACTCTTTGATTCAGTAGGACTTTTCTGATGTTAACGGTGCGACGGGCGCTGCTGAGCGTATCCGATAAGCATGGTCTTATACCGTTCGCCTCCGGCCTTGCCGAACTGGGCGTTGAAATTCTCTCCACCGGCGGTACCTGCCGGGCCCTGCGCGAAGCCGGCATCGATGTCGTCGAAGTCAGTGACAAGACCGGCTTCCCGGAAATCATGGACGGGCGCGTCAAAACGCTGCATCCGACGATTCATGGCGGCCTGCTCGGGCGGCGCGGTACAGATGACGCCGTGATGTCTGAACACGGCATCGAACCCATCGATTTGCTGGCCGTAAACCTGTATCCGTTCGAGCAAACCATCGCGCGTGACGACACGACAATCGAGGACGCCATCGAAAACATCGATATCGGCGGGCCGGCGATGATCCGTGCCGCGTCAAAGAACCACGAAAGCGTGGCCGTCGTCGTGGACCCGGCAGACTACACCGCGGTGCTGGACGCATTGCAGGACAAGGTCCTGTCACCGGAGATGTGCCGCCGGCTGGCGGCCAAAGCCTACGCACACACGGCCAGCTACGACACGGCGATTACGAAGTACCTGTCGGCATCGCTGGGTGACGACGCGCTCGGGGAGCGCTTCCTGTATGCAGGCAATCTGGTCGAAAAAATGCGTTACGGCGAGAACCCGCACCAGCAGGCGGCGTTCTATGTCGACCAGCAGGCGCCGAAAGGCTCACTCGCGACGGCGACGCAGCTGCAGGGCAAAGCGCTGTCGTACAACAACATTGCCGACAGTGACGCGGCCCTTGAGTGTGTGCGCCAGTTCGAGGCGCCGGCCTGCGTGATCGTCAAGCACGCCAACCCCTGCGGTGTGGCCGTGGCCGACGACATCGGCAGTGCCTACGAAAAAGCCTTCCGGACAGACCCGACGTCGGCCTTTGGCGGCATCATTGCGTTCAACAGGCCGCTGGATGCGAAGACGGCGAAGGCCATCATCGACAGGCAGTTTGTCGAGGTTATCGTTGCGCCGGACGTGGCAGCCGATGCGGCCGAGGTGTTGTCAGAGAAGCGCAACGTGCGTGTACTCGACACCGGGCCGTGGGTGGCCGAAGCCGGCGGCCAGGAATTCAAGAAGGTTTCCGGCGGGCTGCTGGTTCAGGGCAGCGACCTTGGCAGGATTACCGCGGATGACCTCAAGGTCGTGACGGAAACAGCGCCGACACCGGCACAGGTCGCGGACATGCTGTTTGCCTGGACGGTCGTCAAGTATGTCAAGTCGAATGCCATCATCTTCTGCAAGGACAACATGACGATAGGCGTCGGCGCCGGCCAGATGAGCCGCGTCTACAGCACGAAGATCGCGGCGATCAAGGCGGCCGACGAAGGTCTCACCGTCGACGGCTCGGTGATGGCGTCGGATGCGTTCTTCCCGTTCCGCGATGGCATCGACGCCGCCGCTGAAACCGGCATCGCTGCGATCATCCAGCCGGGCGGTTCGATGCGCGACGACGAAGTCATCCAGGCCGCCAACGAACACGGGCTGGCGATGGTCTTTACCGGCATGCGACACTTCCGGCACTGATGAAGATTCTCATTATTGGCAGCGGCGGACGCGAGCATGCACTGGCGTGGAAGTGTGCCAAAGCCGCTGATATCAGCGAGGTGCTCGTAGCGCCCGGCAATGCCGGCACCGCACGCGAGCCCCGGTGCCGCAACGTTGCTGTATCGGCCGAAGACATCGATGCGCTGTTACAGCTGGCGCAGGATGAGGCTGTCGACCTGACGATCGTCGGCCCGGAAGCCCCACTGGTAGCCGGTATTGTTGACCGCTTCGAGGCAGCGAATATGCCTTGCTTCGGTCCCAGCGCCGCTGCGGCGCAACTCGAGGGCTCGAAGGCATTTACGAAGGACTTTCTCGCTCGCCACAACATCCCGACGGCGGCTTACCGGAATTTCTCAGACCTGGATGCGGCGCTTGCCTATATCCGCGAGCAGGGCGCGCCGATTGTTATCAAGGCCGACGGACTTGCGGCCGGCAAAGGCGTCATCGTGGCGCAATCGCTCGCCGAAGCGGAAGCCGCGGCGGTCGATATGCTTTCGGGCAACAAGTTCGGCGACGCTGGTGCACGCATCGTTGTCGAGGAGTTTCTCGACGGCGAGGAAGCGAGTTTCATCATCATCACCGATGGCGAGAACATCGTGCCGATGGCGACCTCGCAGGACCACAAGGCGCGCGACGAAGGCGACACCGGCCCGAACACGGGCGGCATGGGTGCCTACTCCCCGGCGCCGGTGGTTACGCCGGAAATCGAGAAGCGCATCCTCGATGAAGTTATCCACCCGACGCTGGCGGGCATGCGTGCAGACGGCGCGAACTACACCGGCTTCCTGTATGCGGGGCTGATGATTATGGCGGACGGCACACCGAAGGTAATCGAGTTCAATTGCCGCATGGGTGACCCGGAAACGCAACCGATCATGATGCGGCTGAAGTCCGACCTGGTAGCCTTGTGCAGCGCGACGCTGGACGGCACATTGGCCGGCCAGGCCGCCGAATGGGACGAGCGTGTCTCACTGGGCGTGGTGATGGCGGCGGGTGGCTATCCGGGTGGCTACGACAAGGGCAAGGTGATTTCGGGACTGGACGCCACATTTAACGAAACGCAGAAGGTCTTTCACGCGGGTACGTCCGGCGACGATGTCGTTTTCACCAGCGGTGGCCGGGTGCTGTGCGTCGTAGGGCTTGGCGATTCGGTGGCGGAAGCGGCCGAGGAAGCCTACGACGCCGTCGACAAGATTGACTGGGATGAAGCCTACCTGCGCCGCGATATCGGCCACCGCGCGATTGCGCGCGAGAGGCAGGCAGGCTAACGCATGCTGACCGTCGGCGAAGCAAACGCCGCGATCCTGGCCGCAATGCCCGCGGCGAAGCAAGAAATGATTTCGGTAGCGGCTGCAAACGGTCGGGTACTGCAACAGGCCGTTGTGGCCGAGCGCGACCAGCCGCCGTTTGATCGCGTGATGATGGATGGCATCGCGATCGCACACACAGAGTTTGCTGCCGGCCGGCGGCAATTCCCGATCCAGGCACTGCAGGCGGCAGGCGATCCGGCACTGGAGCTGCAAGGAGGCAACTGCATCGAGATAATGACCGGTGCGTCGTTGCCCGACGGTTCCGACTGCATCGTGCCGGTGGAGCGCATCACTGTCGATGACGGCATTGCCGGGATCGAAGCGGGCTATGTCGCCGAGCAGCGGCAATTCATCCATGCGCGCGGATCCGACCATGCAAAAGGCGCGGAGCTGCTGACGCCGGGAACGCGTATCTCGCCGATGGACATCGCGATCATCGCCTCGTGCGGTCTGACGGAAGTTGCAGTTAGCGCAGCGCCGACAATTCGCGTGATCTCGACCGGCAACGAACTGGTGCCGCCGGGCGAACCGATTGCGCCTCACCAGATCCGCATGTCGAACGGCCCGGCACTGGTCGCGTTGCTGGAGAAACACGGCTTCACTGATAGCCGGCACGATCACATTGTCGATGACGAAAAGGTCCTGCGCACACGTATCGCGGACCACCTCGACGCAGCTAACGTGCTGATCCTGTCGGGCGGTGTATCAATGGGCAAGGCGGACTACGTGCCGCAAGTGCTGGCCGACCTGGGTGTTGACGTGGTCTTCCACAAGATCAGCCAGCGACCCGGCAAGCCGATGTGGTTTGGCATCGGCAAGAATGGCCAGGCGGTGTTTGCGCTGCCGGGAAACCCGGTCTCTGCGCTGGTGTGCTGCCGGCAGTACGTCGTGACGGCGTTGAACGCCGCAGCCGGCCTGCGAGCCAAACCACCGGAGTTCGCAAGCCTGGCGCAGGAGTATGTCTTCAAGCCGCAACTGACCTGCCTCCTGCCGGTGAAACTGGTTTCCGCAGTCGGCGGGCAGACGCTGGCGATGCCGGCGCCGACGAACACGTCCGGAGATTTTGCCTCGTTGAGCGGTACCGACGGCTATGTCGAACTGGCGCTGGAGTCGACGACATTCAAGGTTGGCACCGGCGTGCCGCTGCATCGCTGGTGACCTGAACCGGCATGGACCAGGTCGAGACAACGGTAGACTGCCCTTACTGCGGCGAAGGGATCGATGTGTTGCTGGATCCATCCGAACCCGACCAGAATTACATCGAAGACTGCCAGGTTTGCTGCCGGCCGATCGTATTCGACGTGTCGACAGATGTGAACGGTGAACTGAAGGTGAGAGTCCGGGCGGAAAACGAGTGATCCGAATACTGTTCGTCTGCAGCGAGAACCGGCTGCGCAGCCCGACCGCGGCAGCAGTATTTGCGGACTATGCCGGTGTTGCAACCATCAGCGCGGGAACCAACAAGGATTGTGAGACGCCTGTGAGCGGCGACCTGATTGAATGGGCCGACGTCATACTGGTGATGGAAAACTCGCACAAACGCAAGGTCACCAACAAGTTTGCACCGCTGTTAGGCAACAAGAAGGTGGGCGTGTTGTCGATACCCGATCACTTCGAGTATATGGACCCGTTGCTGGTAGAACTCTTGAAGCGCAGGGTGCCGCGGTATGTGGATGTCTCGTGCTGCAGATAGTCAAAATTCTGTTCGCGACCGGCTTTATCTCAATCACGCTATTCCACATGCTTCCGCCTTCCGACACAGTGCTTGCAGCGGCAATAACC
>JAUIDP010000112.1 GCA_030429005.1 Gammaproteobacteria bacterium | reverse complement strand
GCTCGAACGTTCTGATCGGCAGGGAAGGCGGCCAGCGCGACTTCCTGTCGACGAACGGCTACGAGCGCCAGGGGCTGCCCGGCAACATGCTGCCGGGTATGACGGACCCGACACTGGGTCTGCCGTACGACAACTTTGACCTCGGCCTGGGCTTTCACCTCGACAGCGCCTTCCGCCGCGGCATCATGCAAAGCCTGACGGCAGGTCGTGAGCAGTTCATCAACGGTGCCGTGATTCCGGCACGTTCGGATAACGACACCGGCAACAACCCGCACAACCCGATGTACGGCATCGCGAAAGCGGGTATCAACAGTTCTGGCGTGCCAGGTTTCGGTGCTGATGGCAGCATCGTTACCCTGGCGGGCTCGGAAACGACGGACTCCGGCGGCAACTCGATGTTGCCGATGAGCCTGTACGATCCCGAGCTGCGTCCGACCAAGGTCGACCGCCCGTCCGACGTGACCAACCTCGTCGACACGGGTGACCTGGTCGGCATTTTGACCAAGGAAGACGCCACAGCGGTCATGGAGTCCATCTACCGTATCAGTGAGCGCAAGTCGCAGAACGTTTCGACGGAGATTACCCGTGACGCCGTGATCAAGGAGATGGTTAACTGCGGCTACCTGAAAGCTGCGGATATTGCGGATCGCTTCGGCGGCGTGCCGATCGACCCGGGTCTCGATCCCGAGATCGTCGACCAGCCGGGCCAGCCGGGCACGGGCATCTTCACCCAGGCCGAATGGAATGCCGGTGGTGCCAACGAACGCGAGTTTCGCAAGACCGCCTCGATCATGAAGCTGGTCATCAACGGCTATGCCGGTGCCGGCTGTATCGAGATGGGCGGCTACGACTACCACGGCGGACGCCGCGCAGAGGGCGAAGTCAAGGACTTCCGCGCCGGCCGCTGCATGGGCGCCTGCCTCGAGTATGCCGCCCGTCGCGGTGTACCGCTGATGATGTACGTCTTCAGTGACGGCTCGCTGTCTTCAAATGGCGCCATCGACAATACGCCGGACGGACGCGGCAAGGGCGAATGGGTGAGCGACAACTCGTCCACGGCCGGCTCGTTCTTCCTGGTCTACAACCCGGGGTCACGACCGCGAATTATCGGCGCAACGCCGGAACAACAGGCCGTGCACCAGCAGATCGGCTACATGAGCGCCGACGGTGCCGTACAGCGTGGGGCAACACCCGCGTCGAACAACGTCAACCTGCTCGTGAATACCGTACTGCTGAATTACATGGCACTGCACGGTGAACAGGGCCAGTTCGGCAACATCTTCCCGAACCACGGCCTCGGCAACGCGGCGTTGCAGGACAGCCTCACGGCGTTCGAACCGATCGTCAACGGCTTTGTCGGCGCACCACCCACCTAGCCACCGCCCCCCAAAAACCCGTGACAGTTACTACTTACACCTTTTTTTAATCAAAAAATGGTGTAAGTAGTAACTGTCACGGATTTTTTTGGCGTTGTTATACTCCGCGCATGGTTGACGGCTTCCTGAACCTCATCGCCTGCCCGCGGTGCGACAAGACTCCGCTGGAGCAAGGCGATGGCGGTCTGCACTGCGCCGCCTGTAAAATCGATTTTCCCCTGCTCGACGACATTCCCTGCCTGTTTGCAGAACCGGAATCCAGTATCGGCGAGTGGCGTGGTCGCATGCAGTTTGCGCTCCAGCAGTTGAGCCAGGAGTCGGCCGGGCTGGCCGCCGAGCTGAAGAACAAGGACCTGCGTGCCCTGACCCGGCGCCGGCTGGAACGCTACAAGACGGCGGTCGAGCAGCATCGACGAGCATTACAGAAATTGATGCAGCCACTGGACGTGCAGTCATACAGCGGCAGTTTCGAGTCGTACCTGGCCATGCGTACGCGTTTGCCGGTCGACCAGGGGCTGAATACGTATTACGCCAACGTGCACCGCGACTGGGCCTGGGGCGATGACGAAAACAGGGCATCGCTGAAGCAGGTTCGCGCCGTGCTGCACGACAATGCAGAACTTGGCAACGTGCTGGTGCTGGGCGCGGGCGCGGGCCGGCTTGCCTACGACATCCATCGCGAACTTGATTGCGACAGGACCGTTGCCCTGGACTTCAACCCGATGCTGCTGCTGGTCGCGAATGCCATGGCACGCGGCGATAAGCTCAAGCTGTACGAGTTTCCGATTGCGCCGAAGTCCCTGGAAGATGACGCGGTACTGCGAACGTTGCAGGCACCGGAGAAAGCCGGCGATGACTTTCACCTGGTGCTGGGCGACGCATTGCGGGCGCCGTTCGCGGACCAGTCGTTCGACACTGTCGTGACACCGTGGCTGATCGATATCATTCCGGAAGACCTGCCCGTGCTGGGTGCCCGTATCAACGCCTTGCTGAACGACAACGGTCGCTGGGTCAACTTCGGCTCACTGGCGTTTTCAAGCCCGCAGCGTGCGCAGCAATACAGCCCGGAAGAAACCAAGGCCATCGTGGCGGAATGCGGTTTTTCCGACCCTTACGTCGCCGAAGCAACCATCCCGTATATGTGTTCACCGGCCAGCCGGCACGGACGCCAGGAAAAGGTTTTCTCGTTCTGTGCCTACAGGGAACGCCGGGTCGAAAAGCCGGCGCGTCACAGGGCGTTGCCAGACTGGATCGTGACCGGCAAGGAAGCCGTGCCGCTGACCCCGGCATTTCGCACCCAGGCGATGTCGACCCAGATCTATGCCTTCATCATGTCGCTGATCGACGGCAAACGCAGCTTGAAGGACATGGCTGTCATCCTGGAAAAGCAGCAGCTGATGACGCGCGCGGAGGCGGAACCGGCCATCCGCTCATTCCTGACCCGGATGTACGACGACGCGCAAAAACAGGCGGGGTTCTAGCGCTCCAGGTACTTGAGCTTGTCCTTGACGTCGCGCCAGTCATCCGCATCGGCCGGCGGATCCTGCATTTCGGTGATCACGGGCCACAACTGCGACAGCTCCGCGTTCAACTCGAGGAAATGTTCCTGCCCTTTCGGGACTTCATCTTCCGAAAAAATCGCCTCAACCGGGCATTCCGGTTCGCATAGCGTGCAATCGATACACTCGTCAGGATCGATGACGAGAAAGTTCGGTCCTTCGTGGAAACAATCCACGGGACAAACTTCGACACAATCAGTCAGTTTGCACTTGATACAGGCTTCGGTGACAACGAAAGTCATGCTCGGCTACCTCGATTCATTCGACGCGTACGCTATGCGAAGTCCGCCGGTATATCAAGGCACCAGGCCTTCATCTTCAATTTTTTGCATGTGCGCCAGCAAGGACCGTTCCGCCCAGCCGTACAGTCCGGGGTCGACGTCCCGGTAGACATGCGGGACGAGTTCGCTGGCCGACAGGCCGGGGTGCTCGCGCATAGCGGCGAGAACTTTTGCTTCGCGCTGCAGGCGATGCTCGATGATCCAGTCGATGAGCCGCCCGGGGTCGTGGATCACGCCGCCATGACCCGGCGCCAGTGCCGCGCAATCCAGGGCTTTGCAGCGCCGCAGTGACTCGAGGTAGTGCTGCATGTTGCCATCGGGCGGGTCGATGACAACAGTCGAACCGTCTATGATGTGGTCGCCGGTGAACAACAGGTTGTGCGCCGCATGCCGGTAGCAAAGGTGGTTTGACGCGTGTCCTGGTGTATGAACAGCGGTCAGCCGGAACTCATCGGTCTGCAGCGCATCCCCGTCGGCCAGGATGCGATCGGGCCGGAACGTCTGGTCCTGGTGACGCCCGGCCGGTGCCGGCATGCCGAGCACCTCGGCCGACGTCTCTTTGGCCAGCAGGCGAACGCCGGGCGAGTGATCGGGGTGCGTGTGCGTGACGAGGATCCAGCGAATCCTGCCCGGCGCCCGGGCGACGATATTGTCGATGTGGGCCGGCAGGGCCGGTCCCGGGTCGAGCACGGCGACTTCTTCATCGCCGAACAGGTAGGTATTCGTTCCGGGCCCGGTCATCATCGACGGATTTGGCGCCAGCAGGCGGCGAATACCCGTTTCGATCTCCGCAAACTCCGGCAGCTCGGGGCCGAACCCGCTCACGCGGCGCCGTCCGCACGCGCCGCCGGTTGAATGCAATCGACGCCCTTATCGCCACAGGCGTCAGCCCAGCGCAGCATCGAGTCGACGTCGTCGAAGTCGGCCAGCTGCTCCAGGGTCTTGCGCGTCGGGTAAGGCAGCTTTATCCGCTCGCGTGCAGCGAGTGCCTGCCGGGCGCTCAACCAGCACGATTCGGTCAGCTCGCCGCCGTCGTGGCTGGCCGTTTGCGTGGCAGGACTGCGCGCCAGGAAAAACCGCGCCGAGTAGCGATGCGGTTCCCCAACGGGCGTAATCCAGAAGCTGAAATAGTGCAAGCGGTCGCAATGCAGCTCGAGCCCGTTGTCGGCGATGAATTCCTGCCAGCCCAGCGTGCCTGCATTCAGGGCATCGCGGGCCACCTGCAGTGCAGCAGCCGACAATTCGTGCGTTGCGAGCAGCACACCGGATTCCTCAAACAACTCGCGAATCGCCGCGCTGTAATAGACCAGCCCACCGGATTCGAGCTTGAGTCGCGCGTTCGCCCAGGCCGGCGACACGCCTCGGCAGCTATCGGTGACCGCCGCATCACTGCGCTCGAGGACACCGCCGGGAAACGCGTAGCGGGAACCGAACGACGCCCGTGCATGGCGCTTTACGAGGAAGACCTCCGGCAATGCCGGCCCTGGCCGTACCAGTACAACGGTCGAGGACGGTCGCGGCGGACGGGTGTCAGCCGCCATCGATGTAGGCCTGCAGGCGTTCGAGTGCCTGGCCGAGGACGAAATCCACCGGTTCCGCCAGCGACTCCAGCCCGTCCGGCGAATAACCACCGACGATATAGGACAGCCGGATCTTCGTGCCCGCTTCAGTGTCGAAGAATTCCCAGGTCATGTTGCCGCTGACGCCAAGCAGGCCCAGCGGCCCGAGACCACCGGTCATACGCAGGTTCACGCCGGGACTGACGGTCGTGACCTGCAGATGCACGACACCGCCACCGGTCGCCTCGCAGAAACAGCCGAGGGGCCGCGCGTCGATGCTGAGCAATGAGGCGTCACCCGAGATCGTGTGATCGGGATCCCACCACTTCGCGATGTTGTCGACCGCCGCGACCCACGCGCCGGCGCGGTCCGAACTGACGATTGCCTCGTGTACGATCGAAAATCCGTAGCGATCCCTGGCCGTCACCTCGGCCATTGCATTGCACGGGATTGCCCCCACAAACAGCAGGGCCATCACGACAGTTGCACGCATCATTTGAGTCCTGTCTCCTTTTGAGGCTCCCTAGCTTAACCCAATCGACAAACCCTGGAATATGAACGACGACCTCAGAGTAGTGTTTGAGAGCCCGAATCGCGCCGAGTGCTCGGATCGCGCGCTGGTACTCGCCGCCGTCGAAATTCCCTACCGGATCGTCGATGACATCGCCGGCTGCGCCATCGTCGTGCCGGCTGAGCATTCAGCCGAGGCCATGCACGAACTCACGGCCTATGACACCGAGAACCCTCC
>JAUIDP010000025.1 GCA_030429005.1 Gammaproteobacteria bacterium | reverse complement strand
AACAACGGCAACTCCGCGGCATGCTCCGCCACCGGAGGTTCCAGGCCAAGATGCAAGTAGGTATTTTTCGTGGCCACCCTGCCGCGAGCGGTGCGCATCATGAACCCTTGCTGGATCAGGTACGGCTCAATGACGTCTTCGATCGTGCCTCGTTCTTCGCCGACCGCTGCTGACAAGCTCTCGATGCCCACGGGGCCGCCATCGAATTTCTCAACGATCGTCTGCAAGACACGCCGATCCATTGCGTCGAAGCCGTTGGGGTCGACCTTGAGCATATCCATCGCGCGTTTCGCAATTCCGTCAGTCACCACGCCGTCACCTTCGACTTCGGCAAAGTCCCTGACACGCCGCAACAGGCGATTGGCGATACGCGGTGTGCCGCGCGCACGCCTTGCGATCTGGTTAGCCCCCGGCGCCTCGATCGGCAGGTTCAGGATACCGGCCGATCGCCTGGCGATCGATTGCAGGTCCTCGATCGTGTAAAACTCCAGGCGCTGAACAATGCCAAAGCGATCTCGCAGCGGCGAAGTCAGCAGCCCGGCACGGGTCGTCGCACCAACCAGCGTGAACGGCGGCAGGTCCAGCTTGATGGACCGTGCAGCAGGACCTTCACCGATCATGATATCCAGCTGGAAGTCTTCCATAGCCGGATACAGCACTTCCTCAACGACCGGGCTGAGACGGTGAATCTCGTCGACGAACAGCACGTCATTCGGCTCCAGGTTGGTCAGGATCGCCGCAAGGTCACCGGGCCTTTCGAGGACGGGTCCCGACGTCTGGCGCAGGTTGACGCCCATTTCGTTCGCAACGATATGTGCCAGTGTGGTCTTGCCCAGTCCGGGGGGACCGAAAATCAGCACGTGGTCGAGGGCTTCGCCACGCCGGCGTGCCGCCTCGATAAATATGCCCATCTGCTGCTTGACATCGGCCTGGCCGACGTAGTCCTGCAGACTGCTCGGCCGAATCGCCCGATCAAACGCCCGGTCGTCGCTTGCCGGTTCCGCGCTGGTCAGTCGCTCGTGTTCGATGCTGGCCACGAGCTAGTTCGCCGCCTGCCGCAGGGCCTGTCGAATGATGTCTTCCGCCGTACTTCCGTCGGTATCCAGGTTGCCGATCATCCGGTTGACCTCGTTGACCTTGTAACCGAGCGACACCAACGCATCGACGGCCTCGGAACGGGGACTGGTCGCGGCAGTGACACGACGGGGGCCGCCAGCTGCCGTCGCGGCGGGCTGCAGCTTGTCGCGCATCTCGATAATCAGTCGCTCCGCGGTTTTCTTGCCAACACCGGGAATCTTGACCAGCGTGGCGGTGTCCTCGTACTCGACACAGCGCCGGAAATCGGCCTCACTCATTGCGGACAGGATGGCAAGCCCCATCCTCGCCCCGACACCGGAGATCCTGAGCACCGTGCGGAACAGCGTCCTTTCAGCTTCACTGGCGAAACCGTACAGCAGTTGCGCGTCCTCCCGCACCAGCAAGTGCGTGTGAATGAACAACTCTTCACCCACGGCAGGCAGATCGAGAAAGGTCGACATCGGTGTCTCCACTTCGTAGCCGACCCCCTGGCAGTCCACGACGATGTGTGGTGCCTGTTTCGCGGCGAGCCTGCCACGCAGGGAACCGATCATCTTAGGCCGGCCACTCTGTTGTGTGCGCCGAGACGCTCCCGCACGGCACGCTGATGGCCATGACATATGGCGGCGGCCAACGCATCTGCAGCATCCGCCGACGGACTGGCATCGAGTTGCAGCATCGATACCACCATGTGTTGTACCTGTTCCTTGCGGGCGGCGCCGGTACCGACGACCGCCTGCTTGATTTCACGCGGCGAATACTCGACGACATCGACATTACTCGCAAAGGTTGCGCACAACGCCGCCGAGCGAGCCTGGCCAAGCTTTAACGCGCTGCCGGCATTGCGCGCCATGAAGACGGTCTCGATAGCGACGATGTCCGGCTGGTATTGCGACACGATTTCACCGACGGCCTCGTAAATCTGCCGCAGTCGCTCCGGGAACGACCCCTGCAGGCTCCTGACAGTACCGCTGGCGACGTAGGATGGCATATCCCCGGTGAAGTCCAGCACACCAAACCCGGTAACCCGGGAACCCGGGTCGATTCCAAGTATGCGGCGTTGCTTGTTCAATGGCGGTCTCAGAGTCGCTCGAGGATGTCGTCCGATATATCGGCATTGCTGTAGACCTGCTGTACATCATCGAGATCCTCCAGCATTTCCAGCATCTTGACCATCGAGCCGGCGGCTTTCTCATCCAGCTCCGCGCTTGTCGACGCCCGCATCGTCAATTCGGCGTTGTCCGGCTGCAGGCCGGACGCAACGATCCTGTCGCGCACTTCCTCGAACTCAGCGGGATCCGTCAGGACTTCGATCGACTGGTCCGAATCGACGATGACGTCTTCCGCACCGGCGTCAATCGCGGCCTCCATGACCACGTCTTCGTCGTTGCCCGCAGCGAACAGCATCTGTCCGACGTGATTGAACAGGTAGCTCACCGAGCCGTCGGTACCCAGGTTGCCGCCAAACTTGGAAAACGCGTGCCGGACTTCGGCGACGGTGCGATTGTGGTTGTCGGTCAGGCAGTCAACCATGACCGCGGTGCCGCCGGGGCCATAGCCCTCGTAGCGGATCTCCTGGAATTCAGCGCCGTCCAGGTCACCCGAACCGCGCTTGATCGCCCGCTCGATATTGTCTTTCGGCATGCTCTGCGCCTTGGCCTTGTCGACCGCCAGCCGCAACCGCGGATTCGCCGCGATGTCGCCGCCGCCCATTTTCGCCGCCACGGTGATCTCTCGAATCAGCTTCGTGAATAGTTTGCCGCGCTTCTTATCCTGGGCACCCTTGCGATGCTGGATATTCGCCCATTTACTGTGTCCTGCCATGTCCTGTCACTTTGCCCAAACTTTGCCCGGTCATCCCGCTGCCGGAAACACCGCGTATGATAACGGTTATTGCCAGCACTAGCACACCATTGAACCACCCGGAAATGTCCGCAAACGATACGCACACAACGATCGACAATGCTGCCGCCGACGGCCTCGTCGCGCGCTGCCAGCAGTTGCTTGCGACAGCAACCGGCAACGCCGGCGCAAGGGCCGCTGTCGCGGAAGGCCAGGCGCTGGCGGCGATCGTCTCGACGCTCGAACTGCCGGCGAGACTGGCGGCCGCGGCATCGATTTACCCGTTGGTTCGGGAAAATGTCATTAGTGTTAATGATATTGAAAACAATGATTTGTCTGATATTTCTCGAATTGTTCTTGGACTGGAACAACTGGGTGAGTTCAAGTTACCGGACGACTGGCAGCCGGGTGAATCGCTGGCCGTCCAGCAGTCCGATGCATTGCGCAAGATGTTGCTGGCCATGGTTTCCGACATTCGGCTGGTGCTCGTGCGCATTGCGGAGCAGCTGTATCGTTTGCGCGAGGCGAAGCAGGCGCCAAGGGATGAGCAGATTCGCGTGGCGATCGAGTCCCGGGAAATCTACGCGCCGCTGGCCAGCCGGCTGGGCGTCTGGCAATTGAAATGGGAGCTGGAGGACCTCGCCTTCCGCTACCTCGAACCGGACACCTACCAGTCCATCGCCGCTGCGCTGAAGGAAAAACGCGCGGAACGGGAGCACTTTATCGAACAGGTCAAAGAAGCGTTGCAGGGCGAACTCGCAAGGCAATCAATCGAGGCCAGCATTTCAGGGCGACCGAAACACATCTACAGCATCTGGCGCAAGATGCAACGCAAGGACCGCGGGCTGGAGACCCTGTATGACATCCGCGCCGTGCGCCTGCTGGTGAATGATGTCAAGGACTGTTACGCGGCCCTCGGCGCCGTGCATAATCTCTGGTCGTACCTGCCCGGCGAGTTTGACGACTACATCGCCAACCCGAAGGAGAACGACTACCGCTCGTTGCACACGGCGGTCATCGGCCCTGAAGGGAAGACCGTCGAGATCCAGATTCGCACCCACGACATGCATCGCCAGGCCGAACTCGGTATCGCTGCGCACTGGCGCTACAAGGAAGGCGGTGGTTCGCCGGCCGCTTTCGACCGGAAAATCGAGTTCCTGCGCAAGTTGCTCGAGCCCGGTAACAGCGACGACGACCTCCTTGGGCAATTGCGTGGCGACGTCTTCGAAGATCGTGTCTACGCCGTCAGCCCGAAAGGCGACGTCGTCGAACTGGCGGCAAATGCGACACCGCTCGATTTTGCTTACCACGTGCATACCCAGGTCGGACATCGCTGCAAGGGCGCCAAGGTCAACGGCCGCATCGTGCCACTCACTTACAAGGTGCAAAACGGCGACCAGGTCGAAATCATTACCGGTAGCCAGGCGCAGCCCAGCCGCGACTGGCTAAGCCCGAAGCTCGGCTACCTCGCCAGTTCGAAAGCCCGGGCCAAGGTACGCAACTGGTATCGCCAGCAGGACCGCGACCAGCACCTGCGGCAGGGAAAGGATATTCTCGACCGGGAACTGTCGCGGCTGTCTGTCCGCGATATCGCCAACGAAGATATCGCCAGGCAGTTGAAGCAGAAAAATACCGATGACCTCTGTGTTGCACTGGGAAGCGGCGACCTGACTGCTGCATCAATAGCGACCGCACTGCAACACCTGCGCGGCGATGCAGCACCTGAAATCCTGCGCACGCGACGTCCGGCAGCTCGCAAGGGCAAAGACAGGTCCGCCGTGGCCATTAGCGGCGTCGGCGACCTTTTGTCGAACTTTGCACGTTGCTGCCGGCCGGTCCCGCCGGAGCCGATTGTCGGCTACATCACCCAGGGCCGGGGCGTCAGTATTCACCGTGCCGATTGCGGAAACTTCCTGAACCTGAACCAGAAGCACCCCGAGCGCCTGATCGAAGTCAGCTGGGGCAATTCGGCCGCGTCAACCTACCCGGTCGACTTGCAACTGCGGGCGATGGACCGCAGCGGACTCCTGCGCGACATCAGCGCCGTGCTGGCGGACGAGGATGCCAACGTCACCAGCGTGAAGACTCACACCGACCGCAAGACGATGCAGTCGGTGATGAATATCAGCCTCGATATTCGCGACCTGCCCACGCTCAGTGCGGCAATCGGCCGCCTCGAAAATATCCCGAACGTCGTATCAGTCCGACGCCGGAGCTAACGGCGCCGGCGACTTCCTGCCTTTGGCGATGTCGGTCGCGAGAGCCATCATCGATGTCAGGTCGCCGAGGTTTGCAGGCACGACAAAGGTATTGCCGGTCTTCGCAAGATTGCCAAACTCGGCGATGTACTGCTCGGCAACACGCAACTGCATGGCTTCTGCGCCGCCTTTCGCGGTCATGCTCGCGGCGACCTGGCGCAATCCTTCGGCTGTCGCCGTCGCCACTGCAAGGATTGCCTGGGCCTCGCCCTCGGCCTCGTTAATCTGCTGCGTCTTGGCCGCTTCGGATTCCTTGATGACGCGCTGCTTCTCGCCCTCGGCCTGGTTGATCTTGGCATCCCGTTCACCTTCCGAATTCAGTACGACGGCACGCTTCTCCCTCTCGGCACGCATCTGCTTTTCCATCGCATGCAATACGTCCTGCGGCGGATTGATGTTCTTGATCTCATAACGGAGCACCTTGACGCCCCAGGGATCAGATGCCTTGTCCAGTTCGGATACGACATTGGCATTGATCATGCCGCGTTCCTCGAACGTGCGGTCAAGGTCGATCTTGCCGATCTCGGAACGCAGTGTCGTTTGGGCAAGCTGTGCAATCGCAAACAGGTAGTTGCCGATTCCGTAGGACGCGCGTGCGGGATCCAGCACCTGCATGTACAAGACGCCGTCAACGCCGACCTGGACGTTGTCCCGCGTGATGCACACCTGCTCGGCGATATCGACAGCCTGCTCTTTCAGCGTGTGCTTGTAGGCAACCTTGTCAAGAAACGGGAACAGTATGTGAAACCCGGCATCCAGCTTGCGCCGGAACTTGCCCAGTCGTTCGACGACGTAAGCGCTCTGTTGCGGCACGACGACGGCCGTCTTGAACAGAATAATTGTCGCGACGAAGACGAAGACGAGTACTACGATCAGCGTATTATCCATGTCTATTCTCCCTGTTTATCTGCTTACTCGGCTGCAACGTGCAGGGTCAGGCCGTCGACCTTGACCACTCTTGCCCGCGAACCACCGGCGATGACAGCATCGCCAACATTGCGCACCGTCCAGTCACTGCCTCGGTACTGGGTACGAACCTCCTTCCCGGGTTCAAGATCGTCGGCCAGGTTGATGGATTCGCCGGAAATCGACTCCGGGTAGGTTTCGCCGCCACTGCGGATCTTCGAGTAAAGGGTTCGACGAAACGTAAAGAAGAAGAACAGGGCGAGTACTGCGAACACCAGCCACTGACCCCATTCCGGGAGGCTGATCCCGAACAGGCCCAGCAGTCCGACAATTGCCGCAGAAACGCCGAGGAATACGAGGTAGAACTGCGCGTCCACTGCAAACAGTTCAATACCGAGCAGCACCAGTCCGAGAACCATCCAAGCCCACCAAGTCATCGCGTCACTCCTTAGTTCTGATTGCCGCAACTATAGCGCGTGTCATTTCAGACTGAAAAGCGCACTGGAACTGCCGGGACGCGCGCCGCGCTGGTGAATATAAGTTACTATCATGCGGCCAAAAACGAGAATAGCAAGGGGAGCGTGCATGCGTGAAGCAATCGATTTTGTCGGCAGCGTGATCTGGGAACCGGTCCTGATATACCTGTGCCTGGGCACCGGCCTGTTGTTCTCGATCGTTACACGCTTCGTCCAGGTTCGGATGTTCAAGGAAATGTTTCGTTTGCTGTTCTCCGGCGGGGAGTCGAAACGCGGCATCTCCTCGTTCCAGGCGCTCGCCGTGTCACTGTCGGGCCGCGTTGGTACCGGCAATATCGCCGGCGTCGCGGCAGCGATCGGTATCGGCGGCCCCGGTGCTGTGTTCTGGATGTGGGTCGTTGCATTTCTCGGCGCCTCCACCGCCTATGTCGAGTCCACGCTGGCGCAGATATACAAGGAAGTGGACGAAGGCCAGTTGCGTGGTGGCCCTGCCTATTATTTCGAAAAGGCGATGGGGCAGAAATGGTATGCCTGGCTGTTCGCCATCTCGACAATCTTCGCGGTCGGCCTGTTACTGCCGACAGTACAGTCCAATGCCATTGGCAACGCAACGGAACTGGCATTCGGCGGTAGCCAGGTGATCAATACAATCGTGGGCGACGTCAGCATTGCGAAACTGACAACCGCTGTCGTCATTGTGCTGGTGCTGGGATTCATTATTTTTGGCGGCATCAAGCGCATCGCGCATTTCACACAAGTGGTCGTGCCCTTCATGGCGCTCGGCTATGTCGCAATGGCGCTCATCATCATCGCAGTCCATATCACGGACCTGCCGGGAATTCTCGCACTGATTCTGACGGACGCCTGGACGCCAATGGCAGGCATCGGTGCGGCCATTGGCTGGGGCGTCAAACGCGGTGTCTACTCCAACGAAGCCGGCCAGGGTTCGGGCCCGCACGCGGCCGCAGCAGCCGAGGTACAGCACCCGGCACAACAGGGCCTGGTGCAGGCCTTTTCCGTTTACATCGATACGCTTTTCGTCTGCTCGGCGACGGCGTTCATGATCCTGATAACCAACCAGTATTACGTGACTGGCGTGGAGACCGCTGTCAGCGGCGGCGTGCTCGGGACAGACGTGCAGGCCAACAGCCCGGCGTTCACCCAGTACGCCCTGTCGAGTGTCGTCGGCGGTTTCGGCGAAGTGTTCGTCGCCATAGCACTGTTCTTCTTCTCTTTCACGACGCTGCTCGCTTACTACTATATCGCGGAGACCAACGTTGCCTATATACGCCGCACGTTTCGTTTCCCGGGCGAACTGACACTGATCAAGATCATGCTGCTCGGTGCCGTTTTCTACGGCACGATTCGAACTGCGAATCTTGCCTGGACGCTGGGCGACATCGGCGTAGGCATCATGGCCTGGCTGAATATCATCGGCATCCTGATCCTGTTCTTCATGGGAGCACCGGCGATCAGGGCACTGCGCGATTACGAAGCACAGCGCAAGGCGGGTGTCAGCAAGTACACCTTCGATCCCGAGAAACTCGGCATCCGGAACGCCGACTTCTGGAAGAAATAACTAGTTGGGGTAATTCAGCGCGCGTTTGTCCGCGGCGAGCGCTGCTTCGTGCACGGCTTCAGCCAGGCTCGGGTGCGCATGGATCGTACGCTGCAGGTCCTCGGTGCTGGCCGAGAATTCCATCGCCAGTACGGCCTCGGCAATAAGCTCCCCTGCCATCGGCCCGATGATGTGAATCCCGAGAATCTCGTCGTCGTCGGTCGCAGAAATAATCTTTACCATGCCGCTGGTCTGCTCCATGGCTTTCGCGCGTCCGCTTGCTGCAAAAGGAAACGAACCGGTTTTGTACTCCCGGCCACTGGCCTTGACCTGCTCTTCAGTCTGTCCGACCCAGGCGATTTCCGGCGCCGTATAGATTACCGAGGGTATGACGTCGTAGTTGAGTTCGGCAACCTCGCCGGCAATCAGGTCAGCCGCCATGACACCTTCCTCTGAACCCTTGTGCGCCAGCATCGGGCCTCGCACGCAGTCGCCGATTGCATAGACCCCCTTGACGCGGGTGCGGCATTCTTCATCAACCTCGATGAAGCCGCGATCATCCAGCTGGATACCGGCATCGTCAGCCAGCAGGCCGTCGGTAAATGGCCGTCGCCCGACAGCGACAACCAGCTTGTCAACGGCCAGCGTTTGCGGGCCATGCTGGTCCTCGTAGTTGACAGTCACACCGTCAGCGCTGGCAGTCGCGCCGACCAGGCGGGCACCCAGCTTGATATCGAGCCCCTGGGACTTGAAATCCTTGCCAGCGACCTTGGCGATATCGCGATCGGCCATGAACAACAGGTCGCCCATCGCCTCGATCACGGTGACCTCGGCGCCCAGCCGTGCCCACACGCTTCCCAGCTCCAGGCCGATGACACCGGCACCCACGATACCGAGGCGTCCGGGTACGGCATCGAATTCGAGCGCGCTCCAGGAGTCGACGATCTTTTCCTGGTCAAACTTCGCCATCGGCAACTCGATCGGTGTCGAACCGGTTGCAAGAATGACATGCTGTGCCTCGAGAACTTCCACGTCACCGTCGACCGGTGTGAATTCGACCTTGCGCCCGGCCAGCAGTTTGCCGTGGCCAACCAGTGCCTCGATCTTGTTCGCCTTGAGCAAACCCGCAATGCCGCCGGTGAGCTGCCGCACGATGCTCGCCCTGCGTTTCTGCATGGCCGCGATATCAATGCCGACGTCACCCGTTGTGATGCCGTGCTTCTTGAACTCGTGTTGTGCGCGATGATAGAGCTCGGAAGACTCGAGCAAGGCTTTCGACGGGATACATCCCGCATTCAGACAAGTCCCGCCGAACGCGTACTTACCATCCTTGTTCTGCCATTCGTCGATACAGGCGACATGCTTGCCGTGTTGAGCTGCCCGTATGGCCGAAACGTAGCCCGCCGGACCCGCACCAATCACTACCACATCAAATTTTCTACTCATGTCTTCGCGTATTCTCTGTTGCTAAAGCTGTAACAGCAGTCGACTCGGATCTTCCAGCAGTTGCTTGATAGCCACCAGGAATTGCACTGAGTCTTTACCATCGATAATCCTGTGATCATATGTCAGCGCCAGGTACATCATCGGACGCGCGACTATCTCGCCGTCGACAACCATCGGCCGCTGCTGAATGGTGTGCATACCGAGGATTGCACTCTGCGGCTGATTCAGGATCGGCGTGGACATCATCGACCCGAACACACCGCCGTTGGTGATCGTAAACGTACCGCCGGTCAACTCATCCATGCCGATGGACCCGTCCTGGGCCTTGCCGGCGATCGTCGCCAGCTCAGACTCGAATTCGGCGAAGCTCATCTGGTCGACATCGCGCAACACCGGGACCATCAGCCCACGCTCGGTCGAGACCGCGATGCCGATGTCATAGTAGTTGTGATAAATGATGTCGGTTCCTTCGACAGACGCATTGACCACGGGAAACTTTTTCAGGGCTTCAGTTGCTGCCTTGGCGAAAAATGACATGAAACCGAGACGGACTCCGTGTTCTTTCTCAAAGCTTTCCTTGTAACGATTACGCAATGCCATGACTTCGGTCAGGTCGACCTCGTTGAACGTCGTCAACATGGCGGCCGAACTTTGCGCCTCGAGCAATCGTTCGGCGATACGCGCACGCAAGCGCGTCATCGACACTCGTTCTTCGTGCCGCTCCAGACCGACTGACTGTGCCGAAGCGGGGTTCGGGGGGCTCGGATCGCCCGGAACCACGTTACTGCTGTCATCGGATTTCAGGAAGGACATGACATCTGCCTTGGTGATGCGTCCGCCCTTGCCTGAACCCGACACCATCGTCGCGTCCAGGTCATGCTCCTCGAGCAAGCGACGTACGGCGGGACTGGTCTTTGCAGCAGAAGTCGGTGCTGCCTGTTGATCCGCAGCGCCCGCCTCTTCCGTTGCTGCCGCCTGTTCCGTTGTCGATGTGTCCGCTGCCGCAGTATCCGCAGCCTTGCTGTCACCTTCAGCCAGGATCGCCAGCACATCTCCGGCGACTACGGTCGCGCCATCCGCCACCAGGATCTCCTGCAGCGTGCCAGCCGATGGCGCCGGCACTTCCAGGACGACCTTGTCGGTTTCCAAATCCACCAGGTTTTCGTCGCGGGATACCGCATCACCAACCTTGCGGTGCCATGCGACCAGCGTTGCATCGGTTACCGATTCCGGCAACTGCGGCACTTTGATTTCAATGCTCATTTCTTGTCTCGTTTAGCCTCTCTGGGTTTCGCAGTCTTGCTCGCCTTGCTCTCGATTCCCAATGCGGCATCGAGCAATGCCTGTTGCTGCTGTAAATGGACCTTGAAGATTCCGGATGCGGGCGCCGCGGCCGACGGCCGGCCCGCATAATAAAGTTGTTGCTCGTCACTCATCGCTTCCTGCAGACGATGCCTGATCTGGTACCACGCGCCCTGGTTCTGCGGCTCTTCCTGGCACCAGATGATGTCCTTGACGTGCGCGTAGCGTTGCAATTGCGCGGCGTATTCATCGATCGGGAACGGGTAAAGCTGCTCAATGCGAATCAATGCAATGTCATCGCGGCCGTGCACGCTTCTCGCTTCCAGCAAGTCGAAATACACTTTGCCGCTGCAAAAAACGACCCGTGTCGTACGCTCCGGATCCGTCGCCTCGATATCCGGGATTACAAGTTCGAAGCGGCCGGTCGACAGGTCTGTCACCGGCGATACCGACATCTTGTGGCGCAACAGGCTTTTCGGCGTCATCACGACCAGCGGCTTCCTGAAATTCCGCAACATCTGCCGGCGCAGCATGTGGAACATCTGCGACGGCGTCGACGGCACACAAACCTGCATATTGTGTTCGGCGCAAAGTTGCAGGAAGCGTTCGAGCCGTGCCGAAGAATGTTCCGGGCCCTGCCCTTCGTAACCGTGCGGCAGGAAAAGTGCCATGCCGCACAAACGTCCCCACTTTGCCTCACCGGAACTGATGAACTGGTCGATGACGACCTGCGCGCCATTGACGAAATCGCCGAACTGGCCTTCCCAGATCACCAGTGTTTCGGGTGCGGTGGTGGCATAGCCGTACTCGAATGCCAGCACAGCTTCCTCGGACAGCAGCGAATCGATAACGCGAAACGAGTCCGGACGATCCGCGATGTGCTGTAACGGTGTGTACTCGCGATTGTTGACCTGGTTGTGCAGGACCGCATGCCGGTGAAAGAATGTACCGCGGCCGCTGTCCTGTCCCACGAGGCGGCAGTTGACGCCGTCACGTATCAGTGACGCGTACGCCATCGTCTCGGCGAATCCCCAGTCCATGTCCGTATCGCCCGCAAACATCTTGCGGCGCTCGTCAATGATCCGCTTGACCCTGCCATGCAACTTCATATCAGGCGGCAGCTCGGTGATCGCGTTACCCAGTTCGACAACCGACTTGGGGCTGATCGTTGTGTCGACGTCCTGGTCCCAGGTTGCGCCGAGATACTTGCTCCAGTCCACCGTGTACTCGTCGCCGATCATTCCCAGTGATGACTTCGGCACCGGTTCACCGCGGTCCAGCCGATCACGATAGTCGTCCTGCAACTGTACGGCGAACTGCTGTGTGATGACGCCTTCGCTGACCAGTTTGCCGGCGTACAGTTCTCTCGTTGTCGAGTGGTCCCGGATCCGCGAATACATAATCGGCTGCGTCGCCGACGGCTCGTCGGCTTCGTTGTGGCCGTGCCGCCGGTAACAGACCAGGTCGATGACAACGTCTTTGCGAAACTTCTGGCGATACTGCAGCGCCAGCCGGGTCACGAACAGGACTTTCTCCGGGTCGTCCGCATTGACGTGAAATATCGGCGCCTCGATCATCTTCGCGACATCGCTGCAATAGTCCGTCGAGCGTGAATCCGATGGCCTGCTCGTCGTGAAACCGATCTGGTTGTTCACGACAATGTGCACGGTGCCACCCGTCCGGAAGCCGTTGGTCTGTGACATCTGGAACGTCTCGGTCACAACGCCCTGGCCGGCAAATGCTGCATCACCGTGAATCAGGATCGGCAGCACCTCCTGCCTCTCGGTATCGCCGCGGCGTTGCTGCCTGGCACGTACCGAGCCCTCAACAACCGGATTGACAATCTCCAGGTGCGAAGGATTGAACGCCAGCACAATGTGCACATTGCCGCCGGCGGTTTTCATGTCGGCGGAGAAGCCCTTGTGATACTTGACGTCACCCGAACCCTGTAATTCATCGAGGTCGTAGTTGCCTTCGAATTCTTCGAACAGTTCTTCGGGCGACTTGCCAAGGATGTTGACCAGCACGTTGATGCGGCCGCGGTGCGCCATGCCGACGACGATTTCCTTGACGCCGGACTCGCCGCCTCGCTGAATCAGGTCGTCCAGCATCGGCACCAGGCTCTCACCGCCTTCGAGCGAAAATCGTTTCTGCCCGACATAGCGTGTGTGCAGGTACCGCTCGATGCCTTCCGCACTGGTCAGGTGCTCGAGTATCCAGAGTCGCTCTTCGTTTGTCAGCGTATCGGCGGCAGCACCCTGCTCAAATCGCTTGCGCAGCCACAGACGTTCGCGCGCCCTGGAAATATGGGCGAACTCGGCACCAATCTTGCCGCAGTAAATGGACCGGAGCAGCTTGACAATGTCGCGCAACTTCATGCGCTCGTTTTCTGTACCGGCAAGTCCGCCGGTGTAGAACTCCGAATCCATGTCCGCTTCGGTGAGCCCGAGGTAGTCGAGCTTCAGGACACCGGGCACGGGCCGCTCCATCAGGCCCAGCGGGTCCAGGTCGGCAATCTGGTGACCGCGCAGGCTGTAGACCTGGATCAGCCGTGAAACGGCTGCCTGTTTCTCACCGGATGCGACAGCACCGGGAGCCGCAACCGCTTTCGAAACGACCTTGCGCCGGTTGCTGGCGCCTTCAAGCAGCCTGTCGCGAATGACGGAATGTACGACCTCGGTGTCGTCGGCACCCAGCGTGTCGAAATAGTCGCGCCATTCCGCCGGCACGTCGCCCGGGTCGCCAAGATAGCGCTCGTACAGCGCCTCGACGGCTGTCGCATTGCTGCCGTACAGCGGCGTGGACGCGTATTTTTCCTTGAGGGTGTCGCTCATTGTCGGGCTGGACTGTCGGGACCGCAGGGGTGGCTAGCGCCAAAGGGGCGCTAGTGTAGCCCAAGCCACTGGCATAGGGAATTCCGGACTGCCTAAAAACTGTCCATCAGGTGCACAAACTCGTAGCAGACGAGACAGGCGTAAAAACTGAATATGATCGTCAGGAACAGCCCGGTCCTGAAGCGATTCATGAAATGCGACTTGGCCATAAACACGAGCATCATGACGCCGGCACCGGTCATGAACAGTTTCGTCGCCGCAAACATCGCAGTGCTGTGCCCCATGACGGCAGCCATGACCGGATTGATCTCGACCATGCCGCGTTCAATCAACAACAGCGTCATGAAAGCATCCATGCTGCTGAGCAGCATGGTGCCGACAGACAGGAAAAACAGCCACGGATGGTGCCAGTCCAGGAACCGGACTTCGGTTTCCGCTTCGCGCCGATGTGCGCGTCGCCGCGAGCGCAGAAAACCGTACAACACGGTTCGCCAGCTCAAAGTACGACGATCCGCAATCGCCCTGTTGTCGATCGTTCCCTCGCTCATTGCCATACAGTATGTGTCCCCTCGCATTGCTTGCCCGTTTCCTGCTCTGCCTGTGTTGCCAGCAGTTGCCGGCCGTTGACCTAAACCCAGCAAGATGCGTACCAGCTCCATAAAGCACTGATTTTTTTGCAAATAGCTAAATTACTACGAGTCCATTGCCGTCCTTTTGTATAATTTGCCGACAGCTGACCCGAGATCAGCGTGACGACAAGATCGTTCAGGACAAACCGATGAAGGTTTTCGTAGCAACAACCCCCGGCGGCGAAGCCGTCGAATACACGGACCGAAAACGCTGGTTCTGGGCACTGTGCCTGCCGTATTCGCTGTTGCCGCTGACCGGGATCGTGCCTCACGCCATCACCGGCAACCCGTGGTGGTTCGCCCTGCCCTTCGGTCTTGCCTATATCGCCGGACCGTTGCTGGACTCGATTATCGGTGAGGACCGTAACAACCCTCCGCAGGAAGTCATTTCGCAGCTCGAACAGGACCGCTACTACCGCTACCTGACCTATGCCTGCGTGCCATTGCACTTCCTGAGCCTGGTCATTTCGGCCTGGTATGCAGGAACCGGGGACCTCGGCGTCGCAGCTTTTGTCGCGCTGGCCATCATTGCCGGACTGACCTCGGGCCTGGCCATCAATACGGCGCATGAACTGGGGCACAAGAATTCGCGCATCGAAAAACTGCTGGCCAAGATCGTTCTGGCGGTGCCTGCGTACGGTCACTTTTCGGTGGATCACAACCTGGGCCATCATCGCAATGTGTCGACACCCGCTGACCCTGCCAGCGCGCGCATGGGCGAGTCGATCTACAAGTTTGCCCTGCGCGAATTGCCTGGCGCGTTTTTCGAGGCATGGTCCCTGGAAAAGGATCGCCTGGCCAGGCGCGGCAAATCGTCGTGGAACCCCGGCAACCAGATACTGCAATCATTTGCCATCACCGCGCTGCTGAGCCTCGCCCTGGTCCTCGCCTTCGGCTGGCCGATGATTCCATTCCTGCTGCTGCACAACGCCTTCGCCTGGTGGCAACTGACCAGCGCCAATTACGTCGAACACTACGGACTGCTGCGCGAGCGCGACGCGACCGGCAAGTACGAACGCTGCCAGCCGCACCACTCCTGGAACAGCAACCATGTCTACAGCAACCTCGTGTTGCTGCACCTCGAGCGGCATTCGGACCACCACACCCACCCGACTCGCCGCTACCAGTCGTTACGGCACTATGACGACCTGCCCTCGTTGCCATCCGGCTACTTCGGCAGTTACCTGCTCGCGTATATACCGCGACTCTGGTTCCGGGTCATGGACAAACGGTTACTGGCACTGCCACAAGTGAAGGGTGATCTCGACCGCGTCAATATCGATCCGGACGCGAGACCGTCGTTATTCCTGCGCTACGGACGCGACAAGATGTCGGAACCGACCATCGTCCTGTAAGTTTGCCGTCCCGCCGGTCGATTTAACATAAGTACCACCCGGCACCTGCGCAAACCGGCCATTGACCGGCCTGTGATCCACCGCACAGAACCGAACGCGCGTGCCGCATACCGTAGGCTCATGAAACGTGGTTATGTTGAACGGGTGACGTATGGGCATGCTTAGATGCGCCAGCGCTGCGCTGCTGGCAATGCTACTGGCGGGCGGTGCTGCGCACGCCGACCAGGAATTTAGTGCGGGACTGAAAGCCGGCACGCTCGGCCTCGGCGTGGAGGCCAGCTGGAAACCGCTGAAGTATCTCGACCTGCGCGTCGGTGGCAACGCCTTTACATACAACGATGACGGCGCACAGGCTGGTATTGACTACGAGCAGGAACTGACGCTCGAATCGTTCTATGCAACGGCGAACATCTTGTTCAACAACAGCCCGATGCGACTGACTCTCGGCGGTTATGCGAACGGCAATGAGCTGTACATGGTCAATGACAGCATGCAGGACCAGGATATCGGTGGCGTCGTCTATTCCGGCGCCGGCATCGGCACACTGACCAGCACGACGACGTTTACGGATTTCTCGCCCTACTTCGGCATCGGCTACGACTTCGACTTCAAGAAACGCTTTGGCATCAGCGTGGACTTCGGCGTGCTGTGGCAAGGCGACCCGGTCGTTACGCTGGTTGCCGACGGTGCCCTCTCGGTTGACCCTGGTTTCCAGGCTGCGCTGGAAGCCGAGCGGCAGGAACTCGAAGAGGAAATGAGCAACTTCAAAGCCTGGCCGGTCCTGCAGGTCGGCATCGTTTACCGATTCTGAGGCATGCCTTGCCGGCAGGCGATGTCGCGCATCGCTGCACTCAATGTGCCGGCCTCGCAAGCGGCGCACTCTTGCCGACAAACAGCAACGCGATACAGACGAAGACCAGTACCGGAATCGGAATCAGCATCAGCCAGAACCAACCAAGGAAATGCATGACGGTGCCCGCCAGTAAAGATGCAGTCGCCGATGAACCGAAGACCAGCAGATCGTTCAGGCCCTGTGCGCGGAATCGTTCACTGTTCGTGTAGGTATAGGTCAACATCGTGGTCGCACCGACATACAGGAAATTCCAGCCGACGCCGAGCAGGACCAGCGCCCACCAGTAGTGCACGACTGCGTGCCCCTGCAGGCCGATGACAGATGTCGCGAGCAATCCGAACGCACCTGCAAACATCATGCGCACAACGCCAAGTCTTTCAATCAGGAAACCCGAGACCAGCGACGGGATGTACATTGCCAGCACATGGGCACTGATGACGCCGGCTGTCACCGGCAGCGAATAACCGTTGTCAATATTCATGCTGATCGGAGTAGCGGTCATGACCAGTGTCATCAGTCCATAGCCTGCCATGCCACCTATCGCCGCGACGATGTACACCGGTTGGCGGGCAATGACAGGCAGGGTTCGCCCCGCGGCCTCCTCCTCGACTGCGGATTCGGCGCGCGTCTTGCCGAGAAAAAGGAACAGGCTCATCTGCACGACGTAAAAGACCGCCAGGATGAGCATGGAGCCTGCATATGGCACGTCTGCGATCATCGCGTGGCCGGCGGTTACGATCTTCGGGCCGATCAGCGCTCCACCGATCGCGCCCAGCAGGACAAACGAGATCGCGCGCGGGATGTGTGCTGCATCGACGCTCTCCGCTGCAGCGAAACGGTACTGTTGTGTAAACGCCATGTTGATCCCGAATGCGAACGCGGCGAACAGGAACATTACGAAACTGCCCGCCGTCAGCGCATACCAGGCGGACAGCACTGCCGCCACCGCGGAACAGGATGCCAACGCGAAGCCGGCGCGGCGTCCGATTCGCTTCATCAGCATGGCAGCCGGCATCGTCGTCAGCGCGCTGGCCAGGACAATCATCGTGACAGGCAATGTTGCCCAGGCCGGGTTACCTGCCAGCGAAGCGCCAATCAGCCCACCTAGCGTTATGAAAACGATCGAGCCCGTCGCGGAGATAAGCTGGGCCAGCACGAGCAGGTAGAGATTGCGACTGAGCATGCGGCGCATTCTCACATATATGCGAGCGGCGAGCCGTATAATCTTTGGCTATGCCATCAAGTGGACTGCAGGTTAACGAGAATATCGAGATTCCTTTCAGTGAAATCGAGCTGTTGCCTGTTCGTGCCCAGGGCGCCGGCGGGCAAAACGTCAACAAGGTCGCTACTGCCGTTCACCTGCGATTTGATGCAATGCAGAGCTCAGCTTTGCCGGAAGCGGTAAAGCAGCGCCTCACGGCCTCCGGTGATCGCCGGATTTCCGGCGATGGCGTCGTGGTCATCAAGGCGCAGTCGTTTCGCACGCAGGAACGCAATCGCCAGGATGCGCTGGCCAGGCTCGTCGACATGATTCTTGCGGCCACCGTTGTCCGGAAGCCGCGCAAGAAAACCCGTGTGTCGCAGGCAGCACGCAAGCAGCGAGTCGAGGACAAGCGCAAGCGTGGGCAGCTCAAGCAGGATCGTCGCCGCATCGATTCGGACTAGTGGCAACGCACCGCGTGCTGCTGCCAGCGGCAGCCTGCCTGCCGCCAGTAATCGGTAATGCCGAGATTCGTCAGCAATTGCATGAACTCGGGCCGCGACTGCATGGCCGCCAGCTCGTCGAGAAACAGGAACTCGGTTTCGTTCGAATGCCCCGGCTGCGTCAGCGTCGCGGCCACCGCAAGTGCGCCGTCGACATCGCCAAGTATCGCCCTCGCGGTCGTCTCGACCTGTGGGCTGAGCGTACCCTCCGTGCGCGCTGCATCGAGCGCCGCCAACGCGGCTGACGGTTCGGCTTCCCCCTGCAACGCGGCGATCATCAGCTCCACCCAGTCTGTCGGCGCACCGCTGTCGGCGATGCCGCGTTGCGCAGCGCGACTGGCTTCTGCAAATGCCCGGTTGCGCATCTGGAACAAGGCGTAGGCCAGTTCGAACGATCCGCCGCCCACACCGAGTTGCCGCGCGCGCTCGAAATACTGCGCGGCAAGATCCGTATTGCCGTTCCAGGCATGCACGATGGCAATGCGGCTATGCAGCACCGCAGATTGCGGAAAGCTATCGAGCGCGTTAGAGACCTGCTGCAGCGCTTCGTCAAACCGGCCAACGCTGCCGAGCATCAGCGAATACCAGTTGAACGCGTTCGGTTCGGCGACGCCGGAACTGGTTGCCCGTTGAAAGGCCGCCTCTGCTTCGGCCCATTTCCGCTGCTTGTGATAGACAAAGCCGAACACTGCAGCCGCCGCGTCCTCGATCGCCGGGTCGACCTCGACGCCACGCTCGATAATTTGCAAGGCATTCAGATATGCAGCATCCCTTTCGAGGCCGCGGTAGTCCGGCAGCAACACGTAGATCTCTGCCAACGCGAGGTACGCCGGCCCGAAGCCCGGATCCAGCTCGATGCATTCTTCGAACATACGGATGGCGTCCTCGAGATTGCCCTCCCGCCGACGCCGCTCCATCAGGTACTGGCCGAGCAGGTAGCGGTCATAGGCTTCAGAACTTTGCGGCCGGCTCAGTGACAGGACCTCCGTGTCCGTATCACCGAGAACCTGTCGCCGGACAAGGCTCGCCAGCTCTTCCTGCAGCGCGAACAGGCGGTCGCGCGCTCCGCTCACCTGCCCCGAGGCGGAGTTGACACCATCCTCGACTCGAACCAGCTGATAGCTGAACTTCAGCTCCATGCCCTCTATGCGCAATGCACCGACAAGCACCGAATCGACGCCGAGGCTCCTGCCGAGCTCCGATATCTCCATGTTGTTATTCGGCGCCTGGACATTCTTGATGGCGAGTTCGGGCACCGTCTGCAACGTGTGGACCAGCTCTTCCTTGAAGCCGGATGCGATATACGCATTAGCCGGATCCTCGGTGAGATTGATAAACGGCATCACGGCAATGGACGTCACCGTCTGCAATTGCCGGTTGTGCAGAAACAGGAACAGCAACGCGACCACGATCAACGATGCGGCCAGGACCCAAAGTCCCTGGCGGCGGCGTCCCGGACCCGCCGCAGCAGACGATTGCACCGGACTGTCCGCCAACAGCTGCACCGGCTGTTTCAGGCAGTAGCCGGTCCTGACGAGCGCGTCGATGTACTGATACGGCCGCTCGGTGTCCCCGAGATGCTTGCGTAGCTGCGAGATGCACCGGTTGATCGGTTCATCCGATGTCGCGCGGCCATCCCAGCATTCAGCAACCAGCTGATCGCGAGTAACAACCTCACCGTCACGGGCGGCGAGTGACAGCAGTACTTTGAGCTGCTTCGGCTCCGGCTGCACGATCTCGTCGCCACGCCGAAACTCCCGGCGTCTTGGCAACACCTGCCATTCGCCCAGTGAAAAACCCTGCATGAGTTCGTCGATCGTCGCCACCGGTGAATCCGCAACCGCTGTGAACGGCAACCATCATACTGCGTCGACCGGCCGGAATTTGTGTTATCTTGTTACGTTGTTACCGATAAAGTGCAACGAGCACCTGATGACGAAAAAGACCGTATCCCGAACCCAGACCGGTGTGCGCATCGAGTCCTCTTTGCTGAAGGTCCTGAAGGGGCTCGCCGAATACACCGACCTGTCGCTTGGCGACCTTCTCGAAGGCATCGTCCTGCATGCCTTCGAGGGCAAGACCCCGTTCAAGCCGGCAACACAGGACGTGATCCGGCAGCTGAAACAGGTTTATGGCTGCGACCTGACCGCGGCCGACAGCCATACACTGACCGAGTCCTGATCAGAACAAGCCCTCGATCTGGCCATCGCTGTTGACGCGGATGGCGTCGGCTGCGGGTACGCGCGGCAGGCCCGGCATCGTCATGATTGCACCACACACGATGACGATGAATTCCGCACCGGCTGCGAGCCGCACTTCCCGTATCGGCACGACGTGTCCTTCCGGCGCGCCGAGCAGGTTCGGGTCCGTCGAAAAACTGTACTGCGTCTTGGCCATGCAGACCGGGTAATGCCCATACCCTGCCGCCTGGTACTGCGCGAACTGGTCGCGCACTTTCTGGTCGGCAATGATGTTGTCGGCACCGTAGATGGTCGTCGCAATTCGCTTCGCCTTGTCCCAGAGCGGCAGGTCGTCGCTGTACAGCGTACGAAACTGCGCACTGCCGCTATCCGCCACCTCGACCACTTTTTTCGCGAGATCAGTGGCGCCGGCGCCGCCGTCGGCCCAGTGGCTCGAACTGACGGCCTGCACGCCGAAGCCTTCGCAGTATTCCTGCACGGCACCGATTTCGGCCTCTGTGTCCGCTGTGAAACGGTTGATACCTACGACGACCGGCACGCCGAACTGGGCCAGGTTGCGCATGTGCCGGCCCAGGTTCTTGAGCCCTGTTTTCAGGGCCGCGACGTTCTCGGCGGCGAGATCTGACTTCGCAACGCCACCGTGCATTTTCAATGCCTTGATCGTCGCTACCAGCACGACGGCATCCGGCTTGAGGCCGGCTTTCCGGCACTTGATGTTAAAAAACTTCTCCGCACCGAGATCCGCGCCAAACCCGGCCTCAGTCACGACGTAGTCAGCGAGTTTCAATGCCGTCTTCGTAGCCATGACGGAATTGCAGCCATGCGCGATGTTGGCGAACGGTCCACCGTGCATCAGCGCCGGATTGTTCTCGATGGTTTGCACGAGGTTTGGCTGCAGTGCATCCATCAACAACGCTGTCATCGAACCCTGTGCGTTGAGCTGACGTACGGTAACCGGCTCGTTGTCACGCGTATAGCCGAGTACGATATTGCCCAGCCTTTTCTCCAGGTCTGCGAGGTCGGTCGCAAGGCAGAATATCGCCATGATTTCCGATGCGACGGTGATATCGAAGCCGGCTTCGCGAACCACGCCATTGTGGTAACCACCCAGGCCGGACGTAATGCTCCGCAGCGTGCGATCATTCATGTCGAGCACGCGCCGCCAGGTTACGCGCCGCGGATCGATGTTCAACTGGTTTTCCCAGTGCATATGGTTGTCGATCAGGGCGGCCAGCAGGTTGTTGGCCGCTCCGATGGCGTGAAAATCGCCGGTGAAGTGCAGGTTGATATCCGTCATCGGGACTACCTGCGCATAGCCGCCGCCTGCCGCACCGCCTTTCATGCCAAAGCACGGTCCGAGACTGGGCTCGCGCAGACACATCAGCGCCTTCTTGCCGATCAGGTTCAACCCGTCCCCGAGCCCGACCGTCGTCGTTGTCTTGCCTTCGCCGGCCGGTGTCGGCGAAACAGCCGTTACGAGGATCAGCTTGCCATCGGGCCTGCCGTCGAGTGACTTGATGAAATCCTTGTGGATCTTCGCCTTGTCATGGCCGTACGGAATCAGCGACTCCGGCGGGATATCCAGTTTCGCGGCAATCTCCGTGATCGGTTGAACCTTGGCCGCCTGGGCGATCTCGATATCACTTTTTACGCTCACTTTGTCACTCCTCCCGGTGGTGAATCCCGGATCGTTACAAATCGGCGCTGATTTCTCTAGCGAAAGTTTTCGTCGTCCCGCAACGGGCGTCGCTGTCAGACAACAATTCTTCGTTTCGGGCAGCAAATTGATCCGCGTGTAGAGACATTTGCCATCCGCGAAGACTAGAATCGGTGCTTCACGCCAGCAAGGGACTCGCTTGACCATCAGCCGCCCGGTCATTTTCAAAGCCTTCAAGTACGCGGTTTACGCGTTCCTGGCCATGAACATCTACTGGTTCTTCATCGAAGAACACGCTGCCAGTGCCGTGCAATTCCCGGACGGCGTTGCGCTCTCGCAACTATTCGAGGCTTATGCTTCGACGATCGACACACTGGCCTGGGTCGTCCTGCTGCTGATGTTTGAACTCGAAACCTCGGTGCTGGAAGATCGCCATTTCACACGCTGGGTAGCCTGGTCACTGCAGGCCGTGCGTATCGCCTGCTACGCGCTGATCGTCAGGGCGTTTGTCGGCTATGTCGAAAACCTCCTGTTCTTCGACGGCGTGGCGTTGCTCGGTGCCGGGGCCGACTTGTGCTCACTGGGCGACGCATGGACCTATGCCGTCGATCTGGACGAATACGTCACAATCACCGCCGCCAACTGCGCGACGTTCAGCGCTGCGGCTGCGCTCTACCAGTTTCCCGGCATGCTGGCTGTGGTCGACAGCCAGGGGCTTTTTGACATTCGGGCTCTGGCATGGGTCGACGTCATCAATGCTGGCGTCTGGCTGCTGGTGGTACTGGTACTCGAATTCGATGTGCGCCTGCAGGAAAAGAACCGGCTGGAAGGCACAGTCCTGCGGATCAGCAACACACTGAAGTTCATTTTTTATACGATCCTTTTGCTCGCCGCGGTCTACTGGGGGATCAAGGGTGACTTCGTCGATTTCTGGGATGCGTTTCTCTGGCTCGTCGCCTTCTTCTTTATTGAAATGAACGTGGTCGAGTGGCGACACGAAGCCGCTGAAGCCGGCACCTTGCCGCCGGCTACGTCACGGTAGGACCTGCAGGATTCCTTCGCCGTCGCGATGCAGCATCGCCGAGTCGGAAATCTTCAGGCTCGAGAGAACAAACTCCCGGTTCAACGTCGCAAGGTACGGATGCCAGAGATCCGTCTCATCGCGCCGGTAATACCCGGAAACTTCCCAGCCGTCTGCCGCTGCATACACATAGGCCTTGCCGACGCTGCGATCCGGCAACATCGGATCAACGACAGTCAGGCTGCCGATTCCCAGCGTCGACTGCAGTTGCGTACGCGCCTCGACGACCGCACGCTCCTCGAACTCGCGCTGCCGGACAGCCGTACCCGGTTTGCTCGCCCACTCGTACGCAAACCAGGCCGCCAGCAGCCCTACCGAGAATCCGAACACCAGCCTGCCGATGCGATGATTCACAGGCCCACTAGCGAAACAGGTCTTCCGCGGCCCTGACAGCCGCGTCGTCCGCATTCTTTCTGCCCTCATCGAATGCAGACTCGCTCGGCTTGAACCAGTCGCAGAAATTCAGGCGATCTTTCTCCCTGACCTCCTCGGCGCCGTCTTCGCGACACTGCCGCGGCACCCGCGGATCGAAATTGCAGCACATCTTGCAGACATGCAGGTAGTTGCGACACTCGGGGCATTCGTCCTGCCGGGACAAGGGCAACGACAGGGCCGCAAGCGATGCGCCGCAACGATAGCAGGCAATATTGTGTGACATCGCTTCACCTCCAACCGGGATACCACCAAGTATATCGTTTTGCAGCGTACAACTTTACCCGTCCAGGCACAGGGTATATGGTGCGCAGCAACGTCACAGCACGCGCGGTCAATGCACCTGAATCGACTCTCACCCCTTGTCATGGCAGCGGCACTCAGTGCCTGCGCTGTCGAACCCGAGTCGCTGAACAGCGAGCGCATCGAACAGCGATTCGGCAGCTACGGTATCGAAGTGCTGTCACAGTCGTCCGACGTGAGGCACAGCAATCTGTACAGCCTGCACGACGGACAAAAAGTCTGTCGCACGTATGCCGTCGTAAGATTTGTCGGGGACATCGACCCGCAACTCCTGGCAGCACACATGGCAGTGCTGTCCGGTGAGTCGATCGGTGCAACGTTCAAAGCCGGCGGCTGGACTGTCGCCAAAGCGACGCTGTACATCGGCCGACTGCGGCTCGACGATACGACACCCATTGCGCAAGTGATGCAGCTCGAAGACACGGCCGATATCGCCGTACACGTGTACCGGCTGGTCCTGGAAGGCGGCGGCGAGTCAATCGACTACGCGACGATCGTTGAAGCGCACCATCCCGACTACCTTGACGAGCAGGAACTGCTGCAGTTGTATGGCGAGGACTGGCAACAGCGTGACGAGCCGCTCGGGGATATCTCGACCTTATTGATGAACATCGATTAAACTGCCGCTACCAGCTGGCGACTTGCAAAGAGGAATTGGCGATGACTGTCCTGAAAAGACTTCAATTTGCGGTATCTGTTTCGGCTCTACTGTGGATCGGCAACGCGATCGCACAGGACGGTCGTGACGATCACACCAATGTCTGGATTGCGGTCGAGGCGCAATGGGACGCCGAAGAAAACGGCGACAAGAAATGGATTGACCGGATGCTCATGGACCAGTTCTATGGCTGGACCAAGGGAACACCGGCGCCGCGCTCGAAATCTTCGACGCGGAAGTGGGACCGGTTCAACGACGAACAGGGCGAGATGGTTGCCCACGAACTGTACCCGCTGGAGATCGTCGTCTCCGGCGACACGGCGATGGCGCACTACCTGTATTCCAGCGCTCGCAGAAGCAAGGATGGCAAGGTGGAGACCAGCCACGGTCGGTATACGGATATCCTGATCCGGACCGGCGACGGCTGGCGTTTTCTCGGCTGGCATGGCGGAGACGACTGACGCCCGGCATCCGGAACGTCCATATGCAGTTGCGGCCTCACCGAGCACGCGATTAAGCGTCGGTTCAGCTTCGTCGCGCTAAGCTTGCCTCCAACTCGGTAAATCCGGCATTGACGCGCGGATTCGGAGGCAAGCATGAAAAAGGATAATTTCGGCAATGGCATAATTCTGTCCTGGTTTGTGTGCCTCGCCGCTTCGAACCCGGCCGGCGCACAGGTCCCGGTCGATGACGACGGCGCACCGATCAGCGCTGTCGAAACCGGCACCAACGAGATTCCGCTGTTATCGGCCGCCGAACTCGAGGAGCTGGTCGGACCCATCGCGCTATATCCCGATGACCTGCTGGCTATCGTGTTGCCGGCGTCAACCTATCCGCTACAACTCGTGCAGGCTGATCGTTTCCTGCAGGACGTTGAGGATGATTCGCAACTCGAGCCCGACGAATCATGGGACGACTCGATTGTCGCTTTGCTCAACTATCCTGAAGCGATCGAACTGATGACCCGGGACCTCGACAAGACCTGGCGCCTCGGTGAAGCGGTTGTCGCCCAGCAAGCCGACGTCATTGCTGCCATCGAGAGCTTTCGCGACAAGGCTTATGCCGCCGGCAATTTACAAAGCGATACACGGCAGACGGTCGCAGAAAACGATGGCGTGATCGAAATCACGCCGGTCGAGGAAGACGTCATATACGTGCCCTACTACGAGCCGGAAGAAGTTGTCGTCTACCAGCCGCGGCCGGTGTACTACTACTACCCGCGCGCCTACCCGCTCTATTACTACCCCTATCCTTACGGGTACCGGTTCAGCTACGGTTTTTTCTGGGGAGTCACGACCGCGTTTACCGTCGGCTGGTTCAGCGACAGCCTGCACGTCTACCACCAGAGCTACTACGGCCATCCCTTTTATGGCAGCTATTACGGCTATAACTACTGGTACCGGCGCCCGAGTATCCAGGTGCATAACAACTACTATTTCAATAACAACTATGTCTACAACCGGCATGGCCACGGCGACTACTGGCGCCCGCGTTCAGGCGGTACGGTCAGCCATCATGACCAGCGGGTAACCCGCAGTCGGCACTACCCCGGCAACAGTTCCCGGCGCCCCGACAGCGATCACCCGGAACATCGCGGCCGCCAGTCGGTGAACCAACCGGTCGCCAACGCGACGCGAAAATCAGCGCCAGTGAAGTTTCGCCAGCGCACCTCGACGACGAGCAACCAGTCCAGCTCGATCCGGCCTGCACAGGCAACGGCTGGCAAGTCGCAAACCGTATCCGGGCAACGCAGGGACATTGAATTCAAGCAGCGCCCCGGCAGAATCGCGCGTGCAGACTCGTCGGTCGGTAACCGGCAGCCGGCCGCGCAACGCCAGGCGCAGCCCGGCCAGTCACGCGCAGCAACGGAGTCGAAACCGCGCCAACCGGTCCGCTCGACGCAATCGCGTGCCGAGACGCAGCCCGAAAGCCAAAAATCCGCACGCGTTACGCAACCGCGTGCCAAAGCGCAGGCCCGGCCTGGAGCGACTGGCCGCTCGAGCCAGGTGCGCCGACCGCAACAACAGGCAAGTTCGGCCAAAGCTTCCCGTAGCAGCGCACCGAGACAGCAGGCGCGCGCCAGTGTGCCCAGGCAGCAGACGCGTGCCAGTTCGCCGAAACAGCAATCCGGAAAAGCCGCGCCAGGCAAGATGTCCCGCGCCGCGAGCCAGGGTCGGGACCGCGCGGGCAACCGCCGCCGCTAGTGGCCGATGAGTCGGCTTACTGTTGCTCCGGGTCCTTGTGGGCCCGATCTGCATCGGCATCGGCATCGGGTGCCGCATCACCGGCGGACAACGCCCAGGCAACGTAGGCGATACAGGCTGCGGTGAAAACCGCGAGCAGGACGAGAATGATGGGCAGGTAGGCTCGCATCGCCCGATCTTACCACCGGCGCATCTTTACGCCGGCCCGTTGTGCGGAGCGCTACTCGCGCTCCGCGGGTTTCTTCACCGGCAGACGCCCGGACTTGCGCAGCGCCTCGCGCAGGACAAACTCGATCTGCGCATTCAGGCTACGCAGGTCGTCGTTGGCCCAGCGTTGCATCGCCCCGAGGGTTTTCTCATCGATGCGCAGTGCAAATGCTTTTCTTGCTGCCACTTCAGAACTCCGTACGGATTCCGGATCGCTCGAGTTCGCGCCCGTGTCAGCTATACAGGGTTCCGGCGTTCACCACCGGCTTGGCCGACTCTTCACCGCACAATACGACCAGCAGGTTGCTGACCATCGATGCCTTGCGCTCTTCGTCGAGTTCAACAATGTCACCGCGCCGGAGCTCTTCCAGTGCCATGTCGACCATGCCGACCGCCCCGGCCACGAGCTGTTTTCGCGCCGCGATTATGGCGGACGCCTGCTGCCGGCGGAGCATCGCGTTCGCGATCTCCGGGGAATAGGCAAGATGGCTGATGCGCGCCTCGATCACCGTCACGCCGGCCGTTTCGAGACGGTCCTGGATCTCCTCTCGCAATGCCTGGGCAATCTCTGCCGGGTGGCTGCGCAACGCTACGCCCTCCCCCTCGTGCGGCTCGTACGGGTATGTCGTCGACAGGTTGCGCAGTGCTGACTCGCTCTGGATCTGCACGAATTCCTCGAAGTCATCGACCTCGAACAGCGCTTCGGCCGTATCGTAGACTTTCCAGACGACAACGGCCGCGATCTCGATCGGGCTGCCCTGCGAGTCGTTGACCTTCAGCTTGCCACTTTCAAAGTTGCGCACGCGCGTCGAGACTGCCTTCTTCGAGTAGAAAGGGTTCGCCCATTTCAACCCGGCATCGTGCACGGTACCGGCGTACTTGCCGAACAGTTGCAGAACCTTCGCCTCGTTCGGATGCACCATGAAAAAGCCCGCCCACAAGACTGCCAGGACCACGGTGAGGATGGCGAACGTGACGATTCCGCCGACGAAAACACTGACCGCAGCCTTGTAGATGCCGTAGGCAAAGGCAATCTGCGCGACGGCCAACACAACGAGCATCAGGTAGCCGGACGGCACCTGCCTGGGTTTTTCCTGGATCATATCGGTCTCCTGCGATAGGCATCAATTTGATATCATTTTGATATCTTTGCGGACAAAAAGCAACCGGCGACACCCGGTCGCCAGCCGTTTAGGGAATCAGGCCAGGCATGCCGGACGGCAGGCCCGGATTATGTCAAGTCAAACCTTGACCTTGCCGAAAACGATCGCCAGCAGCGTGAATGCGATCAGGGCGGTAGCCGCCACGCCAATAAACATGCAAATCATAAAGACAGTCTGTTCCATCGCAGGCTCCGTTACAGGTACTTGTTGCGCAGTACATCCTGCCGGTTTGGCGGGAAATCCTCAAGAATAACGTCTCTGAGCTTTTTCTCAGCGCGCAATACCTTATCGCCGGTGATGCCGAGCATTGACCGGGCATCCTGGACGGCCTCCTCCGCCTCTGCCAGCGTCCGCGGCCGGGTGCTGTCCGCCTTCTTTTGCAGGCCCGCGAGCCTGCGTTCCGTTTTCTCAAGCGATTTCGCGGCGGCTGCGGCCTCCTGGCGCGCACGGGTCAGTTCGCGCAGGCACTCGCCAAGGCGCCCGCGGCCGGATTCCTGGTAAAGCCGGTGCATAACAAACAGGCCGATGGCGACCGACAGTACGCTCGCGATCGCCAGGGCCCAGTTGTTTAGCAGGAATTCGCCGGTCATAGCTGGAATTTAGCGCGGAACCGGGCGCGAAACAGTGCATGGCGCCACAGATTGACGCAAAAATTGCCGCACAACTGCGTTACATTTTCTACTCTTTTACTCTACAATGCGACGCATGGCGAAAACCAAGATTTCAACCCTGAACCTGCGCATCAATCCTGCGATCAAAGAGGCGGTACGCGAAGCGGCCGCCATCGAACACCGCAGCGTAGCCAATATGGTCGAAGTCCTGATTCGCCGCCATTGCGATCAGCAAGGCATCCCGATCCAGGAGCAATCCAAAACGTCCTCGAGGAACCAGCATGGATGAGAAAATGTTGAAAGCGATGGTCGCCGCCGGCGCCATCAAGAAAGTCAACATTATTGCCAGTGGCGCGCGTTTTCACGTTGAGGCCAATACCCCGAACGGCGCCATCACCGCCGAAACGCAGAAAGGCAAGATCAAGACCTGGGTGAGCCTCGACGCCGCGGCGCGCTGGGTGCGCGGCCTCGGCATGGGTGCCGCGCACATCAACCTGACACACTGGCAGCCGGGACAGCGCGAATTGTCGATCTAGGCAGCGACCACATCCAGCAACACGTAGCGCAGCATGACTTCGTAGCTGCTCTTGTCCAGCTTCATCCCGTCCGGAATTTCGAGCGTGTGAATCGGCCTGCCCGACGCATCGCAGATCTCCTGGAAGATACCGCTCTGGTCACGATAGACCCGATACTTGACGCTGCGTTGCTGGTCATACTTCAACAACACCGTGCTTTCAGTCCAGTCCTGGATTGTTGCTGCCATGTTTCTCTCCGTGTTACCTGGCGTGATTGGGAGAGATAGTGCAAAGCCTGTGCCAAATACCGATCGAGACGCGGTTTTCTGTACTTTATCTTTTTATATCAATACCTTAAGTGATATTCCGGTAATTTTGGCGATCGCGGGTCCGCGTACAATCGTGTCAATTTGTGACCATATAGTCGTCTGTTTTGCGACAATCGCTTGACATAATCTAAAGCGGCCAGACCAGCAGTATCGTTGGCACGGATACGGCCACGATGAGGATTTCGAGCGGCAGGCCCATGCGCCAGTAGTCGCCGAAATGATAGCCGCCCGGCCCCATGATCAACGTATTGTTCTTGTGTCCGATCTGGGTCAGAAACGCACAGGACGCCGCGACGGCGACCCCCATCAGGAACGGGTCCGGACTGACGTTCAGGCTGGCGGCAATCTCGATGGCGATCGGCGCCGCGATGACCGCCGTTGCCGTGTTATTCATGACGTCCGACAGCGTCATCGTCACGATCACCAGCAGGAGCAGCACGATCGCTGGCGAGAAACCGCTGGACAGGTCGACGATACCCGTCGCGATCAATGCCGTTCCACCGGTTGCCTGCAGCGCGGAGCCAATCGGAATCATCGACCCAAGCAGGACGATAACCGGCCATTCGACCGACGAGTAAATGTCGCGAATCGGAACGATGTTGAAGAATGCGTACGCGGCTGCGACGCAGCCCAGCGCGATCGGCAGGTAGACGATGCCGAGACTGGCCGCAACAATCGCTGCGGCAAACAAGCCGACGGCCAGCCAGGCCTTGTCGCGCTGGATCACGCGCTGGCCGCGATCAGCGAGCGGCAGCAGGTTCAGCCGCCCGGTCACGTCGGCCAGCCGCTCCTTGTTGCCGAGCAACAGGATGACGTCGCCCGGCTGCAGCTCGACATGCCGCAACTTGTCCCGAAAGCGCTCGCCCTGGCGCGAGATGCCGACGAGCGCGACGCGATACCGGTACAGCAACCGGACCGACATCGCCGACCGCCCGGCAAGCCGGGACGTCTCACTGATGACCAGCTCGGCCAGTTCCAGCTCATCACTCTTGAGCTGCCCGAGCCCCTTGCCGACGTATTCGAGGCCAAAAGTTCCGATGGCTTCTTCGAGGCTGTCCGGGCTCGCCTCGATCACCAGCAGGTCGCCGGCCTTGATCTCGGTAGTCCTTGCGAGCCCGGGTACGCGCCGTCCGCGCCGCACAAGACCGACGATGTCCACGTCATTGCGCGCCGCCAGCTCGTCCAGTTCACGCACCTGCCGGCCAACGATCGGCGAGTCATCGGCCACGCGTACCTCATTGATATAGTCGGCCAGTTCGAACAGCGCGTCCGCCGAGTCTTTCGCCTTGCGATCTGCCGGCAGCAACCGCCAGCCGATCAGCGCGACAAACGCAACGCCAACCGCTGCACAGGCGAGCCCGACCGGCGCAAAGTCGAACATGCGATAAGGCGCACCCAGCGCGTCACCGCGAAACTCTGCAATGATGATATTCGGCGGTGTACCGATTAACGTAATCATGCCACCGAGTATCGACGCAAACGATAACGGCATCAGCGACAGCGACGCACTGCGCTTGCTTTTCCTGGCCGCCTGCAGGTCCAGCGGCATCAGCAGTGCGAGTGCCGCAACGTTGTTCATCAGCGCGGATAAACCGGCCGCCAGCCCGGACATGATTGCGACATGTGCGGCCAGCTTGCGTCCGGCGTCGATGACGTAACGGGCAAGCAACTCGATGACACCGGAATTGGACAGTCCGCGGCTGATGATCAGGACGAGCGCAATAATGACAGTCGCCGGGTGACCGAAACCGGAGAACGCATCCTCGGTCGGCACGACACCGGTCAGCAAGGCGAACAGCAAGGCAACGAAGGCGACGAGATCGTAACGCCACCGTCCCCAGATCAGGAATACGAAAACGAAAAATAACAGCCCGAACAGCGTCGCCTGGTCTGGTGTCAAAGCTCACTCCTGCTTCTGTGTGCCAGTGCTCGACAATACGCGATACGATTCCGCCATGCCGCTCATTTTCCTGTTACTGCTGTTGCTCGCTGTCGTCTTCCTCCCTGGCATCTGGGTGAAACGCGTGATGACTCGCTACAGCGAGCCGGAAGACCGGTATTCCGGCACCGGCGCAGAGCTCGCGCGGCACCTGCTCGACCGACAGGGACTGCAGCACGTTGCCGTGGAAGTGACCGAGCATGGCGACCACTACGACCCGGCTGAGAAAGCCGTGCGCTTGACGGCTGACAAGCACAACCGGCGGTCCCTGACCGCGATAACCGTGGCCGCACACGAAGTGGGCCATGCTATCCAGGACGCACAACAGTATGCGCCGCTGCGAATTCGCGGAGTGCTGGTCACTGCCAGCCGGAAAGTCGAGCGCCTCGGTGCGGCTGCGCTGATCCTGTCGCCGTTTATCGGTGCCGTAATGCGCGTACCGGGAGTCAGCCTGATCATGTTTGCCGCCGGCTTCCTGACACTGGCGACCTCCACGCTGGTACACCTGGCGACACTCCCTACCGAGTTCGATGCGAGTTTCGGCCGCGCACTGCCACTCCTCGAGAAAGAAGGCATCCTGATCGAAGTCGACAAGCCACACGCGCGCCGCCTGCTGACGGCGGCCGCATTGACCTATGTCGCAGCCTCATTGATGAGCCTGCTGAATATCGCGCGTTGGTGGGCCATCCTGCGACGCTGACTGCGGCAGCGCCGGCTCACCAGGGATCGACAGCCAGCACCGCGACCGGGTATCCGACGCTGGCGTGCAGCAGCATCGTGCCATCACCTCGCGCGGCTTTGACCGGCAGGTAGACGTAGTCATCCGGATCTTTCGAATTCGCCGCAAACCAGCGTCGAATCCGCAGCGCTCTGCTGTCGCCCGGCGCCAGCAACTCACTGACTGGCTTCGCAACGGCCTGCAGCGTGCTCACTCCCTGTGGATACGGCCGCCAGAACTCCGGTCGGCGGTCGATATCCGGCATGCCGAGAAACACGGTTTCGTCGATCAGCCGGCTCAGCCCCACGCTGTCGGTCGGGAGTTCGGCGTACACCAGCCTCGGACTATGGCCGGGCCGCCGTGCCAGCTCCGGGAATGCCAGCGTATCGAGATCCACCTCGCCGCGCCGGACGGCTTCGACCCGATCCACGGCGAAGACGGCGTAGGACGGCTGGCGCGCGTGCAACACGGTGAGCGCCCAGGCAAACACGAACACTTCGACAAGCGCAATGACAACGAGATCAAAGACCAGGCCTTTTTTGCCGGGACGAAACAGCAGTGTGCTGAGGCCGGGCCCGATGACGAAAACCACGGCCGCCAGCGTCACGAACAGCTTGCCCGTGCCAAACAGCTCGAAATACCCCTCCGGGTACCAAAACAGGCGAAGCAGCGCGTAGACGAGCAGCGCCAGCGTCGCGGTCGGAGCAAGGCGCAGCCAGAACACGCTGGCTCTTGTCATTCGGATTTCCGTGCCCATATCGCGGTGCATAATAAGCGGAATCCGCCCCGAAATCGCTGGTTTAGGCGCGTTTCCGCTGCTATCATCCGCGCGCGAATGCCCGCCCTGCCCTGAGGCAATTGGCGATCGGCAAGGATACAGACATCCTCATTGTTTGACTGCGACAACACCGGGCAGTACCCCGGCATACTGGTATCGCACTCTGGCGCCATGCGGATGATTAATTAACGAGACTGAGCTCAGAAGATGAAAGACTTAAACAAGTACCGCAATATCGGCATATTTGCCCACGTTGACGCCGGCAAGACCACAACGACCGAGCGCATCCTGAAACTGACCGGCAAGATCCACAAGACCGGCGAAGTTCACGACGGCGAGGCAACCACCGATTTCATGGACCAGGAACAGGAACGCGGCATCACGATCCAGTCGGCCGCGACCAGCTGCGAATGGGACAAGCATCGCCTGAACATCATTGACACGCCCGGACACGTGGACTTCACGATCGAGGTATACCGCTCGCTGAAGGTACTCGACGGCGGCGTCGGCGTGTTTTGCGGCTCCGGCGGCGTCGAGCCGCAGTCGGAGACAAACTGGCGCTATGCGAACGACTCCGAAGTCGCACGCATCATCTTCGTCAACAAGCTGGACCGGGTTGGCGCCGATTTCTATCGCGTCGTCCAGCAGGTCGAAGACGTGCTGGGGGCCAAGCCGCTGGTCATGACTTTGCCAATCGGCGTCGAGGACGACTTCAAGGGCGTCGTCGACCTGTTGACGCAGAAAGCCTGGATCTGGAGTTCGCCGGACAACCCGGAATCCTATGAGATCACGGACATCCCGGAAGACCTGCAGGCCAAGGCCGCCGAATGGCGTGAAAAACTGATCGAGACGGCAGTCGAGCAGGACGATGACCTGCTCGAAGCGTACCTCGAAGGTAACGAGCCGTCGGTCGAGGATCTGAAGCGTTGTATCCGCAAGGGTACGATCAACCTCGACTTTTTCCCGACCTACTGCGGATCTGCCTTTAAAAACAAAGGTATACAGAATGTTCTTAATGCAGTTGTTGATTTCCTGCCGAGCCCGACCGAGGTCAAGCCGCAGCCGGAAATCGACCTGGAAGGCAACGAAACCGGTGGTGTTGCGACGGTCGACCCGGACAAGCCGCTGCGCGCGCTCGCGTTCAAGATCATGGACGACCGCTACGGCGCACTGACGTTTACGCGCATCTACTCGGGCAAACTCAAAAAGGGTGACAACGTCCTGAACACGTTCACCGGCAAGACCGAGCGAATTGGCCGAATCGTTGAGATGCACGCCAACTCGCGCGCGGAGCTGGAATCTGCACAGGCAGGCGACATCGTTGCCCTGCTCGGCATGAAGAACACGCGCACGGGCCATACGCTGGCCGACGTCAATAACCCGGCAACACTGGAGCCGATGGTATTCCCCGACCCGGTCATCTCGATCGCGATTTCGCCGAAGGACAAGGCCGGCACGGAGAAAATGGGCGTTGCACTGAACAAGATGGTTCAGGAGGACCCGTCATTCCAGGTGGCCACGGACGAGGACTCCGGCGAAACGCTGATCAAGGGCATGGGTGAGTTGCACCTCGACATCAAGGTGGACATCCTGAAGCGTACGCATGGCGTCGACGTCGAAATGGGCAAGCCGCAGGTGGCTTATCGCGAGACGATCACGCAGCTGGTCGAAGACTCGTACACGCATAAGAAGCAGTCGGGTGGCTCCGGCCAGTACGGCAAGATCGACTATCGCGTTGAGCCGGCCGAGAAGAACGCCGGCTACGAATTCGAGTCGCTGGTAACCGGCGGAAACGTGCCCCGCGAATACTGGGGCGCCATCGAGAAAGCCTTCGAGTCCTGCATGCAGGAAGGCACGCTTGCCGGCTATCCGCTGCTGGATGTCAAGTTCACGTTGCTGGACGGCGCATTCCACGCGGTCGACTCATCGGCGCTGGCGTTTGAGATCGCAACCAGGGCGGCATATCGCCAGACCGTGCCGAAAGCCGGCCCGCAACTGCTGGAACCGATCATGAAAGTGGACGTGTTCACGCCTGAAGACAACGTCGGCGATGTCATCGGTGACCTGAACCGCCGCCGCGGCATGATCAAGTCGCAGGATGCCGGTCCCACCGGCGTGCGCGTCAAGGCGGACGCACCGCTGGCCGACATGTTCGGTTACATCGGCCACCTGCGCACGCTGACCTCCGGTCGCGGCCAGTTCTCGATGGAGTTCTCGCACTACGCGCCCTGCCCGCAAAATGTAGCGGACGAGGTCATCAAGGAAGCGCGCGAACGCAAGGAAAACAAGTAGGACAGCAGCAAACCGAACGGGGTCAGAGCCAACGGCTCTGACCCCTTTTTTTGTCGAACGCTTTTACCGTCAGTCGCGTACCGTGTAGCCGAGTGCCGGCTCAGCCGGTACCGGGTCCTCGCGGTCCAGGATCCAGAGCTTGAAGCCGCGTGTCAGCACATACAGGCACGGCACCAGGAACAACGTGATAAAGGTCGCGAACAGGATGCCGAAACTCAGGGAGATCGCCATCGGGATTACGTACTGGGCCTGGACACTGCTTTCCAGCATGATCGGCATCAGCCCGGCAGCCGTCGTGAACGATGTCAGGATGATTGCCCGGAAGCGCCGCGTACCCGACTGGATGACCGCATCCTTGACCGGCATCCCGGTGCGCCGCGCCTTGTTGATGAAATCGACCATGATCAGGCTGTCGTTCACGACGACACCGGAGAGTGCTATCAGGCCAAACAGCGAGAACATGCTCAGCGCCTGGCCCATGACCAGGTGGCCGATGACAGCACCAACGATGCCGAACGGAATGACGGACATGATGACCAGCGGTTGCCCGTAGGACCTTAGCGGAATAGCGATCAGCGCATAAATCAGGAACAGGGCGGCAATCGATGCGACCTGGATATTTCGCACCAGTTCCTGCTCTTCCTTGCTGCTGCCCTCAAGCCCGTAACTGACACCCGAGTGACGGGACAGCAAGCCCGGGATATAGTCGCTGGAAATTTCGCTGGCAATCTTGCCCGGCTCCGCGACTTCGGGATCAATGTCCGCGGAAACGGTGATCGTTCGCGCCCGGTCGAGGCGCGCAATACTGGAATAGCTGGTGCCGAATGAAAGATCCGCAACCGACTCGAACGGCACCTCGTCGCCTGTCGGCGTACGAATACGCATGTTTTCCAGGTCCGCAATCGAGCGCCGGTCTTCCTTCGGATAGCGGACCATCACGCGCAGTTCATCCTTGCCGCGCTGGATGCGCTGGGCCTCTTCGCCGTAGAACGCCTGGCGCACCTGCTGCCCGAGCGACGCCTGGGTCAGGCCGAGCGCTTCTGCTTCCGGTTTGATCGTGAGCTTGATCTCCTGTGCGCCGCTCTCGCCGCTGTTGCGAATATCAAACACACCTTCATAGGCCGACAGATGCTGCTCCAGCTCGCTCGCCGCGTCTTCCAGGGCCTGGTAATTGTCGCCGCTCAGGCGAAAGCTCAGTGGCGGGCCGCCGCCGAAATTGTCGCCGTCCGAGAACGTCAGCTCCCGGACGCCCGGAATTTCCCCGACGCGTTCACGCCAGAGATTGGCAATATCCGAAACCTGCAGGGGCCGCCCCTCGACCATCGGCAACTCGACGAACGCTATCGCGCCGGTATCGCCTTGCGAGAACGACCCGATATGGCTGATCATCGGCGGCAGGTCCGGGTTTTCGGCGATGTACTCGTCGTCGAGGTCAAGGATCGCCCTTTCGATCTTCTGCAAAGCCGCATTGCGGACTTCCGGCGCCGTGCCACTTTCCATCTGCAACTCCATGCGGATGAAGTCACCGGGAACTTCGGGGAAGAGGACGGTCCGGACCATGCCGCTGCCAAGTACGCCGAAAGTCAGTATCAGCACGCCAATAAACGACGTGACGGTGACCCCGCTGTTGTCGATGGCTTTCTCGAGCATCGGCTGGTAGCGATTGTGAATCAACCGGTGCAGTCCGTGCTGGGTATGTCGCTGGATTTTCTGGAAGAAGCGCGGCACTTTTTCCCAGGCAGTAATCCGTCGTTGCGGATTGAAGAGGTCGTCCTCGTCCACCGGTTTGATATTTGCGTGGACAAGATGCGCGGGCAGAATCAGCTTTGACTCCACCAGCGAGAACAGCAGGCAGAGGATGACGACCATGCCCATCGCTTCGAAGAACGACCCGGCAATACCGCCGACAAACAGCATCGGCGCGAACGCGGCGATTGTCGTCAGCACACCGAAGGTCGCCGGCAGCGCGACTTTTTTCGCGCCCTTGATGACGTTGTCGACCGTGTGCCCTTCGGCACGAATCTCCGTGTAAATACTCTCGCCAATAATAATCGCATCGTCGACGACGATGCCGAGCACGACGATAAAGCCGAACAGGCTGATCATATTGATCGTCACCGGCCAAGGGCCGTGCGGCATCAGGAACAGGGCCCCGAGAAAAGTAATCGGGATACCGATAATTACCCAGGCCGCTACTTTCATACGCAGGAACAGCGACAGCACGAGGAAGACGAGCAGCGCGCCTTGCCACATGTTCTTCAACATCATGTCGAGCCGGCCTTTCAGGTAGTGAGAACGATCGACCCAAAGGTCAATCTCCACGCCTGCCGGCAGCGTCTTGCGTCGCTCCTCCACGTAGGCTTTCACCACCGCCGCCGTTTGCAGTTCATTCTGCTGGCCGCTCGCCAGCACGTTCAGCGTCGCGGTGGAGTCGCCGTCGAACCGGCCGAAACCCTGCGTTTCTTCGAAGCCATCGTCAATATTGGCGATGTCGCCCAGCGTCAGCCGGGTGCCATCCGGGTAAGTGCGCAGGACCAGGTCGGCATACTCGGCCCCGGTATAGACCTGCCCTTCTGTGCGCAGCAGGATATCGCCGCCCGCTGTCTTGATCGTTCCGCCCGGCATGTCAATCGAAGACAGGCGAATCGCCTGGGACACTTCGGACATCGTCAGTCCGTACTGGCGCAACACATGCTCTGACACCTCGACACTGATCTCGAAAGCACGATCGCCATAAAAATCGATCTGGCTGATCTCGGGTTTTGCGAGCAGGTCGTCGCGAATATCCTGCGCAAGCAGCTTGCGCGAGTAGTCATCAATGCCGCCGTGTATCGCGACGAAGATGACCGGCGTGTTGGCCTCGACCTTGTAGATAACGGGTTTTTCCGTTTGTCCCGGAAAGGTCGAGATAGCATCGACTCGTGTCTTGACCTCGGTCAGGACCTCGTTCAGGTCCGCGTCCTGTGATACCTCCAGTGTCACGGAGCCCACACCTTCGCGGGATCGGGAACGAATTTCGGTCAGGCCCTTTACGTCCTGGACCGCCTCTTCGACCTTGACGACAACGCCTTCCTCAACCTCCTGAGGGGCCGCGCCACGGTACTGGACCTGGACCTGGATCATGTTCAGTTCGAAGTCCGGGGTCGTCTGTTTGCGAATCGTAAACGCGGAGATCAGCCCGGCCACGACAATGAACAGCATCAGCAGATTGGCGGCGACATGATTGCGCGCGAACCAGGCGATCAGGCCTCTTTCGTCTGCAGGTTCTGCGTTCGACATTGCTATTCCCCGGTGCTTGCTATGACGTTGTCGTCCTCGTCGTCCGGCCCCGACGCTTCCGTGCGTACGGCCATTCCGTTGGTCGGCGCCTGGATGACAGTTGTTGTAATCCGCTCGCCGGGTCTCGCCCCGCCGCTGATGTAGGCAAATTGTGCGTCGGAACGCAGTACGTCCACGGACCGAATCTCGATCGTGTTCTCGTCGGTTACGAACAGCAATTGATCTGAACCGCGCAACGCGGCACGCGGCACGCGAATCAGGTCGACCGGTTTAGACCCGGCAATCCGGGCCGAGACAAACGTGCCCATTGGTAACGCAGGGCCTTCATGATGCCGGCTGTACGGATCATCAACCTGTGCAACCACGTAGGTCACGCGGCTGCGCTCATCGACCACACCTTCCGAGCGTACGATGTATGCCGGCCATTCCGTCAGCTCGCCGCGCTGCACGGCCCGCAATGTGACCGCCGGCCCATCCACCCGGCCGGCACTGCTCATCGCCGCCGCATCCGGCAGATCCACAAACGCCAGGTCCTGGTCCGTCAGCGGCAGTCGCACCTCGGCCCGGTCCGTGGCAAAGGTCACGCCGAGCTGGGTGCCGGGGTTAACGAACTGCCCGAGGTCCGCGTCCTTGGAACGCACGATGCCCTCGTAAGGCAATCGAATCCGGGTACGCTCCAGGTTGCGCTGAGCATTGACCAGATCGGCTTTGGCGGACGCCAGCGCGGCCGCCGCAGATGCCAGCTCCGCTTCTGCCCGGTAGCCCTGGCTGCGCAACTTTTTGGCGCCGTCGAACTCGATCTGGCGCTGCGCCACCAGCGCTTCGGCACGATCCACGGCAACCGTGTAGTTGCTCGGGTCAATCTCCAGCAGCACCTCGTTTGCAGCAAACACGCCGCCAGCGACGAACTTTGGCGATATCCTGACGATTGCACCGGAAATTTCAGCGCTCAGGACTGTCTGCGTGCGGGCACGGACGGTGCCCTGGCTGAGGATTTCAAAGTTCTCGGTCGACTGCTGCAACTCGACAACCTCGACCAGCGGGTCGAGATTCTCGAGCTCCTTTTTGGGTTGTTCCGGACGCATCTGCATCAATGCGCCGGTCGCGACGATCGACCCGGCGAAAATGCCGAGTACGAGCAATATGCGCTTTGTTTTGCGCTTCATTCAAGACTTCCCGGGAAAATCGTTGTGGCCCAGTATTTTGAAGCTTTTTGAGCCCGATTGCAGGCATTTGTTCCATCAGCCTGCAAATGACATAAAAACTGCTTTTTTGTGACTTAACTCCATGTATTCGGCCGTGTTTGGCGACAAACTGCCGGTAATGACCGACTACAAATCACATTTTCGCCTCAGCAAGGAACCGTTCGCTGCAATCGCCGCAGGAACGGACGTGTTTGTCGCCCCGCAGGTCGCCTCGACGATGGCCGCGATCAAGAAAGCACTGGCAGTCGAAGATGCTGTCGTGACGGTTTCCGGGCCTGTCGGCTGCGGCAAAACCACTATCGCGCGGCGCGCACTGGAGGGCGCCGCCGAGTTTCACGTTATCGTCACGATCGGCCGCATCCAGTTCGGCCATGACGAAGTGCTTGAACTGCTGCTGGCCGGCCTCGGTGTCCGCCAGTTGCCAAAGAGCACCGTGCATCGTTTCGCGACTTTTCGGCGCGTACTGCAGCAATACGCAGAGCAGAAAACGCGGGTCTTCATCCTGGTTGAAGACGCAACCCGAGTCGGCTTCGATGCTCTCACTGAGCTCGAAGCGGTGACATCCGCGGATGCCGGCGTGTCCGGCGGCGCCAACCTGGTCCTGCTGGGAGACGAAAGCCTGGGTGACTTCCTGCGCGACCCGCGGCTGGCTCGTATCAAGCAGCGCATCCGCGCCCGGCAGAAGCTCGACGCACAGACAGAAAGCGAAATGCGCGGCTACCTGAAGCATTCATTTCGCCTGGCGGGCCAGGAGTTCGATACGATTTTCAGAGAAGACTGCTACGCCACGCTGCACAGTCTCAGTGGCGGCGTTCCGCGCATGATTAATAACCTGGTGACCGCGGCGCTGGATGCTGCGGCCGAGCAGGATCTCGGGCAGGTCGGGGTTGACCTGGTCGAACGAGTCGCGAGCGAAGAATTCGGTCTGACCGGAAGCCACCGCGTTGCCGATCTTCAGCCGCAACCCGAGCCCGCACCGGAGCCCGAAACGGTAGCAGAAATTGCACCGGGTATTGAGCCTCAGCCTGCTCCCGAGCCGATTGCAACAGCCGCGGTCGAGGCGGTGCCGGCATGCGAACCGCAAGCCAGGGCCGAACCTGAAGTGACTCCGGAACCGCAACCAGAGGCCGAACCGCTGCCGCTGCCGGACGTGTCTGCAGATGCCGCCCCGCCA
>JAUIDP010000024.1 GCA_030429005.1 Gammaproteobacteria bacterium | reverse complement strand
GATCGCCCGGGCTTTTCCGGACAGGACGGCGCTGGTCATCGATGCGGAGTCCTGGTCCTATTCGGAGTTGCTCGCGGCCGCCAGCCAGATTGCGAGTGGATTCGGGCCAGGGAATGACAGCGGTGCGCAACCTGTTACTGCCGTCATGGCGCAGCGGCACGTGTCTTCCTATGCAGGAATCCTGGCAGCGCGGCTGGCTGGCCACGCGTATGTGCCGCTGAACGTCAATCATCCGTGCCAGCGCAATGCGACGATCCTTGAAAACTCGGGTGCCGGGCGTGTGATCTGCGGCCGGCGGGCCGCGCAAAAGTTGCAGGACATCCTGGCACTGGTGGCCAGCGACGGAACTCGGCCCGGGATCATCGATTGCGGTGAGCGGCGATCCGACTTCGACCTGGATGCGCCCGCTAACGGGGCGTTCGAAACACTGCAGCGCGCATCGTCCCTGGAGGATCTCGCCTATATCCTGTTCACATCGGGCAGCACCGGTAACCCCAAGGGCGTGCCGATACAGAATGCGCAGCTCGAGGCTTACCTCGCCGCGGCCGGGCCGTTGGTGGACCCGCGGCCAGAGGACCGTTTCTCGCAAACATTCGACCTGACTTTCGATCTGTCGGTACACGATCTTTTTATCTGTTGGGAAAATGGCGCCACGCTGGTTGTGCCATCCGAGAAGCAACTGCGTATGCCGTCTGCCTATGTCATCGACGAAGACATCAGTTGCTGGTTTTCCGTGCCGTCGCTGGCCTACCAGATGCGGTTGCAGGAAGATCTTGCGCCGGGGGCTTTTCCCAAACTGCGGCACAGCCTGTTCTGCGGTGAGGCATTGCCAACGCTGGTTGCGAAAGAATGGGCTGCGGCTGCGCCGAACTCTGTTGTCGAGAACTGGTATGGACCAACCGAGGCGACAATTGCCTGTTCGCGTTTTCGGCTCACCGATGCGGCCATCCCGGACGACACGGTGCCGATCGGCAAGGCGTTCCCGGGCATGGAGCTGATCATTCGAGACGAAGAATTGCTGCTGGCCGGCAAACAGCTTGCGTCCGGATACCTGAATGACCCGGATAAAACCGCGGCGAGCTTCATAACCCTGCCGGACGGCAAGGCCGCCTACCGAACCGGCGACCGCGCCGCACTTGGCGAGGACGGCAACGTGCGGTTTCTCGGTCGCGTCGACAACCAGGTCAAGGTTCGCGGTTACAGGATCGAACTGGGGGAGATCGAATCCGCTATGCGCAGGGCATCGGGCGGGCTCAACTCGGTCGCGCTGGCGTGGCCGGCCGGCGCGGAGATTGCGACGACTGTTGTTGCTGCACTCGAAACGGCTGCCGTGGAAACCGCGGCGATCAAGCAGTCGCTGCAAGCACAGCTCCCTGAGTACATGGTGCCGTCGATGGTTTTCTGTGTTCCGGAGTTTCCGAAGAACGCCAGTGGCAAGATGGACCGCCGAGCCCTTGGCGAGTTGCTGCAGGAGGTCACGCAGCATGGCGATGACTATGTGGCGCCGTCGGCGGAGGCGAAAGCGCTGATGTCCGCCATCAATGCCTTTGCGCCGCTGCTCGGTACCCAGCAAATTCTGCGGGCGAAGAACTTGTTTGATGCTGGCATGGACTCGCTGGCATTCGTCAGCGTCACGACCGAGATCGAACGCACGCTGGGCCTGTCTCTGGACCAGGAGTCCGTGATCCTGCTGGCGGAAATGTCATTCGACGAGATCGTTGCGGAAGCACAGGGCAAAACCAACCGACTGGCAACGGAAGATGTCGACGACAACGCCCTGACGGTGATGGACCGGTTCCGGCGTTTCTTCGGCATCCCGCGCATTATCAAGAAACCGCGCGCCAACCGTGCATTGCAATTCATTGAACGTTTTCCTGGCTACCTGGCTGAGCACGGCGCGCCGGACATCCTGGCCGTCGGTTCGTCCGGCACGTTTCGAGCGATTTGTCCCGACGAGTTCGGTAAAGACCGGACCGTGTTGAATGCCGGCTTCCCGGCGGTGAGTGCAGGTGGTATGGAAATGATGTGCCGCTTCATCAGCGAACAGTGCGCGGCGCGGCAACTGCGGGTGCCGTTGATCATCTACGAGTTCGACCCGATGCACGTCAGCACAGCGCCGCCCAGTGGCGATATCAACCTTGGCCCGGATTTTTTCAACGGCGGTGTTGTACCGCTGCGTGGTGCCAATACCAGTATCGAGTTTCAGTGGCTGGCCGAAAAACAGGGTGCGTGGAGCCCGTCGGAAAAGGTGCAACAGAAAGGCCGCAAGCCGAACTGGGCACGCAAACGAGACCGGGTGATTGCTGCGGCCTATCTTGGCGATATCGAGTTCGATGCCGGTGCGATGCGGCACTGGCTCGAGGGTGGCCGCGCGCTGCAAGCTGTTTGCGATCGCATGGTGTGCTTCATCCACCCGGTCGACAGCGAAATGACGGACGAAATTCGCGGCGAGGCGGGTGGCCCCGCACTGGACAACCAGCTTGCATTGATTGGCAAGGAGCTGAAAATCGATGTCCTGCCGTGGACCGACTTCGAACTGGAACCGCGTGACTTTCTCGACGTCAACCACATGAACGCGCGCGGGGGGCGTGAGAAGCTGAGTCGGCAATTGGCGGGAATGGTCGCGAACCCTTGATCCTGGCCGCTCCGGCCCCGGAATCTAGGTCGTACTACGCACTTCCATTCCCGGGCTCAGCCGTTCGGCACCGCGGGTCACGACCTGGTCGCCTTCGGCGAGTTCGCCGATGACCTCGATATGGCTGCCGTCGCCGAGTCCGGTAATGACGCTGATCTGTTCCACGGTATTGTCCTGCTTCACCTTGAAGACAGACGTGCCGTTGCGCCGCAGCACCAGCGCGTCACGCGGTACCGCCAGAACCTTCTTGACATCAGCCGTTGGCATCGACAGGCGCACGCTTTCGCCGACTGTCCAGTGCTCCGGGTCGACATCGAGGCGTACTTCGAACATGTGTGACTGCGGATTGCCGAAGGGCACGATCACCCGCACCGATGCCTGGTCTTCCTGGTAATCATTGCGTACGGCCAGCACGGCATTCTGCTTGATGTAATGCACGGTGCTGAGTGGCGCCCGCGCAACGACTTCCAGCGCTTTCGGGTCGACAATGCGAATGACTTCGTCCGCAACGTTCAGGCGTTCGCCGACGTTGCGCAGCCGCTCGGTAATGATGCCGTCAAACGGTGCGCGAATTTGCGTGATGTGCATTTGCACCCTGGCAAGTCCGAGCTGCGCCTCGGCTATGCGCTGGTCGCTCTGCGCTACCGCGAGATCCGACTCGTTCTGTTCCAGCTGGCTGCGCGCCGACAGATTGTTCGCCGCAAGGCTGGAGAGTCGCTCGCGCTCGGACATCAGGAACTTCACCCGTGCTTTTTCGCGCTCGACGCGACCCTCGGCTTCTGCCTCGAGCAGACGGTAGGTGACGTCTTCCATGCGCGCAATGACTTCGTCCTTGCTGACGACCGTGCCGATCTCGGCAATCCAGACGAGCTTGGCAGCCAGTTCGGATGCCAGGCTCGAGTCATACCGGCTGACAACGGTGCCTGGTACGTCGACTGACGGTGCGAGTTCCCGGTATTCCACGTCGGAAATGACGACGGCAGCCGGGCCCATGCCCTGCGCAAATACGGGGAGGCTGCAGCTTGCAGCAAACGATGCCAGGAACAGATTGCGAATCGACAACATGGGCAGGACTCTGGGTCTAGGGACTAACGGGTGACGGCGATGCAGCCGACTGTGTTGCACGGTCGCCGGCTACACTCGTTTCGCCGAGGCGTAACAGGCTCGGCAGGAAAATCAATGTGAACACAGTGCTGACCGACATGCCACCGACAATTACGGCGGCCAGCCCCTGGTAAACCTCGGAACCGGGACCGGGAATCAGCAGCAGCGGCAACATACCGAACAGGCTGGTCATCGTACTCATCAGGATTGGCCGCAGCCGGCGACGCACAGCCTGTTCGACCGACGAGCGACGGTCCAGCCCCTCGCGCTCGGCCGTGCGTGTCTGGTGCACGAGCAGGATTGCGTTGTTCACCACCAGGCCGAGCAAGGTGATGAATCCAATCATCGTCAGCAGGTCCATTGGCAAGTTCATAATGCGTAGCAGGGCAACGCCGCCAACAGTTGCCAGCGGCAGGGCGGCAACCACCAGTGCGCTGTCGATGAAGGACCGGAACAGGCCACTCATCAGCAGGTACAGGACGATAATGGCGAGTATGAAGCTGCGAGACATGTTGCCGAGCGCAATGTCGAGGTCGTCCGCACTGCCGTGGTAGCTGATCTCGCCGTCATCCGGCAACATTTGCAGCAGCGTCGGCTCGACGTTTTGCTGCAGGATTTCGATCGCCGTCTCCAGCGGCATGTCCGGTGGCGGCGTAATGGCGAGCGTGACGGCCCGGCGCCGGTCAACGCGGCGAATCTGGTTCGGGCCGGCAGTGCGTTCCATGCTCACAAGTTGTCCGATCGGCTGGATGCCGCCGAGCGGTGTCGCGACCGGGGTCGCGGCCAGCTGTTCAGGGCTGCTCCATTCCGGTGCCCGGAGGATGATGTCCATGCGATTGTCGCCGTCGAAATAGTCGCCGACATAAACGCCGTCACCCAGCGCTCGCACCACGGTCGAGACCTGTTGCCGCGTCCAGCCGGCCTCGGTGATGCGACGCTCGTCGGGGTTGAAACGCAGTTCGGGTTCCGAGAAATCCACGCCGGGCACTGGTCGCGCCTGTGCGCCTGGCAAATGCTGCCCGACCAGTCCCATGCCGGTTACCGCGGCCTCCAGCATGGAGTCCATGTCACGGCTCTGGATGTTGAGTTCGATGTTACTGCCGCCACCGAGGCGATCGAAGATGCCCCATTGGTTGGCAAAGGCCATGACATCCGGGAATCCCGCCAGGATTTCCGTATTCAGCTTGTTGACCATTGCATCGGCATCGTCCGGGTCAACCATGCCGGCCCCTGCGAATGCGAAGGTGCCGAACACGCCCATAAAGAAGCTGTTGACCTGCAGTTCGTGCCCTTCTTCGAGGTATGGCCGGATGCGTTCGATCACTGGGTCGCCGAATTCGGTCCGGGCGGATGAAACGCTCTGGCCCGGTGGCTGCATGATAAAGGCGAATATCCAGCCCTGTTTACCTTCCGGCAGGTAGTTGGCGGGTGGCAACAGGAGCCAGGTCAGCACCGTCGCCGTCGCGAACATGCCACCGATCAGGCCGCGCCGCGTGTTCCTGCCATCAGTGATGCGCATGATTTTGCCAGTCAGCTTTTCCCACCAGTCCGCATGCGGGTCGTGCAGCTTGACGCCGTGCAGCCATTTCGCCGCTGCCGTCGGGATGATCGAAATGGCGATCAACAGGGACGCCGTGACAGCGACCGAGATAACGAGGGCCAGGTCTGCAAACAGCTGCCCGGAGACGTCCTTCAGGAACAGTATGGGCAGGAAAATCACGACGGTCGTGGCGGTCGACGCCATCAGTGCCGCCCAGACCTGGTTGCTGCCCTCGGCCGCTGCTTCGGCGGCATCCATGCCTTTTTCCCGCAATCGCACGATGTTCTCGAGCACGACAATCGCAGCGTCCAGCACCATGCCGGTGGCGAAGGCGAGGCCGGCGAGCGAGATCATGTTCAGTGTGCGGCCGGTAATCTGCATAACGACAAAGCCGGCCAGCAGTGAGACCGGAATTGCCAGCGCGACGATAAACGTGGCGCGGAAACGCCGCATGAACCACCAGAGAATCGTGACGGCGAGACCGATGCCCAGCAGCAGGTTGGTGCGCAGCATCGCTATCGAATCCTCGATATAGGTGGATTCGTCGTAGGCCTGCCGAATCAGCAGGCCTTCGCGTTTGAGCGGCCCTTCCTCGAGCTCCTTGACCGCGGCTTTCAGGTCTTCCATCACTTCGAGCACGTTGACGCCTTGCTCCACCTGGGCATCGAACGCGATGGACTCCTCGCCATTTTGTGTCATGAAGCCATTGGCATCCCGCATCGTGATTTCGACTGTGGCGATATCGCGCAGGCGTACCGGATTGCCGCCGCGCCAATCCAGCACCATGTCGCCGAATTCGTGCAGGTCATACTTGCCCGCGTAGCGCAGCGTGTACTGGCGCCGGCCAACGTCACTGAAGCCGCCCGACGTATCGTTGTTGTTGCCGGTCAGGCCGGCCAGGGTCGGAATATCGACGCCGAGCGCGGCGGCTTCGTAGGGGTCGAAGGTGATGCGGACCTCGTTTTCGCGTCCGCCGTAGGCATTGGAGTTGGATACACCGGACACGCGCTCGATGCGCGCCTGCACGACTTCGCGAACAAAGTCGGCATAACTTGGCATCGGCCGGGTATTGCCCGGCGCCCGGTACAGCGAGAACCACGCAATTTGTGCGCCGAACTGGTCCTGTCCGGCATAAATGCGAGGTTCGGTGACATCGTTGGGGTAGCGCGGTACCTGGTTCAGCCGGTTGATCACTTCGATCAGCGAACGCTGCAGGTCCGTACCGACGGCAAACATCAGGTTGATATTGGCCCGGCCACGATTCGCCGACGACTCCATCTTCTCGAGGCCGGGAATGCCGCGTAACACGTCTTCCTGCGGCTCGATGATCTCCGACTCCACTTCTTCAGGTGCAGCGGCACGCCAGCCCGTATTGATCTGGATGAATGACCGCTCGACGTTCGGAATCATCTGGATCGGCAGGCTGACCATTGCCACCGTGCCCATCAGGACGATCAACAGGACGGCCGCGATCACGGCAACCGGATTCGATAGTGCGAGATTGGTGACTTTCACTGGTTTCCCCAAGAGCGCCGGCCCCGGAATGGTCTGTTATGAGACTGCCGTCGGTGCCGAGGGTTCGGATTATCCCTTAGTATTTGTTTGCAAAGAACCATTTTCGTTTGTAAGCGATCCTTATTCCGGCGAATTCATTGGATTCGTCTATACTCCAGAAGACATAAGGGGAGGAAAAACATGAAAAAAACAGCAATCCTGGCCAGCATTGCCGGCCTCGCGATGACTGTACTGCCGTTCGGCGCGCTCGCCCAGGACGACGATGCCGACGCAGTGCCGCCGTTGTCGGATGTCTGGGTAATGGTGGTCAAGCCTGGCATGGACGACGAGTTCAACGCAGCCGTGGCCACGCACCTGAAGTTTCGCAAGGATGCGGGCGAGTCGCGGGCCTGGAACGCCTACCGGGTGGCGGCGGGCCACAACATGAAACCGGTAGCATTCAGATCCTGTTGTTTCAACTGGGCCGACCTGGACACGCATGCCGCCGAGACTGAGGAACTGGGCCTGCGCGAGCATTTCGCAGCAAACGTCGCACAGTATGTCGATCATCTGCATCACTACCTGGAGCGTGCCGACATCGAGAACAGCCACTGGCCGGACGAGGGAACCAATGGCCCGTACTACTCGGTCACGACGTGGAAGGTGAAAGAAGGAGCGGGGCCCGAGGTTCGCGAAGCCCGAGCTAGAATCAGCCAACTGGCACTGGATGGAGACTGGGCTGACGGCGAGATCAACTGGCTGTGGTTTTCGCGGGAAATCGGCGACGCAGAAATTTCCCTGGTCTCGTCCTATGAGAATTATGCGGCCATGGAACCACCCGAACCGAGTTTCTACGAGTTCATTGTCGAGGAAATCGGGCAGGAAGAAGCCGATGCGGTTTTCGCCGACTTCAGTAGCGGCTTTGCCGACTCCGATCATACGATCTGGGTGCATGATCCTGACATTTCGACACCGCAGGATGATGACGACTGATTCGAGAATAACCCGCGAAAAAATACAGCCCGCGCAAGCGGGCTGTTTTATTATCCGCGCATGAAACCGTCGACACTGCGCATTGGCTATCGTTACCGGCCGAAACGATTGGCGCAAGACTACGACGCTGTCGTTATCGGGTCCGGCATGGGCGGCCTGACGAGCGCGGCCCTGTTGTCCGAGCTGGGTTGGAAGGTTTGCGTGCTCGAGCAGCACTATACGGCTGGTGGCTACACCCACTCCTACGAACGCAATGGCTACGAGTGGGATGTTGGCGTGCACTACATAGGCGACGTCGGCACCGCCACGCGCACGCGCAAGATGTTCGACTTCCTGTCGGACGGCAAGCTGCAGTGGTCGCCGATGGCAGCGGAGTACGATCGCTTTTACATTGGCGACAAGGTCTTTAATGCCGTGGCGGGCAAACAGGCCTTTCGCGACAACCTGTTGCGGCAATTCCCGGATGAAGAGGCGGCGATCGACCGCTACATGGAGCTACTGAGCCAGGTCAGCGGTGGGCTGTCAGCGCATGCGATGGACAAGGTCCTGAAGCCCTGGCAGCAGAAGCTCGCTGCTCCCTTCATGTCACTGAAAAAGCCGAAGTACCTGTACCGGAATACCTACGCGGTGCTGAGTGAACTGACGGATAACCAGGACCTCATCGCGACCTTGTGCGGGCAATGGGGCGACATGGGGCTGCCGCCGAAGCAGTCGTCTTTCCTCGTGCATGCGATGATTGCACGCCACTACCTGTACGGCGGTTACTACCCGGTTGGCGGTAGCTGGAAGATCGCCGAGAGTATTATTCCGAGGATCCGGAAAGCCGGCGGCGAGGTCTTTACCTATGCCAGGGTAACGAAAATCCTGGCAGAGGCAGGCAGGGTGACCGGCGTCGAGATGGCGGACGGCCACATCATCGAGTGCGAGTGCGTGATTTCGTCGGCCGGTATTGCGAATACATTCGGTGACTTGCTGCCGGCTGGGGTGGTAGCAAAGTTCGGCTACAGTCAGGATCTGCCGAAGGTTGGCCCGAGTTTCGCGCACCTTGGCATTTACGTCGGCCTCCGGCAGACGGCCGCTGAACTGGGGCTGCCGAAGACCAATTTCTGGATTTACCCGGACAACGACTACGACGCCGCCGTTGAAAAGTTCGTGGCCGACCCGAATGCCGAGTTTCCGGTCGTCTACATTTCCTTCCCGTCGGCCAAGGACCCGGATTATGAGAACCGGCATCCGGGCACGGCTACTATCGAAATCGTCGCGCCGGCGCCGTACGCGTGGTTCGCCGCCTGGGACGATACAACCTGGGGCAAGCGTGGCGAAGACTACGAGGCATTCAAAGCGGCACTCGGCGAGCGACTGATGGAGCATCTGTATGAAAAATTGCCGCAGTTGCGTGGCAGGGTGGACTACTACGAGGTGTCGACGCCTCAGTCGACCAACTGGTTTTCCGGTTACCAGCAAGGTGAGCTGTACGGGCTCGAACACACGGCGGACCGCCTGAAGCAGGACTGGCTGGGCCCGCGCACGCGCATTCCCGGCTTGTGGCTCACTGGCCAGGATACGCTGACCTGTGGTGTGACGGGTGCAATGATGGCTGGCATGCTGACGACAATGGCGATCGTCGGTATGCGCAGGATGGGACCGTTAATGAAGGAAATTTACGGGGGAGAGTAGTGAAGAAACTGATACAAATTGCCGGGCTGCTGGCACTGGCGATGAATGCCGGCGCAAACGATGTGCTGATCGAAAACGTACGGATATTCAACGGGGTCGATACGAGGCTGACGTCCGGTCACGTGCTTGTGCAGGACGGCATCATCGCCGAGGTGTCGAGTGAACCGATCGAGGCGCGCGAGAACACAACCGTCCTCGATGGCGGCAATCGCGTGCTGTCGCCGGGTTTCATTGACCTGCACGTGCACCTGGCGGCGCATGTTCCCGGGCAGCACTTCGATGCCTATTCGACACTGCAGAACGTCTACGCGGCCAAAGTGGCGCAGCATTACCTCGACAGCGGCTTTACGAGTGTTCGCGATGCTGGCGGTACTCATCCGCACTTTGGCCGGGCAATCGACTCGGGGGATATCCCGGGACCGCGCGTGTTCCCGTCCGGTGCCTATATCTCGCAAACAGCGGGGCACGGCGACTGGCGCAACAGTACTGACGGGAATCCGACACTCACCGGCGGCAACCCGTACCTGTACGATGGCACGTCGGTGCTGGTCGACGGCGTTGACAGGCACCTCGCAGCCGCCAGGGAAAACCTGCGTTTCGGCGCGACGCAAATCAAAATCATGGGTGGCGGCGGGGTCATGTCCGAGTTTGACCCGATCCATTCGCTGCAACCGTCACCGGCGGAAATTCGTGCCGCCGTGCAGGCGGCGGGTGATTTCGGCACCTACGTGCTGGCGCATGCCTACACCAGCGAGGCGGTACGACGCCTGGTTGAGAACGGCGTCCGCTGCATCGAGCATGGCTTGTTGATCGACGATGCGACTGCAAAATTTGTCAAGGACAATGACGTGGTGATCAGCACCCAGTTGCTGGTTTATCGCGAGTTACAGAACCTGCCTGGTGTCTCGGCAACCAATCTCGACAAGCTGGCCGTTGTGCTCGAAGGGCAGGAGAACCTGATCCGGCTGATCAAGAAGTACGACATCACCACGGGGTTTTCGACGGACCTGATTTCCGGCATGTACCCGCTGTTGACGAGGGAGTTTACCGAGCGGGCCGAGTACTGGACGCCGGCTGAGATACTGGTGCAGGCAACGTCCGAGAGTGCCAGGGTCATCCGCATGGCCGGCAAGCTGAATCGGCACGGCAATTTTGGCGAAATCCGCGAGGGCTGGCTTGCGGACCTTGTCCTGATTGACGGCGAACCGCTCGAGGATATCTCCGTTCTGACCGATCCGGACATGAATCTGGCATTGATCATGAAGGGCGGGGAAATCGTCAAATCCCGGCTTTGAAAACGGCCTCAATTCGAGAACCGTTTCACAGTTCGCAACATTCGCGGCCGCATTATGCAACTTGCGGTCCGCGAGGCGTGTATATAGAGGAATACTTCTATTGGGCACACTTGGCGAAACGGGCAATGCAGGCAGAACATCTGGCGCTAGGGGAAAAGGCGTTTGGCACCGAGGCCGATACGCTGACAACGGTAAAGTATCGATCGCACCTGGATGCACTGAAGGCGGTCGAGTCCGCCCTGCAGGATGCCGGCGGTATCAGCCTGTTGCTCGGATCCGACGGCGCCGGCAAGACCACGATCCTGCGCAAGTTCTCCTTGCACCTGTCCACCGACACCGATGTTGTGTTGCTGGACGGGCGGGAGCTGGATCCGCAACAGTTCCTGGTGCGCACCCTGCAGCAGCTGGGCAGCCAGCCGAGCGGTTCGTCCGATGAGCAACTGATTCGCGAGGTCCGGCAGATCGTTGTCGAACAGGCGCACTCCTGGCGGCCGCCCGTCATTATTGTCGACAATGTCGACCGCATGTATCCCAGTACGCTGGGTATCCTGAATATCCTGGCCGGCGTCGAAATCGATACGCGTTTTGCAGTGCGTTTCATTCTGGGCGGCACGCGTGCATTGCAAAACCTGATCGATTCGGACGGATTAAAGAATTTTTCGAAGCGCGACCCCGGTGTGTTCACGATGGCGCCGCTGTCGTCGAAGGAAACAATGATCTACCTGCACGCGCGACTGCAAGCGGCCGGCTGCGACCGTGCCGACACGATCTTCCCGTTCGATGTCTGTGATCGGCTACGTGAGCAGTCCGGTGGCTGGCCAGGGATGCTGAACCTGTTTGCACTCGAAGCTATCAAGCGCTCATCGGGCTTTCCGCTGAGCGTTGTTGATACCTACGGTGCAACGGAAAAAACCCGGGATGCTTCTGCAACCAACCTGCCCGTGCTCGATGTTGCCGAGACATCCAGCCGCGTGCCGCCAAGCCTGACTATCAGCAAGAACGGCAAGGTGATCTCCGAATATGTATTCACCGGCAACAAGGTTCTTCTTGGCCGGTCCGACTTTGCCGATGTCATCATCGAAGATGACTTTGTCAGCAAGGTGCATGCCATCTTCCTGTTGTATTCCGATGCGCTGGTGTTGCTGGATCTGAACAGTTCCAACGGCCTTACCGTCAACTCGGTGGTCACCCGCAAGACGATTCTGCGCGATGACGACGTTATCGCGATAGGCAATCACCGTATCAAGGTGCAGGATGCACCGCCCGTCACAGCAGACATGGAGGAGATGATTCGTTCGCCGGACACGTTGCGGATGAAGAATCTTGTCGACCTGCGGCGGCAGCGTGCGCAACGGCGCCTGAAATCCGTACGCTGATCTAGCTGCCGTATTTCTTGTAGTGTAGTTCCTTCGCCTGGCCGATCCAGTCGTCCTGTTCCATGCGGCCTTTGAATTCCTTGAGCTCGGCATTGACCCTGGCAATGTCTGAGATATCGAAATTGGCAATCTGCCGAAACGTAAATATGCCGAGCTCATGCAGCGCCTGCTCGAACACCTTGCCGATACCGACAATCTCCTGCAGGTTGTCCCGGTCCTCGGCGCCCGGTGCGTCGACGTCCTGCTTGCGCGCGACAGTGGCCTTGCGCGCATCCTTGAGCGCCTTGCGTTGCTGTTTTTCGATTTCCAGGAAGTTCTGCTCGACTTCGTCGAGTTTGATGCGCAGCGTTTCTGACTTCTGTTCCGACTGGCCGGCTCGTTCCTTGTAGCGGCGTGCATCCTGTTCGTACTGGCGCCGGCTTTCCTCGAGGGAGGTGACGCATTGCGCCAGTTCCCTGTTCTGGATCTTCATCTCGTCCAGTTCCTCGACATCCCGGCGTAGTACCTCAATTTCCTGCTGCGCCGTGGCAGCGTCGTGTTTAAGCTGCGCGTTTTCTGCCTCGAGCTCGATGTTTTTCTGCTCCAGGGCGTCGATGTTGTCCAGCCGCTTCTTGGCGGCAACGAGCATCTTGTTGACCGACTCTTTTTCAGTGACCGATGAGCGCAGCAGATTGGCGAATGAGTCCTGTTCTGCCATCGCATCGTCCAGCTTGATCTCGACGGCGCGGCGGCGTTCGAAGGCCTTGGTGAGTTCGTTCTTGTAAAAATCGCGGGACTTCAGGAACTCGGCCTGGATTTCCTGGGCCTGTTGCTTGACCGCGACGAGGGCCTGCTGGAAAGACGACATCTTGCGCTTCGTTTCCTCGCGCTCGGCACGTAACGTGACAATGTTCTTGTTCAGCAGGCGCTCTTTTTCAAGGGCCGATTCCAGTTCGACCTGGGTCTTCGCGACGGCATGTTCGTGTTGGGCAATGATCGCCTGCTGCGTTTCGATCGTTGCGCGCAGCGATTCGGCCTCGCCGAGTGTCCGGTCGTGGGCGCGCACGACATTGTCGAGGCGGCCTTGCCAGTCGTCAGCCTGCTCCTGAATTCTGCTGCTATGCAGCCGGCTCAGAAGCAGCCAGACCAGTGCGATGCCGGCGAGGGCAGCGCCCAGCATATAGATTGCGACCTGCAAGCTGAATCCGTCCATAGCGCCGCCAGTATGGGCGAGCAGCGTCGTGTGGAACAGGACGGATTCCACAAAAATGAGCTGAAATCCAGCTATTTAGGCGTGCATATATGTCGCCAGGTGATGTTCTTGCCCTTGCCCTGGCCGCCCTCGACCGCAAGCGCCGCCGCGGCATTCTGGCAACTCTCCATCGTGTCGAACTCGGCCGTTACTGCCGTGCCGGCGGCATTTCCGTCAACGATAAACCAGGCGATGAGAATGACTTTCATAGTGAGCTCCGGAGTTACACAGTGATCAGGCGGATTGCGCACAGGCTACCGCCACTTCAGCGGCGACCCGTGCGTTGTTCAGGATCAGTTTGATGTTGGCATCGAGGCTCCTGCCGAAGGTTCGCTCGGCGATGCTGGCCAACAGGTAGGGTGTCGTATCCTTGCCGCTGATTCCCTGTTTCTGCATGTCGAGTATGGCTGCCGCAATCAACGTATCGACTTCGTCCTTGTCGAGTGCATGTTCTGCCGGAATCGGTACGCCGACGAGGACCCCGCCGTCGAGTTGCATCGCTTTTTTTGCAACGATTGCCGCGGCAAGTTCGTCGGCCGAGTCGACCCTGAAGTCGACCGGGCAGCCACTGCTCTGCGAATAAAATGCCGGCAGCGTATCAGTCTGGTAGCCAACGACCGGAACGCCCCGGGTCTCGAGGTATTCGAGCGTTCGGGGAATGTCGAGGATTGACTTGATCCCGGCACAAACGACGGTGACGTTGGTCCTCCCCAGTTCTTCGAGATCGGCGGAAATGTCGAGGGTCTCTTCCACGCCGCGGTGTACGCCGCCAATGCCACCCGTCGCAAATACATCGATGCCGGCCTTCGCCGCGATTATCATCGTCGAGGCGACGGTTGTCGCACCCTCCAGTTTGCGTGCGACGACAAACGGCAGGTCGCGACGGCTGCACTTGACCGCGTTGAGCCCGGTCTTACCCAGTGTTTCGATTTCCTCGGCGGACAAGCCGACCCTGAGCTTGCCGCCGCGCACTGCAATGGTTGCAGGCACTGCATCGCCGGCGCGAACTTCGTCTTCGACGGCCCTGGCAGTCTCGACATTCTGCGGGTAGGGCATGCCATGACTGATGATCGTCGATTCCAGTGCAACCACCGGCTGGCCGTTCCTGATCGCTTCGGCAACTTCCGCGGCGACATCAAGCATACTGCACCAGCATCGCTTCATTAACTTTTTCGGCAGACAGGTCCGGCCGATTGGTCCCCGGATGTGCCAGCGTCAGTTCTGCCGTTGCGAGCGCGAAGCGAATCGAGTCCGCCAGGTCCATCTGTTGCAGCCACGCGTATGCGAGTCCTGCGAGAAAGGCATCCCCGGCGCCGCCGGCATTCCGGACCGGCCGTTTCCGGCGTTGCGGTGTGTCGGTGCCCCGCGACTGGCCATCGCTGTAAAAGACACCCTTGTCACCACGCGTGACAAAGACCCGGCGGACGCCGTCAGAATGCAGTCGGTCCGCGACTTTTTGCAGTTGCAGCGGTGTATTGGCCTTCAGGCCAGTGAGTGCTTCGGCCTCGATGACGCCCGTCTTCAGCGTGTGGACGTGTTGCAGGTGCGGTTGCAGACGGGGCGCTTTGGCCGCGGAGACAGTGTCAACAAATACCGGCACGTCGGTCGCAATTTCGAAGAGCCAGGCCAGCACAGCGGCCGGCAGGTTCGTATCGACGACGAGCAGGGCAGCGTTCTTCAGCAATGGAGCAAATGCTTGTAGCGACTCGACCCGCAATTGTTCGAGTATCTGCATGTCGTTGACCCCGAGCAACATTTCGCCGTCATGATCAACAATAGACAGGTAGGTCGATGTGGTGCCAGCAGGCAGTTGCTGGATACCCTGGACATCGACACCTGCCTCGCGGCACGCGCGCAGCAGGTACTTGCCGTGCTGGTCGTCGCCAACGGCCGAGAACAGCCGTGTAGCGATGCCGAGGCGTGCAAGGTTCTCCGCAACGTTACGCGCAACGCCGCCGGCCGCGATTTGCACGTGGCCCGGGTTGGAGTCCTTCGTCAGAACCGGCTGGCTGGAACGGCCATGAATATCGACATTGGCGCCCCCGGCGAGCGCCACGTACGGTGCGTCGCTGAGGACATAGCCGCGACCCTTGATCAGGCCTTTCCGCGTGAGGTTCATGATGTGCCCGGCGACAGCCGAGCGGGTGATGCCGAGCCGTTTCGCAATGGCCCGCTGCGGTATCAGCGGGTCATCACGCACGATCGAAAGTACCTGTTGTTCCCGGCTGGTCATTACCAACATATGTTAGGTAAGTAAACAGATGTTGGCAAGTATCTAAATCGAATCGCGCAGCGACATCCGCTGCCGCGGGCGGTGGTACACTGTCCGGGAAATACCAGATTATGCAATCTCGGGCTTGCGGACGGACGTCGAAACGCAATAATGCCAGCCATAACAAGAAGAAGCAGAACAAATGCCTGACCTGGATTCCTCATTAGCAAACAAGGCTTTCGGCCGCCGTGCCGACCCGTCACTGGTGGTTGCCTACCAGTCCTACCAGGATGCGATGCGCTTCCTGGCGAGCCAGCTGGCGCAGGCCAACGGCATAGCGCTGTTGCAGGGTCCGGACGGTTCCGGCAAGAGCACGATCGCCCGCTCACAACGCGACTGGTCAGCGCGGCAGTCACCGGTTGCATTGCTCGACGGTGCGCAACTGACGCCGCGCAGCCTGTTAACCGGCATGTTGGCGCAGTTCGGCATCGACAGCGTTGCCGAACAGGACGAGGCCATGCTGCAGCAGCTCAATCAATACATGGCGGGGCAGGCCAAAGAGGGCCGCGCGCCGGTGTTGATCATCGACAATATCGACCGCGCATCCAGCAGTACCCTGCGCCTGCTGGACTGGTTGTCGTCGCTGGATGCCGGCAGCGAGATCGCACTTCGGATCGTCCTGACCGGCAAGGAAAAACTGGCAGTATTGCTGCAGCAAGACAGCATGCGCAGCCTGGCACGGCGCCGACCGGCGATCTATTCGCTGAATCCGCTGTCCGCGCAGGAAACCATGATCTACCTGCGCACTCGCTACATCGCGGCAGGCGGCGCCAGCAGCGAAAAGGTATTTCCGGTCGACATCTGCGAAAAGCTGCGCGAGAGTTCGCGCGGCTGGCCGGGAGCGCTGAATCATCGAGCTACCGAGGTCCTGCAGCGCATGTCGGAGTTGCAGTCGGCGCAGACGCCACCGCGCATCGTCGTGACGCGCGATGGCCACACGATCGACGTGCAGGAGCTCACCGAGCGCAAGTATGTTATCGGCAGGAATGAGCTGGCGGATATCACGCTGGACGATCCGTATGTTAGCAAGACCCATGCGATGCTGCAGGTCTTTGGCAATGCCATCGTCCTGATCGACCTGAACAGTACCAACGGCACACTCGTGAATTCGAAGATGGCTTTGAAGCGCGTGCTGCGCAACAACGACATCATATCTCTCGGCCGCTATCGCCTGAAGCTGGAGAACGCGCCGGCAATCGATGCCGACCTGGATCGGCGCATCAGGATGACCGATACGATTACCTTGCAAAATGTCGACGACCTGCGCCGCAAGCGCGCGGCGCGGCAGGTCAAGGTTATCAAGAGCCACTAAAACCGTACTCTGGTTTCTTGCTAGACTGTCGGTCGCAGACGACTGGCCGCAACGGGAGACCATCATGATGTACCGTGCAATCACCGCCGTCCTGGTGGCGCTGACGATCCTGATCAGCTCGACCGGCAGTGCAATGGCGCGCGACGCACAAGGTACGCTGGACAAGATCAAACGGACCGGTGAGTTCGTTATCGGATACCGGGCGGATGCCAGCCCATTGTCGTACGAGAACGGTGACGGTGTCCCGTCCGGCTATTCGGTCGATCTTTGCCGCAGGATCGCAGCTGGCGTCAAGGCGCATCTCGCCGGGCGCGAGATCGAAACCCGGTTCGTCAAGATTACAGCCGATGAGCGGCTGTCTGCTGTTGCGGACGGCAAGATCGATATCGAGTGCGGCTCGACCACCATCACACTGTCGCGCCAGGAACAGGTCGACTTTTCAATGCCAACGTTCGTGACCGGTGGGAGTGTCCTGTCGTTGTCTGCCACCGGCATCCAGGACGTCTCGGACCTGGCGGGCAAAAAGGTCGGTGTTGCCAAAGGCACGACGACAGTTGACCAGCTGACGCGGCACCTTGCCGACAAGCTCGTCGATGCCGAAATTGTCATCGTCAATGACCGCAGCGAGGGCATGAAACAGCTTAACCGGGGCGATATCGATGCGCTGGCTTCGGACCAGATCGTGCTGATCGGCCAGGTGATCGAGTCTGTCAATCCGCAGCGCTATTCGATCATCAGCGAAATATTCTCTTACGAACCCTATGGATTTGCACTGCGGCGCAATGATGCGGACTTCCGGCTTGTCGTGAACTCGGCACTGGCGCAGGTGTTTCGCAGTGGCGAGGAAGGCGAGATCTTCTACAAGTGGATCGGGCGAATCGGCATCAGCGTGCCGCCGATTCTCGCCGCCATGTACCAGCTGGGCGCCATTCCCGAATAAGCGGCCAAGCGGGCAGGTCATGGCAGCGCAGCACGAGCGGTCCAAGTCATTCCCGTGGTACGACTCCCCCTGGCTGTCGGCGTACCTTGCGGCCAGGGAGTTCATCCAGGTGCGCTGCCCACAGAAAGAACAGGAGTTTGTGCGGGCGTTCGATGTGTTCAGGACGCCCCCGGACTTCGAAGTCCTGCATTTGCCGGGTCTCTTCGACGACAACGTCCTGGCGGAGCTCAGTTCAATAGTCCGGGACCTGGATCATCGCAATGCCTCCACCGACGAACTGGTCAATTTCGGCCGCTTCGTCAAGTGGGATTTGCCGTATGTCACGACCTTGCAGGAAGACCTGGCTGAACGGGTCAGTGAACTCGTCGGCGAGGCCGTTGAGCCCAGCTACAATTTTCTCAGCCTGTACAAGGAACTGGGTGTATGTCATGTGCACATGGATGCGCCGTTTTCCAAGTGGACAATCGACTACTGCATTGAACAATCGGCGGTCTGGCCGATTTATTTCAGCAGGATCGTGCCGTGGCCGGAAGACTGGGTTGACCCGGGTCCGGACTGGGAAAACATCATCAAGAGCGAACCCGCCAACCGGTTCAGATCTTTCGAGATGCAAGAAGGCGAGGCATTGCTGTTTTCCGGCAGCAGCCAGTGGCACTACCGGGAACCGATTGAGCGCAGACAGGAACAGAATTACTGTCACTTGCTGTTCCTGCACTACATTCCCGCAGGTACGGCGGACCTCAAGGTACCTGCCAACTGGGCGGAGATCTTCGACATCCCGGCACTGGCCGAGCTCGCGCACCCGACCGGCGACCGGGTCATGCGCTTCGACAAATAGCGCGATGGCATCCGCATTGGTGCTCGGTCGTGTAAGCTGCGGTGCATGAAATGTCCCAAGTGCCTGAACGACATGCTGGCGACGGTTTTCGAAGGTGTCGAGGTCGACCGATGCAAACATTGCCAGGGGATCTGGTTTGACGCGGGCGAGCGTGACTGGTTGTTCGGTGAGGATGCGGCGAAAGCGCTGGACACGGGCGATCCCGATGTCGGCCGGCGCACCAACCAGATCGTCCGCTATCGCTGTCCGCGCTGCGGGGGCGGCATGATGCGCAAACAGGACCCGCAGCACGCCGGCATCCACTACGAGGAATGCACGTCCTGCCGCGGTTCTTTTTTCGATGCGGGTGAATTTTCCGAGTTGATCAAGGAATCGAGGTCGGCCCTTCTCAAGCGGCGCCAATAGCAGTAACATGCCGCGCGCCGATTCAGGCAAAAACACCATCCCTCCGAAAATGTGACCTGTGCTCCGCCAGGATTGTCGCGGGCTTAATTCCCGATTATGTCAATCTTCTGGCGAATGATAATGTGTTGGATGTAGTCTAGGGACAGCTGGAACGGGCAAGCAAGCAACGCCAAAAACAATAGGATAAATAAGCAGCTACCGAAACGATCTAACGCAGGTACTCAGGTTTCAGACCGTTCCGGAAAGCCGACCGCAGTCAATGAATCGAATTCGTCCCGCCACAAGACCAGTCCGCTGGTTGCTCCTCGTGTCGAGCGTCATCCTTGGCGCTTGCGGCGAGACCGTGTCTGTCACCGGCGTCGAAGAAATCGAATTCGTTGATGAAACGGCCAATGCCGGTATCGACTACGCTGGCGAGTCGTACGGCGCGTCCTGGGGCTATGTCAACGACGACGTTCTCCCGGACCTGTTCGTCAACCGGCACCGAAATCGTGCGGCAATGCTGATCAACCTCGCGGACGGTTCGTTCGAGGATCGCGAGTTCGAAATCGATGCCTGGCAAGCTTTGCCACGCTCGGATCAGCACGGCGGCGCTTTCGCCGACTTTGATAACGACGGTGATACAGATCTGCTGATTTCCGTCGGCGCGCGCGATCCGACGCAATTTCTCGTGCACAACGGCGAGTACTACACCGACAATATCAACGACTACACTTTTGACCGCATCGGCTGGGGCGGCCGAATGCCGCTGTGGTTCGACTTCACGGCTGATGGTCTGCTGGACTTTGCAATGGGCGTGTCCGGCGATGGCGCGTTGTTCCAGTTGCACGAACAGGTGGGCCCGGACTTTGCGCGTCGAAACTTCCATTCGCAGCACGAGTGCACCAACAATAACTACGGCCATTTCACCGATATTACGAACGACGGCAATCTCGACTGGATTTGCGTAACCCAGGAAGCGTTTCCGGATCACGCGTATGACTATTCGGTTGGCCTGCCGTTTGACGACATCACCGGGCTCATGCCATCGGTGCCGAACGTCATCGACTCGGCTGTCGCGGACTTCAATGGCGACCTGCTGATGGACGTGTTCGGCGTACGCGGCCGCATCCGGCTGAACGGCGCCAAGGTGGTCGATGCAGAACAGAAACAGATTGAGGCCCAGTTGATCGATTCGGACGGCACGAGCACCGGCCTGACCTTCCAGACGTTTGGCGACCTGTCGTTCGAGCTGCACACGACCTCGCGCAATGCCGCGCAGGTGTACATCGGCGCCAATGCTGTAAATCCGCCGTTCCCCGGGCCACGGTTGCCGATCACATTCACGCTGTCACCGTCCGACCCGAATGTCGTCGGCTTGCCGCCGGACTTCGGGGCAGTCGGACCGCGCGGCGTTTTCATCGGCTTCGATCCGGCAACGCAGACCTGGAGCGTCTACAACTGGAGTGAGCCCGGCGGCAACACGAACTCGCTCTATGCCTATATCGACAGCACCGAACAGGTTTCCAACCTGACCGAAGAGAACCTGCAGGCGCTCGATTTGCCGCGCCAGCCGATCCTGCTGTTGCAGCAGTCGGGCAGTTTCGTGGACGCGACCGAGGCTGCCGGCGTCTATGTCCCGATATCCTGTGTCAGCGTCGTCGCGGCGGATTTCGATAACGACATGGATGAGGACCTTTACCTGGCCTGCCGGGACGACGTCGTGAACATTTCCAACATCATCCTGCAGAACAACGGTTTCGGCGAGTTTTACATGGACATGACCGGTGGCGGCGCCGGCGGACCGATCGGACCCGGTGTCGGGCTGGCTGAAAGCGTCGTCGCCGCCGACTATGATATCGACGGGTTCGTCGACGTGTTTGTTACGAACGGCCTGAAGCTGTACCCGGAACTGGTCGGCTTTGGCGCCGGTGGACCGGACAAGCTGTACCGCAATGTCGGCAATGGCAATCATTGGATCCAGTTTGACCTGGTCGGCACGACGTCGAACCGCAGCGCGATAGGGGCTGTCGTGACGGTTACTGCGGGCGGCGTTGCCCAGCGCAAGGAACAGGATGGCGGCTATCACCGCTGGTCGCAGGATGACCAGCGCATGCACTTCGGCCTGGCCGGAAATACGACGGCTGATATCGAGATTCGCTGGCCCAGCGGCAATGTGGATACACATATCGGTGTGGCCGCTGACAATCTCTATGAAATTGTCGAACAGACCTCGATCACGATGGTCGACATTCCGACATCGACGCCGCCGTCACCCTGCGGCACGACGTCGGCGATGCCGGTCTTCGATCCGGCACTGGATCTCGCCTACTTTGTCTGGAAAGACAGTTGTGGCTCGGACATGTGGCATGTGCGAGTCACCGGCGGCACTGGACCCGGATCCAATTCCTTCGACGGCCGGATCGTTTCAAACATGGCGTACCCTGCAGTGGCCGGCCAGGGCCTGGAGCCCAATGACATTCTCGACACAACGAGCACGCCGGGCGTTATTGACTACCACCTGGAGGTCGCGCCTGGCCGGATGGACGGCATCGATTTCACGGTCGCGCCCGGAGCGTCGGTCTGTATCGGCGCCAACTCGAACGTCGGCACGGCGCTGGCCGGGCATGATCGCACGCCGGTATCGATGCCTTTCGATATCGAGACGCTCGGCCCCTGTACCGACATCCGTCCGTTGCTGATCGTGCAGGATGCAACCGCAGCAGAGAACGAAGCATCCGGTGTCATGACCTTCGATGTGACGCTGAGCGAACAGAGCGCCGGTGTCGTGACAGTCAATTACACGACGGTCGATGGCACGGCTCTCGCCGGGTCCGATTTCGTTGCGGAGTCGGGGTCGATCATGTTCCAGCCGGGCGAACTGACACAGACGATCGATATCCAGCTCATCGACGACGATGTTGTCGAAAGCAGCGAGACATTCACCGTTCAGTTGAGCAACCCGGTCAACGCCGACGTTGGTATCCAGTCGACAGGCGAGGGAACAATCATCGACGACGAACCGTCTGCCTGTGACATGCCCGAGTATGACCGCGCCACGGAACAGGCGATATTCATCTGGCAGAATTGCGCAACGGGTGACTGGTTCATGCGCGGAACCGCTGGCGGTTCGTTCGTGGAACTGGTCGGCTCGGTCGTTTCGTCAGCACCGTTTACCTCGGTGACGCCTTTCAGCATCGAAACCAACGACGTGCTCGATTATACGACCGACCCTGCGGTCATCGACTTCGTGCTGCGAACCAATAACACCGGCCAGGACGGCTTTGACTTCGGCATCGCGGCGGACACCTGTTTTATCCTCGAGTCACCCGACCTGCCGATTTATGCCGGTGTGCAGCGCAACCTGCTGGGCGGAGCATTCGATATCGAGACACTTGGCCTGTGCCTTAACATCACGCCGCGCATTGACGTCGTCGCTACGACCGAGGTGGAAAACGTCGCCGGCGGTATCATGCCGGTACCGGTCACGTTGTCGGCACCCAGCGGGAACACGGTTACCGTCGACTACGCGACGGCGGATATGACGGCGGTAGCACCGGCTGATTACCTGGCCAACTCCGGTACTCTGACATTCATGCCGGGCGAAGTGTCGCAAGTTGTGGAGATACAGCTGATCGACGATATGGCCGCCGAAGGGCCTGAAACGTTCACAGTGACCTTGTCGAACCCGGCCAACGGCGTGCTTGGCAATGATATTGCGACTGCCACGATTGACGACGACGAATTTGCGGTCGGGATCTCCGTCGCCGACACGGTGATCGCGGAAGACGACGCCGGCGCGCTGGTGACCGTTGACGTTACCCTGTCGGAGGCCAGCACATTCACCGTCACCGTAGACTACGCAACGTCTGACCTGCTGGCCGGCGATCCGGATGACTACCTGGCAACGGCCGGTACACTGACTTTTGATCCCGGTGAATTGCTGCAGCAGATCCAGGTGACGATTGTTGACGATGCACTGGCAGAAGGTGACGAAGACTTTGCCGTAACACTGAGCAATGCTGTGAACGCCATCTTCGTCGACAGTGATGCGGTGGTTACGATTGCCGATAACGAGCCGTCACCCTGCGGCGCGCCGACCTACGACCGGGCGACCGAGAATGCTATCTTTGTCTGGAAAGACTGCGGCACGGACGTCTGGCACACACGGATGACTGCTGGTGGTGTGCAAACGCAATGGGTAGGCAGTGTGACCGGTAGCGCCGCATTCTCGTCGGTGACGGGCTTTAGTATCGAAGCCAATGACGTGCTCGACTTTACGACAGACCCGGCGGTGATCGATTTCGTGCTGAATGCCAACAATGCCGGACAGGATGGCATCGATTTCGAAGTGCCGGTGGGTAGCGAGGTTTGTTTCGACATCACGGCACCCGGCGCCATGCCTGTATTCGTTGGTGCCGCCCGTATTCCTGTCGGTACACGCTTCAGCCTGTCGACGCTCGGCGCCTGTCCCTGATACCTGACTTATTACCGCCGGAGGCGTCGTTGTCAGTCAGAGTCGTTTCACAGCGATAGGCGCTTGTGAGTCTTACTGATAACCCTTGGCCTGCAGGCGAAACAGGCTGGCATACTGGCCATCTTCGGCCAGCAGGCTTTCGTGGTTGCCCTGTTCGAGAATCTTGCCGTCCTGGATCACGATAATCCGGTCCGCTGCTCGCACCGTCGAGAAGCGGTGCGAGATCAGAATGGTCATCTTGGTATCGCTTTGCGACTGGAAGTGGTCGAAGATCGCGGCCTCCGATGCGGCGTCCATTGCGGCTGTCGGTTCGTCGAGCACCAGGATGTCCGCGTCGCTGCGCATGAAAGCACGCGATAGCGCGATTTTCTGCCATTGCCCGCCGGAGAGCTCGCGGCCGCCTTTGAACCAGCGCCCCAGTTGCGTGTCGTAGCCGTCCGGCATAGTTTCGATGAACGGGGCCGCCATGCCCGTATCTGCAGCGGTTTTCCAGCGCTCAAGATCATCGATGTAACGCACGTCGCCGGCGCCGATATTTTCGCCGACCGAGAACTGGTAGCGGCCGAAATCCTGGAAGATGACGCCGATACGCTGGCGCAGTGCCTCGACATCCCACTCCTGCAGGTCGAGGCCGTCGAGCGATATGCGGCCGCCGGTCGGCGTGTAGAGCCGTGTCAGCAACTTGATCAGTGTCGTTTTGCCCGAACCGTTTTCCCCGACCAGTGCCAGGCTTTCGCCGGGCGCGACGCGAAAACTCACATCCGTCAGGGCATTGTCATCGGCGCCCGGGTAACGAAATGAAACCTGGTCGAATTCGAGACCGCGCTGCGGCTCCGGGCCCTGTAGCGCCTTGCCGCTGCGTACCGGCACCTCCTGTTCCAGGTACTCGTACAGGTTCGAGAGATACAGGTTGTCTTCGTACATGCCGCTGATCGCGGTCAGGCTGGCAGCGACCGCCGCCTGGCCCTGGCGGAACAGCACAAGGTACATCGTCATAGCGCCGAGCGTAATGCCGCCATTGATCGTTGTGATGACGACCCAGGCATAGGCCGCATAAAACGCTGCGGAAGACAAGACGCCGAGGAAGAAGCCCCAGGTGTCGCGCCGGATTGTGAGTTTCTTGTCCTCGACGAACAGCTTTTTGAAAATGTCGCGGTATCGCTGCAGCAGCCGCGGGCCAAGGCCGAACAGCTTCACCTCTTTCACGCCGTCTTCGCGGGCGATCACCGTTTCGAGGTAAATCTGCATGCGCGTGTCGGGTGATCGCCAGCGAAACAGGCGAAAGGCGTCGTTCGAAAACTTGGCCTCGGCAAAGAACGACGGCAGGCCGGCACAAATCAGGATGACGACGGCCCATGGCGAAAACGCGAACAGCAGGACGGCGTAGCTGACCAGCGAAATGCCATTTTGCACCAGGCCAAAGGTCCGGTTGACGAGGCTGAGCGGCCGGCTCGATGCTTCGCGCCGGGCCTGCGTCAGCTTGTCATAGAACTCGGAGTCCTCGAAGTGTGCCAGCTGCAGCGTCAGCGCTTTTTCGAGGATCATGACGTTGACACGCTGGCCGAGGAGGGCGCGCAGTAACGACTGGCTTACCGAGATTCCACGCTGGCTTGCCGCGACGACGACAACGACGAGTGCCTCGAGCACGATGAGCCACATGACGCCAGCCGTGTCCGGGACTTCGGCCGCCATCGCTGCTACCACGCCGTCGACAATCAGCTGGCCGATATAGGCGATGACAGCGGGCAGTACGCCGGCGATCAGCGTGAGCGCGGCCAGCGCCAGTGTCAGCCGCCGGTCGGTGGTCCAGACCAGTTCAAGCGCGCGCCGGCTATAGACAAATACGCCCAGGAAGCGGGTGAGGAAACTCGCAGTGGGGTCGCTCATGCACTCGTGGTAGATTCGTCTGGCATCGGCGAAGAATACCCTATGAAGAAATTCCTGATAGTCCTGATTTTCCTGGCGGCCGCCGTCTTTATCTACGACGAGTCGCAGAAGGTCGAAACGTCACCGCCGTTGACACCGACGATATTCGTCGACCCGACGGACATGTCACGTCCGGACGACCTGTGGCTCCCGGGCCAGCAGGTGCAGGGCAGAGGCATGGTTCTGCGTATCCTGCCGGACGACAACGAGGGTAGCCGTCACCAGAGATTCATACTGGAGCTACCGTCCGGCCGGACGGTCCTCGTCGCACACAATATCGATCTCGCGCCACGAATCCCGGCATTGCAAACGGGGGACACGGTCGGGTTCTACGGGGAGTTCGAGACCAATGATCGCGGCGGCGTGATTCACTGGACGCACCATGATCCGCAGAATCGGCATCCGCATGGCTGGCTCGAGCACAACGGCAGTCGGTATGAATAGTCGCCTGGTCAGGCTGGCGGCACTGGCAGCGGTACTGCCGTTCGTTACCTTTAACTCGACCTACCTGGTCGCAGCCGCGCTCGGCCATGTCTCGAGTTGTTTCACCTACGTCGAGGGCTGTACCAGTGTCAGCTCGACCGGCCGGCAGTTGCCGGAAACGATCCTGTTCAAGGCCGGTGTGCTGACGCTGGCCGTTGTCCTCGTGTTGCACTGGCGCCAGGCGACTGCCTGGCTGCAGTCGGCAGGCCTGTCAGTGGCGCGCGCCACGGCATTGCGCATTATTGCCTACGTATCGGCAGTCGCGCTCTCAATCTATGCCATCACGCTCGGCTTGCCCGATCAGCACTTTGGCACCTTGCGCCGAATTGGCACGCACGGATTTGCGTTCACAAGCTGGATTACCCAGGTTGTCTTTGTCGTCCTGTATCGCCCGTACCGGGTTGCCGCGACGATGGTCAGCTGGCGCTGGCTGCTAACCGTATGTTTCGCACTGCTCCTGGTTGGTGTGGCCTCCGAGCTGGCCAAAGCTTTCGGTATGCCGCGTAAAACAACCAACAACATTGCCGCCTGGAACGCGTTTCTCGTGCTGACGTTGTTCTACGCAGTGCTTGCGCGCACCTGGTGGCATCACCAGATAGCATCGGGACGACCTGCGTCACCCAGCGAGTAGTCGCAAACGCCGTCGGGGAATATGCGCTGTAGCTCATCCCGGTACGGCTCCGCATCCAGCGGCGCGTACAGGCCGCTGGCGATCGCGTTGTCCACTGACTGCAGGTGGCATTTCATGATGTCGCCGGCATAGTCATCGCCGGCAATGAGCCTGGGATTCTTGTACGGGGGGAAGGCCCGCGTGCACGCGCCCGGCGACCGGCCGTTCCATTCGCCGTCCCAGACGCCGTCGCCGTCGGCGATGACCTCACCGTCACTGTCGTAACAGCGATCTGTCGCATTTGCGGGACGTGCGTTGGCGACCGAGAGCGACTCGTTCGCACGCAGGTTGTCGAGCCAGCGTTCCATGGTCCGCAGGGCTTCGCTGAATGGTTCGTGTGGCAAAGCCGAGAACCAGATCAGCTGGTTATCGGCATGTCCCTGCTCGCGCTGCATGCGCAGGCGAATCGAGAACGATTGCAGGCTGTGGTGCATGTCGAGTTCTGCTTCGAGATAGTGCCGAAAATCCAGGATCGGCATGTCGATTTTCCCGAGGAACACGTTGCCGGAGCGATAGGCCGCGTGCAGTGCCTCGATATCCGCCGAATTACGAGCTGCCGGTCGCGCATCCGATCGGGTGGCCGTCATGTTGTGGTGGCTCCACAGTGAAACATCGGCCAGGGACGATTGTGCGCCACCGGAATTCCAGAACCGCTCGCGCTGCATCGCTGCCGGCGGCAGCCAGCCGCCGATGTTGTCGTTCAGGTGCAGAAACTCGTCCATCGTGATCCGGCCATTCCTGAGCGCCGCCAGGCCGTATTGCACGCCGGTGTTGTCGTAAGTCCGGCGGCCGTAGCCCTGCGGGTCGGTGCCATAGACCGTTTTCTGGTTGTCCCAGTAGGTGAAGGGTACCTGCCGTGCGACCTCCTGCGTAAACAGTGACTCGAAGTACGTATAGCGCGGATTCGCGACGTGCGGCGTCAGGTTGCGCCAGCTCTTCGAACACTCGGTTTGGCCCCTGGACCAGCTGGGCCACTGGCCGAGGCGCAGCTTTTGCAGCGCGCGCAACTGCTCGAACGGGTTGGAAAGGTCGTCGCGTGCATTGACACCCTCGATCCCGGATCGTTGCGACCAGGTTTGCCATTTCTCGTTGTCGGCATCGACAACGTCGAAGTAATACTCGAGCAATTCGCAGTCCATGACCCGCGTGATCTGCGTGACTGTGTCGGGATAGGAATACATCGCGATGCCGGCATCGAGCAGGCCGGGCCGGTTCTGGCCGATCAGGTACTGCTGGATCGCGCCGCCGGACTTGCCAAGTCCGATCGTGTAGACGGGTTCGCCGTAACGGGCAACGAACTGCCGCTTGACTCGCGCCAGCGTGTCTTCGGCCAGGTGGATGTCATAGCTGGTTGAGGTCTGGTTGGCCGTCGAATGGGCGATGGCATAGCCCCTGGCAAGGGTGCCGGCGTTGCGGCTGGGAATGTAATTCGGGTCGATGCGTCCCTGGCGCCGGCCTATGCCAACGCCGCCGCGAAACTGGTACAGCAATTTGCGGTTCCAGAAACGAGTGTCCGGCGCCTCCGGCGTATCGTCCGGACCTCGCAGCATCGCGATGATGTAGATGTGCCGGTTGATCGTGCCGATCTCGAGGCGCACGATGAACGGGACGGCGCTGCCGTCAATGTCGACAGTTTCGACATCAGATGCGCCTGCACTGAATGGCCGGAATTTGCCGGTCTCACTGCTGCGATAGTAGTAAAGCACCCGCGTGTTGATGCTGCAGTCCTTGCTGTAGCCGACGATCTCGTCACCGTCGTACACGGCGATACCGGCGCCGTCCTGGTTGTCGACCAGCGGCTGGCCAAGGTCGGAGCGTTCGGTGCGACAGACGAACGGATAGTCGAGTCGCGTCCGGTAGGTCGGCATCACCGGGCCCGGCGAGCCGACCGGAATCGGGTAGGTGTAGGGGTCCGGCGGACGATCCGTCGTCGCCGGATGCGCACCGTCGTAGGGGCGGGTTGCGGCCAGCGGCTCGAAACCGGGCGGCAGACCGACGACCTGTGGCTGGCCGGTGTAGCCGTCGCTGGTCGCGCCGAGTAGCAGGTAGTAGACGACAGCACCGGCTGCCAGCAGCAGCACCAGCGCCGACAGCAGTATTTTCTTGCTTCGGGAAACAGCCATTGGCCCAGTATATTGCGTGCAGATTATTAGCGAGTACAGTATTCAGTCATGAAGCGCATCGCGATCTTCGCCGACGGCACCTGGAATTCACCCGAGCGCGGTGGGCCGACGAACGTCCTGCGGATGGCGCGTGCTGTCAGACCGGTTGCCGGTGGCGCGAAGCAGGTGGCGTTCTACGACTGGGGCGTAGGTACGGATCGCAAGAAGCTGAGCGGCGGCATCACGGGCGCCGGCATCGACAAGAACATCATGGACTGTTACCGCTTCATCGTGCACAACTACGACCCGGGCGATGCGCTGTTCTTTTTTGGCTTCAGCCGTGGTGCCTACACGGTTCGGTCGCTCGCCGGCTTCATACGCAATTGTGGCCTGTTGCGACGGCCGCACGCTGAAAGAATCGCCGAAGCGTTCCGCCTGTATCGCAAGCGAAGCCCTGCGAGCCACCCGAGTGCGCCTGATTCGCAGTCTTTCCGCAAGAAGTTTGCCGTGGCCGACATCACGCCGATCGAGTTCATTGGCGCCTGGGATACTGTCGGTGCCCTTGGCATCCCGGTCCCGTTCTGGGGGACGCTGGGCGACCAGAAGTTCCTGTTTCACGATACCGAACCGTCACGGATCGTGCAGCACGCGCGCCACGCCGTGTCGCTCGATGAAAACCGGGAAGATTTCAGGCCGGTCCTGTGGAGCGACAAACCGTCTGTCGACATTCAACAGGTCTGGTTTGCCGGCGTGCACAGCGATATCGGTGGCGGCTATGCCAATCGCGGTCTCAGCGATTGCGCCATCGACTGGGTGGTTGCGGAAGCCGCGAAGTTCGGCCTCGAATTCGAGGCGCATTTCACCGACTCGATCGACCCGAAACCGTCCGCAAAGATGCACAATGGCCGCAAGGGTATTTACCTGGCGCGCGATGCCATCGTGCGCAAGGTCGAAGGCGCGGTGCACGCGAGTGTGAAGGAACGCTGGGACCGGAATGCCTTTCGCTATCGCAGCAGGGGCAGGGCGCTGAAGCGTTTGCTGGATACCGTCGATGGCGACTGGAGCCGGATCGAGATTGTCGGCTGATTCGGCCGCGGCGTCAGGTAAGCAGGTGAGCACCGGCGATCAGTACCGGCAGCACGATGACGGTTCGTAACAGGAAAATCACGACGAGTTCGGCCAGTGATATCGGCAGGCTGGAGCGCAGTATGATGACGCCGGTCTCCGACAGGTAGATAAGCTGGCACACCGCGAGACCCGCCAGTACGAAGCTCGTTGTTTCGCTGTCAATGCTGGCAGCGGCCAGCGCGGGCATGAACTGGTCCAGAAAGCCTGAGAACAGCGCGGCAGCTGCGGCTGCTGCATCCGGCAGCTGCGCCAGTTCCAGTATTGCCACGAACGGGTAGCCGAGCCAGGCGAATACCGGGGTGTGAAACACGAGCACGGCGGCCATCGTTGCCAGTGCCATGGCCGCCGTCACGACGGAGAACAGGAAAAACGCCAGGTTGCCCAGGCCGGCGGCGATGAATCCCTTGATACCTGGCGCGCCGGCAGCCCGTTGCAGCGCTGCCGCCCAAGACTGGGCCAGCAGGTTGACATCCTGGTGGTTGTCATCGGCCTCAGCTGCGGTGCTGTCGACAACGCGGTAGGTCTCATCTTTGCGGGACAACGGGGGCAGGCGTGGCGTGATGAATGCGGCCAGCAGGCAGGCGATGACAATGCAGCCGTACCAGGGAATAAACAGCGGTTTGATGCCGGCAACAGTGGCGACGACGAGACTGAACGGGATCGAGATGATCGAGAAGTTCGTCGCGATAACGGCTGCTTCACGGCTGGTATAGCTGCCGCGATCATACTGGCCAATGGTCACGAGCAGGCCGATCGCCGACGCGCCGACAAACGAGGCGACGGCATCGATTGCGGCGCGACCAGGAAGCTGGAAAACCTTGCGAAAAACCGGGCGGGCCAGGACGCCGGCGAACTCCATCAGGCCATAGTCAGTGAGTAACGGCAGCAACAGGCAGGCACTGATGTAGATTGTGACCACGTTGACGGCGATGTCGACAAACACCGCTTTGCCAACACTCTCGGATTGCAGCAACGCGGGCCCGAACTGGAAGAAATAGAACAGGGCAAAAGCCATGCCGGCCAGGCGCAACGCAACCCAGATCAACGGTACAGCGAACAGCTTTTGCAGCGGCTCACGTCGCTCGAGCCAGCCCGGTCGAACGAAGCTGCCGAGCAACGTCATGACACTGGTAACAACGGTCAGCAACACGACGAGGTGCAGGCCGTAGCCTCCCAGCAGGTAACGGACCCAGCCGGTGACGACATCGATGCCGATCGTCAGGTTGCCATCCCGGCGAATCGGCGTCAGGAAAATCAGGACGCCGAGCAACGACGGGATAACAAAGCGGAATGCGTGGGAGGGCAAGGCCGGTCCAGTGGTGTAGTTGCAGGGAAGACTACACCACCGGGAGCTGATGAAAAACTGCGCTACTGGTTTTTGCGAATCGTCAGGTCGCCATGCAGTGATTTCATTCGCACGACATGACCCCCGCCATTGATGTCGGCGATGATCACGCTTTCAATCTGGATGGAGATGCCGTTGCGGGTCTTGTCGCGCTCCACGACCTGCTGCACCGGCCGCACTTCAACCTCGAAGTCCGAGTAGATTTCCCCGCGCGATGTGTCGAGATGCGTGGTGACACCCAGGCCCTCCGGCAGGCCCAGTACCAGGTCGCCGTTGATAGACTCCATCGATGAAGCGCCATCGCCACTGAACGCCGCAAAGCTGATGTCGATCGTGTCATTGACACTTTCGGCAATAACCGAGCCGGTGATATTGCGTGCTGTCACCGGTCCATTGGTGTTGTAGAGTTCGTGACTGCCTATGACGTTGCTGACGATGATTTCGCCGTCATTCATCGTGTGCAGCTCGACATCGGTTTGCCTCGGGACGCGAGCAAGTACCGATACCTTGTTGATGCGCCAGTCCGTCTCGATCTGAATCTCGTTGTCTTCTTCCTCGACTTCGAGCGAATAACCGCCGCCCTTCAGCGGCTGTGTGCCGGAAGGCGTGACGATTTTGCGGTCGCCATCGGCCACGGTGATCTCGAACTCAACGTCGTCACGATCTTCGCCGATCACCTCGATACGGGCCGACTGGATTCCGATTTCAAGGGACACCGGTTCGCCCGGGCGTGACAGGGGCACATTGATGACTTGCGGTTGTTGCGCGTGCACCGGTGTTATCACAGCGAGCAGCCACACCGCGGCTGCGATTCCGGGAATTGCGTGTTTCATACGAGTCTCCATGACTAGTTCCTGCGAATTTGTACGTCGCCGTTGATCGAGGCGACCGAATAGGTTGGTCCGCCGGCGCCTATGCGAACGCCGCTCAGTTTCTGGATGCGATAGATGTTGCGCCCCTCTTTTTCAACCCGCTCGACCGTGGCGGGCAGTGACAGCGCATCGACAGGAAAATCGGACTGTATGTTGCCGTTAAACAGGTCCGCGGTAATGTCCAGGCTGGTATCGCCCGGTACGTTCAGCGTGATATCGCCGTTGATTGTCTCTATGTCGCAGTCACGAACCGGCGCGGCACTGAAGTGCAGCTGTACTCGGCCATTGACGCTGGTCACGGTTTCGCAGGCCTCGATACCTTGCAGCGAGACCGGTCCATTGACATTGCGTGCGCTGACATACCCGCTAACGCCGCTCACGTCGACGACTCCGTCGAGTACCGTGCCGACGTCGATGGAAGAACCAGCGGGCACGACGATATCGAACTGGTAATCGACCCTGCAACCGCGGCAGCTGTCCATTTGCTGCCAGCGATGGTCCGTGTTGCCAACCAGCATGGCGATGCTGTCACGGCTCGTCCGGATGTCCAGTCGGATGCGTTCCAGTGACAGGTCGAACAGTGCCTGGCTCGGCGCCGAGCGCAACTCGGTTACCGACACGACAATCTCGTTCTTCTGCCCGGTGCGCACACGCACATTGCCCCAGATGTTGCTGATTTCCAGGTGTGGCGTACTCGTGTCAACCGGGTACGTTTCAGTCCAGGCCTGTTCGCGTGTCACGGGTGCCGCCAATGCGGCAACGTTGATACACAACGCCAGGATAATGGTGATGGCATTCAGGATTTTCATGCGGTATCTCTCTTCAATGAAGTCAGTACGTGTCGCGCAAGGTCGGGATAGAGCGCGTCGTCTTCTGCCAGCTGCAGCAGCTCGTTCAATTGTTGTGCATCGCCGTTGCGCAGGACGAGATCAATCAGCGCGAGTTGCACGATCGGGGAGTCGGCATCGATGATGGAATCCATAATGTGCCTGTCGATGGCGGGCGAGCCGAGCTGCCGTCCGAGTACATCGATTGCCGCTGCACGGACCGAGTTGACGCGTTCCTCGGTTGCGCGCTGCAGCAGCGCGTTGGCGATCTCGGTGTCGTCGCTGGCCAGGTACGCGGCATCGAGAACGCCCTGCAAACGCTTGCCGGCACTGTCGTTTTCGAGACGGTCAAGAACCAGCGTGCGATTCAACATCGTTACGTTCTGTTCCAGCGCAGCCAGTCGCTCCGTATTCCCCGAACCGGTTTCGAGCACCTGGCCCGTGACCAGCCCGATTAGCAGGCATGCCGTGGCGGTAATCCAACCTGCGTTGCTGCCGAAGCCCAGCAGTTGCCGCAGCCGGGCCGGGAACGTCGGTCGTGCCTCCTGTTCGAGCCTGGCATAAAAGTTCCTGCGCAGGTTCGCAGATGGCTCCGCCGCCGGAATTTCGCCGAGGGCATCCCAGAGGCGCTTCTCTGTCGCGTCGTCCGCCGCAAATGGCAGCGTGGTTTTTCGTTGCTCAGACATCGATCGATACTCCGTAAATACTGGTGTAGGTGGCATTCAGCAACGCCATTGCGCGATGCATGCGAACCCTGGCAGTGCCGGCGTTGCAGGCGAGTGCCTGGCCGAGTTCTTCGTAGTTGTCGAATTCGAAGCGACCCAGCCAGATTACTTCCTGCGCTTTCGCCGGCAGTTGGGCCAGGGCCTGGCTGACACGTTGCATGGCCTCGCTCCCGGCAGCAGCCTGTTCGGCCGAACGCGGGTCAGCCAGGTGCTCTGCCGCGATTGCGTCGTCGATGGTTTCGCTTGCCTGCCGCCGGGACTTGCGCAGGTAGTCAAGCGTGATGTTGCGCGCGATATTGAACATCCAAGCCTTGAAACTGCCATCGCCGCGAAAGGACCTGGCCCGGCGCAGGATTCGCAGAAATACATCCTGCACGAGGTCCTCGCTCTGGGCCTGCTGGCGCGTAATCTGCAGGATAAAGCGATAGACAGCGCGGTGGTGGCGCTCGAACAGTGTCGCGAGGCACGATGAATCACCGTCCGCGACCCATTGAATCAGCTGTTCGTCAGTTACGGCCTGCATGTTGGCTCACTGGTTGGCGCTGTCAAAACCGGGTTCATACCAGTACCGACGAACCAGCCGCCAAGACGTTACAACAAAGTTTGCAGCAGTGGCTCAGAAGCCGACGAATCGCTCCAGCCAGGCGAAATAGCGCTGGTACAGGTCTTTCTCGTAGGAGGGCACATTGCTCCATGAATGACCCTGTTCCGGATAGACAACCAGTTCGGTCGGAATGCCACGGCGTTTCAGAACGATATACAGTTGCTCGGAGTTCAGGATCGGGACGTTCCAGTCGTCTTCGCCGCCGACGACAAGCGTCGGTGTCGTCACCTTGTCGAGACTGTAGAAAGGCGACATACGGTCATACTTGTCGCGGTTTTCCGGCAGCCACGGCAGGCCCAGTTCTTCTTCCCACCAGCGCTGGTACTGGTCATGCCCGTAGTTGGCGATATACAGCGTAGCGCTGGCTACCGTGATGGCAGCTTTGAAACGATCGGTCTTGGTAATGACGTGATTCGTCAGCATGCCGCCATACGACCAGCCGTAGACCGCCATGTGGTCTTCGTCGATCCAGCCTTTGGCGACGCCGTGGTCGATGCCGGCGATAATGTCCTGGTAGTCGAGGTTGCCCCAGTCTGCCTGGATAGCTTCGGCGAATGCCTGTCCGTAACCCCACGATCCGCGCGGGTTCGGCATGACCAGTACATAGCCCCTGGCGGCCAGCATCTGCGCTTCGTAGTCGAAACGCAGGTCCCACTGCTGTTGCGGGCCACCGTGAATGAACAGGATGCCCGGGTGGCGCTTGCCTTCCTTGAAATTCGGCGGAAAGACGAACAGGGCCTCGATCGTCGTGCCGTCAGCGCTCTGGTACGACTCCTTGCGCACCGTCGCAAGTTGCAGGTCGGCGACGATTGCTTCGCTGAGGTAGCTCAGTCGCGTGAGCTTGCCATCGTCGAGCGCATACAGTTCCTCGGGTGTCTGCGGACGCGAGATCAGTGCAACAACACTGCCGTCTCCGCGCAGCGCAAACTCGGTGACGACATCCTCACCCTCGATCAGGGATTGCACGGCGCCACTGGCGGCATCGACCTGCACGAGGTGTTGTTCGGCATGGTACTCGGTGATCGCATAGATCGACTTGCCATCAGGCGCAAAGCGGGGCTCGAAGACCTGGGTTTCGCGCAGCGATGGATTGACCGTGGACTTGCCGGTTGCGACGTCGAGAATGGTCAGTTGCGGAATGGCATAAATTGGTCGCGCGCCCTCGACTGTGGATGTGTAGACGATCAATTTGCCGTCCGGGCTCCATGACGGGCTGGCATCCGCCGTCGCACTGGTGGTCAGCTGCCTGAGCGCCAGCTTTTCGTCCTGCAGGTCGACCAGCCAAAGGTCGGTATTGCGATTCCGGTCCGGAAACTCCGTGCGATTGCTGACGAATACGATCTTCTGGCTGTCCGGCGACCATGCCGGGTCCATATCGTCGAAGTCACCCGAAGTGACCTGTCGCGTTTCGCGCGATGCGACGTCGATGACGTGGATGTGCGTCCGATGGCGACTCAGGTAGCCGACGTAGTCTTCCTTGAATTGCAGTCGGTCGACGACGTAGGGTCTCGGGTTCGGCAGCTCTTCTTCATCGAGATCGGCCGGTGTAGGGTCGCTGGCCACGAGCAGGATACGTTTGCTGTCGGGCGACCATGCGAACGAGTCCACGCCCTGTTTCAGTTCGGTCAGCTGTTGAGCGTCGCCACCGCGGCGGTCCAGCAGCCAGACCTGGGTCGTCTCGTCCTTGCGATCGGACAAAACAGCCAGAAAGCGCCCGTCCGGGCTCCACTGCGGTGAGCTCGCATCGTGGTCGGCGCTCGTCATTTGCACCGGTTCGCCGCCTGCGCTCGGTATCATCCACACGACATCGCGTGTGTGGTCTTTTTTCAGGTCATTGGACGTGATCGTGTAAGCAACGAAATTGCCTTCGGGACTGACAGCGACTTCGCCGATACCGCCAGACCCCAGGTAGTCGTCGATGCCGAAATACCGTGCTTCTTCGGCGTGGGAAAACAATGAGGTTAGCGAGAATACAGCCAATACGAGTACCTTGTTCAAATTATTAGCCTCGGCCTGCAGTTTGCGAAAGTCTAGCATGACTCATCTGCTATGATGATTTGCCTGGTCATTCAAAACAGAAAAGGGGCTTCGCATGATTGCATTCGCTCGCCGCGCCGGCGCGTATCTCGGGTGGATTGGCGTTATCGTACTGGCCGGAACAATGCCTGCATTGGCTGCGACCGATGCCGGCGTGAAAGCCGTGCTTGTCACTGGTGCCAGCAGCGGAATCGGCAGGACGATTGCAGAAGATCTGGCAAGTAACGGTTTCTACGTCTATGCCGGTGCACGCAAGCAGGCCGACATCGATGCGCTGAATGCTCTTGAGAATATCGAAGCAGTCAAACTCGATGTTACCGTGCAGGAGCAGATAGACGCCGCAGTTCTGCAAGTCGAAGCTGGCGGACGTGGCCTTTACGGGCTGGTCAACAACGCGGGTGTGTATATCGGCGGTCCTGCTATCGACGTGCCGGTAGAAGAATTCCAGTGGCTTATGGATGTGAATGTGTTTGGTGTGTACCGCGTGACACAGGCATTCGGGCCAATGCTAATCGAAGCACAGGGTCGCATCGTCAATATCGGTTCGATCTCGGGCATCGGTTCGGGGCAATTCTTCAGTCACTACAGTGTCAGCAAACACGCGATCGAGGCATATACCGATTCGCTGGCAGCCGAGATGGAGCCGCTCGGCGTGCAGGTCAGTGTCATCGAGCCCGGCAATTACGACTCGGAAATCGGCGCCAGCGCACGCGCGCGGATGCTGGAGAAAAACGATGAATATGCCCGCGCAGGCTCGCCGTTCGCCGAGTCGTTCCAGGCTTTCCTGAGCCGTGACTGGGACCGCAGCAAGTACAAAGCCCCGGACGAGGTGGCGGATGCGGCCAGGCATGCGTTGACCGACGGTGCTCCGCTGCGGCGCTACCTGGTTGTACCGAGCGAAAGCGAGGCGGCCTGGACACTGGGCACCATGGCAACGGAGATGGTACAACTCAACCAGTGGCAGGCGTATTCTTACAGTCGCGAGGAACTGGTCGCGATGCTGGATGCCGTACCGCCATCGGATACGGCCAAGGCCGAAATAACAGCCATGGTGCATTATTTCCTGGAAAATTCGGCCACCGAGGAAGCGCACGAGCAGTTCTGGGCTGAAGATCTCGTCTACACCTCGTCGAACGGTACCCGCTTCGGCAAGGCGGATATTCTGCAGGGTTTCGCCGGCAGCGAGACAGCAGATGATGACTCCGACTCACTGCCGATTGTTTATTCCGGCGAAGACGTCAACGTGCAGGTGTTCGGCACGACCGCTGTCGTGACATTCCGCCTGGTCGGCACGCCGAAGGACGGGTCGGAGCCGCTCGAATACTTCAACAGCGGCACGTTCCTGAAGCGACAGGGACGATGGCAGGCAGTGAACTGGCAGGCGACCGTCATCCCGCCGGGGGACGGTGGCGGAGAAGGGTAGCGCTCAAATCGCTCGCGCGGCGGCCTGTGCTGATGCCCAGGCCCATTGAAAATTGAACCCGCCGAGGTGCCCGGTGACATCGACGACTTCGCCGATGAAGAACAGGCCCGGGTGTTGCCTGCATTCCATGGTCTTCGACGATAGCTGGTTCGTGTCGACACCGCCCAGCGTCACTTCTGCCGTGCGATAGCCCTCTGTTGCAGCGGGCCGGAGTGTCCAGGCACTTAACGTCGCGGCTACGGCCTGCAAAGCGGTGTCGGACCACTCCCCGACAGGTCTGTCGCCGGCGTCAGCGAACAACAGCGCCTGCAGTTCGATCGCAAGCGCCCTCGGCAGCCGCTCGGCGAGCACCGTGCGCAACACGGCCTTCGGCTTGCTGCGCTTTGCTTGCAGGAACCAGTCCCGCAGGTCCGTGCCGGGCGCCAGGTTGATGCAAAGGTCCTGCCCCGGTTCCCAGTAGCTTGAGGCCTGCAACGCGGCCGGGCCGCTCAGGCCACGATGCGTGAACAGGATGTCCTCGGTAAATGCGGCGTCGACGGTGTTGACTGTCGCCGTTGTACTGACGCCGCTCAGCCTGTCGGTCATTTTCTGCAGAGTGCCGGTGAAGGTGAACGGCACGAGGCCGGCGCGGGTCGGCTCGACCGGCAGGCCAAACTGGCGGGCCAGGCGGTAGCCGAAATCGGAAGCGCCCATCTTCGGGATGCTCAGGCCGCCGGTGGCGATCACCAGCACCGGCGCTGCGAAGTCTCCCTGGTCACTCGATACGATATAGTCGCCAGCGTGACTCACAGACGCGACCGTGCAATGCGTCCGGATCGTCACACCGGAGGCTGCACATTCGGCCTGCAGCATGCCGAGAATATCTTTCGAGGAATGGTCACAGAACAACTGGCCGTGCGCCTTTTCGTGGTACGCGATGCCGTACCGCTCGACCAGCGCTACGAAGTCGCCCGGCGTATAGCGGCTCAAGGCCGAAATACAAAAATTCGGGTTGGCGGAAAGAAAGTGCCGAGGTTCGCAATGCAAGTTTGTGAAATTACAGCGTCCGCCGCCGGACATCAGGATCTTCTTACCGATCTTGTTCGAACTTTCCAGTACCATGACCCGGTGGCCGCGTTGTCCGGCAACACTGGCGTACATCAGGCCGGCGGCGCCGCCGCCAAGGACAATGACATCACTGGATTGCATCGCGACAATATAATGGAGAACCCGACCGATGGACGAATATCTCGAAGCGGCAATTGAACAGGCGCGTCTCGGACTGGCCGCAGGCGGAATCCCGATCGGCTCGATTCTGGTCATCGATGACGAAATTCGCGGCCGCGGCCACAACCAGCGCGTTCAGCAGGGCAGCACCGTCCTGCACGCGGAAATGGACTGCCTGGAAAATGCCGGTCGGCTCGGCGCGTCGGACTACCGCCGCGCGACGCTGTACTCAACACTGTCTCCGTGCGACATGTGCAGCGGGGCAATCCTGTTGTATGGCATTCCGCGGGTTATCGTAGGCGAGAACCGGACATTCCGCGGCCCCGAGGACTACCTGCGTTCAAGGGGCGTGGATGTCCAGGTCGTCAACAACTCGGACTGTGTTGCGTTGATGGAAACCTTTATCGCAAGGCAGCCCCGCTTGTGGAATGAAGATATCGGCGAAACGGACTAGTTCAGGCCATCCAGTGACAGGTTGCTACAGCCGAGGTTGATATCGAATGAGGCATTGATCATGACCTCGTTGTCGCCGTCGACCTGTTTTGCATTGCCTTCAACAGTGCCGGCCATTCGACCGTTTAGCCCGCCGGCTTCGTGCAGCGTCAACATCAGTGTACCTGAGCCCTCGTATGCATCCGGCACAAGCAGGTTCAGTTCTGTGGGAAGATCTTCCGGCGTGAATTGCCCGTTGTACCAACCCAGCTCCGAAACCTCGAACGTGCCGGTCTCACCGGCTGCGACGCTGTCGGCAGTACGCAGGCGTACCTGGAACAGGTCCTTTTCCGTCACCTCGCCGCGCGTAAACGACATGCCGATGACGTTACGATCAAGACAGCCACCCGTCAGCAGCAGGTCTGTGCCGTCACTCTCGAGCGCGCTTTCCAGGTCGCCGGTGGCTGAAAATGTCAGGGAGTTGACCGGGCTGCTTGCTTGCCGCGAGCCGCGATCCGGTTTGCCGTCGGACCGATTTTCGGCCGGTGCAGCTCTTGCAGTAGCTTGGCCCCCGGCGGTCGTCGACGCCGTGTCAGTTTCACCACAGCCCACCAGTACGAGAAGTGCCGCGGCCGCAGTAGAAGCGAGACCATGCCGTAACAGATGATAGCCACAAAATGTGATCTTATTGCCCATACTTGCGCTGCTCCTGATAGATCATTCCTGAATTGTCTTAGCGTAATTCAACACACCACCCGCCAAAATTCTCAATAGCGCGGCTGACTGCTTATTTGCAGGCAAGCAGGCGGGTCCGGTATTGCGAATGCGCTGTTAATTGAAGGGGCAGCACGCCAGTTAACAAAAGGTACGACCAAAGTGTACGAGTCCAGACGCAACTGTGTGTTTCAGCACTTGCTCGCTCTGATGGCGGTAGCAGGCACTCTCACGGCAGTGCCTGCACTCGCCCAACAGGCCCTGGTTGATACCGAGCCGAACGATACTCCGCAGACCGCGCGGCAATTCTCGGCCCCGATGGCGTTGATGGGCACGATGCCGCCCGGCGACCAGGACGCCTGGCTTTGGAAAGTTTCGGACGAGGACGCCGGCCATCGCTGGCGTCTTGAGCTGGCCGGTCTCCCTGGTGCGCTGACCCTCGTCGAAGTCGTGCGATTGCGATACACCGACAGCGGGGAGGTGGAACAGGCCGATCGGCTGTTTTCGCTGGGCAGTCGCGACGGCCAGCGCCCGGAAGTCACTGACGACCTGATTTTCGAGCCCGGTGAATACCTGCTCGGACTGGCGCGTTCCGGCGGTGAAGCGCCGTTCCGGCCGGTTACAGGCAGCATCTCCTTCGGCGAGCCCGCGTCTTCCAGCGGTGTTGCTGCGCCGGTCGGTGACGAGTCGTCGGCAGCGTACCGGCTGTTCATCACCAAAGAGCTCCGATTGCCATCGGGTGGCGCGTCGACGCCGGCATCAGCGGACAAGGCTCTCGTCATATTACCGGGCCGGGAACAGGGAACGCTCTTCGAGAACGACAGTCCGGCCTGGTATCGCATCCGGTTCGACGAGAGCCAGGCTGCGTCGCGCTGGAATATCGATGTCCAGGTGCCAATCGGCCGGCGAGTTGAAGCGCAACTGCAAAACAGCGCCGGCGAAACGTTGGTGACCGTCAGAAACAAGGCCGCGGGCACGGCCACACTCAACGACATCAATCTGCCGCCCGGTGACTACTTTGTCGTCGTGCAGCCGCTGATGGAAGCCAGCGAGTTGGCTGGCTTTGTACAGACAATTTTGCTCAGCGAAACCGGACAGCGCGTGGCGGGCAGCGAAGCGGAGCCGAATGACCGCTGGAATCTCGCGAATCACACCGGTGACGAAGCTTGCTGCACCGGCCGGATGGGCAGCAAAACCGATAATGACTTTTTTCGCTACGAATTTGCGGAAGCGGACGTCGAAACGCTGAGGAACCTTGTTCTTGAAACAGCGCCGGACCAGACGTTGGAAATCTGCCTGCTCGACGCAGACGGCGCCAATATCCAGTGCCGCAAGAACAAGGGCACTGTGGCGATGAACGACCTGCTGCTGGTTGCTGGCACCTACGGTGTGCGTGTGGCTGGCCGGACCGAAGGTGTCGAATACCGGGTTGCATTTGAAGCTGCGGGCCCGATCGAACCTGGGCGGGAGTCGGAGCCGAACGACAAGATCGACTATGCCGTCACTACGCCGGAAAACAATCGCATCAAGGGCTCGTTCGATAGCAGGGACGATACCGATTTCTACCGCTTTGTCATCGATGACAAGCCACAGCTGTGGCGAGTACAGGCGGTTGGTCAAAACATCCGGGCGATTGAATACCGCGACCGTATTGGCGGGCTAAGTCAACGCATCGAAGCCACTTCCGGTCAGCGCCGGGTGTCGCTGGATAACCTCTTCCTGCTGCCGGGAACGCACTACTTCTCAGTGCATGCGCGTTCCACCGGCGACTATACCTTGCTGGCGCGGCCGCTTGGCCCGCCGGATCCGAACGGCGAACTGGAACCCAACGATGACGAGAGCCGAATGCAGACGCTGCGCAT
>JAUIDP010000023.1 GCA_030429005.1 Gammaproteobacteria bacterium | reverse complement strand
CATCAACCTGGTCAGCCTTGTTCATGTACACCACGATGTACGGAACACCGACCTGCCGCGCCAGCAGAATGTGCTCGCGCGTCTGCGGCATCGGGCCGTCCGCTGCAGAAACCACCAGGATCGCTCCGTCCATCTGCGCCGCACCCGTGATCATGTTCTTCACGTAGTCCGCGTGCCCCGGGCAGTCAACGTGCGCGTAGTGACGGTTGTCACTCTCGTACTCCACGTGCGCCGTCGCAATCGTGATGCCGCGCTCTCGCTCTTCCGGCGCATTGTCGATCTGGTCGTATGCCGATACCGCACCACCGTGCAGCTCCGCCATTACCTTCGTCAAAGCCGCTGTCAGCGTCGTCTTGCCGTGATCCACGTGACCAATCGTGCCCACATTAACGTGTGGCTTATTTCTCTCAAATTTCTCTTTGGACATCAGCCTGATTCCTGCTTATTTCGAGTTTTTAAAAAGTTTAAATCCAACCATCTGCCTGGAGCCCACACCCGGATTTGAACCGGGGACCTCTTCCTTACCAAGGAAGTGCTCTGCCCCTGAGCTATGTGGGCGAAGTTACCAGCAGTTCTCTACCTTCAAAGTGGAGCGGGTGATGGGAATCGAACCCACATCATCAGCTTGGAAGGCTGAGGTTCTACCGTTGAACTACACCCGCCTCTCAATCTTTCCTGCGCCTTTTTGAGGCGTACAAAAATCCTGACAGTCTCAATTCGTCAAACCGTCCGGATTTAGAAAATTCTCGTTGTGACCCTTCTTCTTGTGTCTCGCGGCCTGTTCTTTAACGTACCCTCGCGACCCGAAAAACGAAAAGCGCAATGCTGCTATACTCGTTCCTGGCCTTTTCTCCGCCTTACACTCGTCGAACGTACACACGTCTTACAAGTTGTCTGGTGGAGGGGGTAGGATTCGAACCTACGTAGGCATAGCCAGCAGATTTACAGTCTGCCCTCGTTGACCGCTTGAGTACCCCTCCGCGGACACAAGCCGGCTATTGTCTAATCGTCCTGCTTGACTGTCAACAGCCAGGTCCCTGATTTTTTCCCGGCCGCGCCGCTACTTCAGGCTCCAGTGCCAGGGCTCGTAAGTAATGCCCCAGGGGTTGTCGCGCGGGTACGTCATCGAGAAACCGAAGCGGCCCGCATTCTCTGTTAGCCATTGAAATGCTTCGGAATTCTCGAATTCTTCGGTCAAAGGCCGCGAGCCCGGGGTCGCGATATCCACGGCATTGCCGGTGTGGTGTTCGCTGAATCCCGGCGCCGTATTCACTTCGAGAATGTCCCGGATCGCCTGGCCGGCGGCAATTTTATTGCGAATCAGCTCGGCCTGGTACTCGATTGCACGGAATCCGGAGACGATCAGCAGCTGGATGCCATCGCCGGCCGCTGCGGCAACCATACTGGCCCATTGCGCCGCCGCTGCCGGCGTCAGGCGCTGCATGCGGCCCACGAGATTCGGCCCGACCTCGACCAGCTGTTTGGCCTCGGCGAACGGCTCCAGCCCCGAGTCCCGGGCATAGTTTTCGTCAATTCCGAGTTCTTTGTGCAGATCGCGTAGCATACGGGGCGCGATTGTCCCATCTTGACGACTATGAGCAAAGACGAAATTTACGCAACAGACGATGCCGGTGACCGGCCGTTTCGCTTCAACGCCGCCGTGGCAGACGTGTTTCCGGACATGCTGCGCCGCTCGATACCGGGCTATGCGGCCTCGATCGAAGCTATCGGCTCGCTGGCAGCCCGCTACGTCACACCGAACTCCAACTGTTACGACCTTGGCTGCTCGCTGGGCGCAGCTTCACTTGCCATGCAGACCGGCATCAATGCCGCGGGCTGCCGGATTATCGCTGTCGACAACGCGCCTGCCATGGTTGAGCGCTGTCGCGACATCCTGCGCCAGGTAGCCGGCCCGGACCACCCGGTGCCCATCGCGGTCCGGCACGAAGACATTCGCGATACGGTCATTGAGAATGCGTCAATGGTCGTCATGAATTACACACTGCAGTTCCTCGACAGGAACGACCGCGACGCGATCATTGCGCGCATCCACGACGGCATGCTTCCTGGCGGCCTGTTCCTGCTCTCGGAGAAAGTCGTCGATGAAGATCCGCACATGCAGGATCTGCTGGTCGACCTGCATCACGAACACAAGCGCCGCAACGACTACAGCCAGCTGGAAATCAGCCGCAAGCGCGCGGCACTCGAGAACGTCCTGGTACCCGAATCGGTCGCGGTACATCGCGGGCGACTGGCGAATGCCGGGTTCGCGCACACCGGCGTCTGGCTGCGCTACTTCAACTTCGTCTCTATCGTCGCGATCAAGGCGGGCTGACCGCCGTGCTCCAATACGACCGGCTCTGGAAACGACTCGACGAACTCGACATTGCGGACTGGCGCCCGCGTATCGAGCCGCTACTGCACCTGCGCATGAGCCGCGCAGGCCACGGCAAGTTCATCGAATGGCAGGAGACGCTCGCGCAGCTGGCGGCGCTGGATCGGCAGCAGACCGGCGCGATTCGCAAGCTGTTGCTGACGCTGTCACCGTGGCGCAAGGGGCCTTTCGAAGTAGCGGGACTCACGATCGATGCCGAGTGGCGCAGCGACCTGAAATGGGCACGGCTGCAGGACGCCATCGCACCGCTGGACGGACGTAAGGTGCTCGATGTGGGCTGCGGCAACGGCTATTACGCACGGCAGATGCACGTCGCCGGCGCCGCCTCGGTCATCGGTGTCGATCCGACCGTCCTGTATGTCATCCAGCATCTTGCTGTCTGCCTGTTTGAACCGCTCGATGACGTTTTCATCCTGCCGTTGCGTTCGGACGAACTGCCGGACAACGCACGCGCCTTCGACACCTGCTTCTCGATGGGTGTGCTCTATCACCAGCGCGCGCCGCTGACCCACCTGCAGCAACTCAAGGGCTTCCTGCGCCCGGGCGGCGAACTGGTACTCGAGACGCTGTTCATTCCTGGCGACGAGCCCTGCGCGCGCACACCGCCCGACCGGTATGCACGCATGCGCAATGTCTGGCTGTTGCCGACCATTGCCGAGTTGACGACCTGGCTCAGGCGCAGCGGATTCACTGATATCGAGATAGCCGACCGGTCTACGACGACCACCGACGAGCAACGCCGCACCGAGTGGATGACGTTCGACTCGCTGGCAGAAGCCCTGGATGCCGACGATCCGGCCAGGACCGTGGAAGGCTGGCCCGCACCGCAGCGCGTACTGGTAATTGCCAAAGCACCGTAGTTTCTTTAAATTCTGTCACGACAGAAATGGGAGAAATGCAATGCAGCTGTCACCGGCCGTCGAAAAGTATGTGCTGCACTGGGGCGAAATGGGCACTCGCTGGGGAACCAATCGCACCGTCGCCCAGATCCAGGCATTGTTGTACCTGTCGCCCAAACCGCTTCGTGCCGACCAGATCGTCGATGCCCTGTCCATCGCACGGTCGAACGTCAGCACCGGCACCCGCGAACTGCAGGGCTTTGGCCTGGTCCGCATGACCCACATGCTCGGCGACCGCCGCGACTACTTCGAATCGCTGCACGATGTCTGGGAGCTGTTTCGCGTCATCATCGAACAACGCAAGCAACGCGAGCTGAACCCGACGCTGTCGATGCTGCGCACGACCGCGGCCGAGGTGCTCGAAGAAGACGACACCGACCCGGTCACGAAGGAACGCATCCAGAACATGCTGCAGTTTGTCGAGACGACAAGCGAATGGTATGAACAGGTCTGCGATATCCCGACACCGACGCTGACCAAGCTGATGAAGCTCGGCAGCAAGATTACGCAGCTGGTCAGGAAGTAGGCGCGGTCACTCGACGGCGCAGTTCACGTCGAAATTGATCGTCGCGCGTTTTTTCTCACGCAGGAACCAGGTCGCTTCGCTCAGTACGCTGGCTTCCGGTCCGCCGTGCACGGCGTCCGCCGGCCGGTTGAAGTAGCCGCCCGGCAGGTACACATCGGTGTATGCCAGCCCGTCGACACATTCGCTTTGCTGGAACTGCCCGGACATCAGGTAGCCTTCGAGGCGTGCGGAGCGCGCCTGCCACGGAATGACCGCGTCGGGTTCGTAGCGCATCAGCCAGGTGCGCTCGCCGCTGCCCGGATCGTTCCTGAGATCCTTGGTGAACACGCCGATGTCGTCGGTCGGTTGCCAGTCGATCAGACGGCTGTCCATGATCAGCGGTGACTGGATTGTCGCCTTGCCGTCGACATCGCTGAGGAACCAGAGAACCTGCGCACCGCCTTCGGACACGAGATTGAAACCCAGCGATCCGGGTGGCACGTAGACGTAGCCGCCGGCGGCGAGATCGACATCGGCCAGGCTGAGTTCGCCGGACAGGACAAAAATCTCCAGCGCCTTGCCGGGCGAACCACCGGTCGTGCCAGACCAGCCTTCCGGCAAGTCGATGCGGTTGCTGACCGTTCGGCTGCGCATGTCGCCGGCGTACTCTTTTGCCCGCACACCCGGCAGGCTCGCCAGGAACAGGTCCGGCAATTCGTCGGAAATCACGAACGCAGGATATGACGGCGCTTCCGCCGTCGCGGCACAGGCCGTGACGATCGCAGCAACGGACAGGACAAACAAAGGGCGAATTTTGCTCATGGCGCCTCGGAATGAAAAAAGCCGCCCAGAATCCTGGGCGGCATAGCAAGCAAAGATGTAGCGGGCCGATAACGAGTCACGTACGAATGGTGCATGGTCCTTGTTGCGACGCTGTTCTGTGCATTCATTATCCTTTTGGCGAGTCGCTTCTTCGTCGGCCACTCCAGGTAACGCAGGCAACCTGGAGTACTAGCTACGTGTTGAGAGGAAGCACGTGATGCCTGCCTTCGAATCACACATCCGGCATGGCGCCCCGCCTGAACTGCCTTTTACATCCCGTCTCCGTGCGTACCGAATTGGTACGCACGGAATGCTACTACATCTTGTATGGGATGGCGAATACTACACAACATGTGGTTATCTTTTGACCAAGCCGGTAGCATTTTGGCTCTTCATTGGTTGGCAGCGGCCGGGACGGTGCAGAAAATGAGCGACGCCTACGACATCAGCAAGAAAAACAAAGTGCGGCAGTTGCGTGAGAAAGCGGCCTACGACAAGCAAGCCGTGCATGCCGTACTGGACGCCGGCCTCGTCGCCAGCGTCGGCTTTGTCCAGGACGCAGCACCGGTTGTCGTGCCGATGATCTTCGGCCGCGAAGGCGAGACACTGTACCTGCACGGCGCGCGCAAGGCGCGGATCGTTCGCATGCTGGAACAGACGCCACAGGCCTGTGTCAACGTCACGCTGCTCGATGGCATCGTGTTCGCGCGTTCGACCTTCAATTCATCAATGAACTATCGTTCCGCGACCGTGTTCGGGGCACCGCGGCTGGTCGACGATCACAACGACAAGCTCCGGGCCATGCGCGTGATCAGCGAACACACGATGCCCGGGCGCTGGGACGAGGTGCGCGATTCCCATGAACGCGAAGTCAGGATGACCGGCGTCATTGCCGTGGACATCGAAACCGCCTCGGCAAAGATTGCGACCGGCATGCCGGAGGACGAAGACGAAGACTATGCGATTCCGATCTGGGCGGGCGTCCTGCCTGTCGAGTCGCGGCGCTTGACGCTGCAGTCCGACGACCGACTCATCGAAAACGTAGAGCCCAGCGCGGCGCTTCGCGCGCTGGAGAACAAACTACTGTAGCAAGCCGCTGTTCTCGGCCTCGAGCCGCAACAGCTCGGTCTTCGTGTCCAGTCCGCCACCAAACCCGGTCAGGTCGCCGGTGCTGCCAATGACGCGATGGCAGGGCACGATTATCGGTATCGGGTTGCGGCCGTTCGCGGCACCCACGGCACGCACAGCCTTCGGCCGGCCGATGCGTTTGGCGATGTCACCATAAGACGTGGTTTCGCCATACGGAATGCGTTTGAGCTCGTCGAGCACCTGCAGCTGGAATTCAGTTCCGTCCAGTGCCAGCGGCAGGTCGAACTCCTTGCGCTCGCCGGCAAAGTATTCGGTCAATTGCCGCCGCGCTTCTTCGAATGGCTGCTCGTTGTAGATCCAGTCGGTTTCCGGGTCGCGACGCATCGAACCCTGCGGAAACCCGACCAGGTGCAACGCGTCGCGCTCGCCGGCTAGCAGCAGGTCGCCGATCGGCGTTGGCAGGTAACAGTAGTACATCTTTCTATCCTCCGGAGTTCGACAACGAACTCCACAACAACATGGCGGCGTAAGCCCGCCAGGGCCGCCACGCTTGTGCGCGGCTGCGTAAATTCCGGATGCCGGCTGTGCCGCTTTCACCGGCTGCCTTGAGCAGGCCCAGATCCGACGCCGGGAAGGCATCCGGATCCTTCAACACGCGCATTGCAACGTACTGCGCGGTCCAGTCGCCAACGCCCTTGATGGCAACCAGTGACTGGTGAAACTCCGCCTGTGTCTGGCCGCGGTCGAATGACAGCGAGCCGTCGCAGACAGCCCTGGACACGCGACGAATCGTATCGATGCGACTTTGCACGAGCCCGATGTCATTGAACTGCGCCCGCGCCAGCTTTTCCGCTGCCGGAAACACCCGCGACAATTTCGGTGCACTGTCGCCAAAGTCGTCCTGGATTTTCGCGCCGTAGCGGCTGGCGATGCGGCCGGCCAGTGTCGTGGCGGCCTTGACTGAAACCTGTTGTCCGAGAATGGCGCGCACCGTCAGTTCAAAACCATCCCACGCGCCCGGCACGCGAATGCCCGGGTTTTGCTGCAACAACTCTCGCAGCTGTTTATCCCTGCCCAGCAGGTCCTCGATCTCGCTGACCGGCGCATCCAGGTCGAACAGGTCGCGGTACTTTTGCACAACCTGGAACAGGCTGCTGGTCGGCAACCCGTATACCGTCACCAGCAGGCTGCCTTCCGTTTCATCAGGGCAGCACTCGATAACACCAATGTCGCCATCCAGCGATACGCTGCGCCGGTAGCAGCGATCAACGACCTGCTCGACGCCCGGCGTAGCCCGCCCTGCGAGGAAATCGAGAATGTCGTCCCAGTCGTATGGCTTGCGCCACGGCAGCCGGACTGTCAGCGCACCCGTCGATCGCACGGTGTCGCGGCGACGTTTGCGCAACTCGCGCGGTGTGCGGCCGTAGGTATTGCGAAACGCGTCGTTGAACCGGCGTACGCTGCCGTAGCCGGCCGCAATGGAAATCTCGCTCATCGGCAGGTCGGTCTGGTCGATCAGGCGCTTGGCAAAGTGCAATCGTTGCGTATGGGCAATGGCCAGCGGCGAGGCGCCAAGATGCCGGGTGAACAAACGCCGCAGGTGCCGGCTCGTGACACCGAGACGATCGGCCAGTTGTTCGATCGAGCCGTCGTCCAGCGCGCCGTCCGAAATCAGGCGCAGACCGCGCCGAACCGTGGTCGAGGTGCCCAGCCAGGCCGGCGTACCGGGCGCACATTCCGGCCGGCACCGCAGGCAGGGACGAAACCCGGCCTCGCAGGCTGCCGCAGCGCTGGGGTAAAACTCGACGTTTTCTTTTTTCGGCGCATTCGCCGGGCAGATCGGACGGCAATAGATGCCGGTCGTTCTGACACCCACGAAGAACTTGCCATCAAACCGCGCATCGCGGGACAGCCGGGCTCGTTCATATACGTCGTGTAATTGCATGCGGCCAGTATACGCCCGCCGGGGCGTCATTCTGGCCGGAATCGGACCTCTATGTCCGGGCTATTCCTCGAGGCCGCCCATGCACATGTACTTGATCTCGAGATAGTCATCGAGACCGTACTTGGAGCCTTCGCGGCCCTGCCCGGATTCCTTCACGCCGCCGAATGGCGCCATTTCGTTCGAGATAATGCCTTCGTTGATGCCGACGATGCCGTACTCCAGCCCCTCCGCCACGCGCCAGACCCGCCCGATGTCGCGCGAATAGAAATAACAGGCCAGGCCGAACTCGGTATCGTTGGCCATTGCTATCGCTTCTTCTTCCGTCTTGAACCTGAAGAGTGGCGCAATCGGCCCGAAGATTTCCTCGCGAAACACTTTCATGTCGTCGCTGACGTCCGTCAACAGGGTCGGCTCGACAAAGCAGGCACCACGATCGGAGGCCTCACCACCGACGGCGACCTTTGCGCCTTTGGCAACCGCATCTTCGACGAACGACATGACATCGTTTGCTGCACCTTCGTTGATCAATGGCCCGACGTTCACACCATCGTCAAAGCCATTGCCGACTTTCAGCCCGGCCATCGCGGCGACGAATTTCTCCGTGAACTCCTCGTAGACACCTTCCTGCACGAGAATCCGGTTGGCACAAACGCAGGTCTGGCCCGCGTTGCGAAACTTGCAGATCATCGCGCCTTTGACCGCTTCGTCGAGGTCGGCATCGTCGAAGACGATGAACGGCGCATTGCCGCCGAGCTCCATCGACGTGCGCTTGACCGTTGCGGCGCATTGCTCGATCAGCAACTTGCCAACCTGGGTCGAGCCGGTAAACGTCAGCTTGCGCACGACCGGGTTGGACGTCAGTTCAGCGCCGATCTCGCGCGTAATGCCGGCAACGATATTGATGACACCAGCCGGCACGCCAGCACGCTCGGCCAACTCGGTCATCGCCAGCGCCGACAGCGGCGTTTCATTGGCCGGTTTACAGACGACGGTACAACCCGCCGCGAGTGCCGGCGCAATCTTGCGCGCCAGCATGGCGTTCGGGAAATTCCAGGGAGTAATGCAGGCAACGACACCGACCGGTTGCTTGATGACAACGACGCGCTTGTCATTGCCGGGTGCCGGAATGGTGTCGCCGTAGACGCGCTTCGCTTCCTCGGCAAACCATTCGACGTAGCTGGCGCCATAGGCGATTTCGCCCTTCGCCTCGGCGAGAGGTTTGCCCTGTTCTGCCGTCATGATCTGCGCCAGGTCGTCCTGCGCCGCCATCATCAACGCATACCACTCTCGCAGGATGGCGGCCCGTTCCTTGGCCGACTTTTGCCGCCAGGCCACCTGTGCCGCTTCGGCCGCCGCGATGGCACGGCGGGTTTCCGCTGTCCCGCATTTTGCAACTTCGGCAACCGTTTCACCGGTCGCCGGATTGTTCACCGCAAAGGTTTCGCCACTGTCGGCATCTGTCCACCGGCCGTCAATATAGGCCTGGGTTTTCAGCAGTTTGCCGTCTGATATTTGCATTGGCCGCTCCGGGCGAGAAAAGGGCCAAGTAGTATGTACGCTGCGACTCACCGGCGCAATTTGCCACCGGTGAGCCGCAAACGTGCGGGGGGATCAGGCCGCGGCGTCGACGCGAGCGTTGAGCCAGGTTTCGAGATCGTCGGATCCGCCGACGTGTTTACCGTCGATAAAGACCTGCGGATATGTCGTTGCATCAGCGACGGCTCGCAATGTCTGGTCCGTGTAGTCGCGGTTCAGCACAAGCTCTTCGAACTCGATGCCGGCATCGCGCAGCATGCCCTTCGCCCTGGCGCAGAACTCGCAGCCCGGACGAGAGAACACGGTAACGTCGTGCGGACGCGCCGCGTTCGGGTCGAGATAGCTCAGCATCGTGTCGGCATCGGACACGTCGAACGGGTCGCCCGGCACGTCGGACTCGACGAACATTTTCTCGATCACACCGTCACGAACCAGCATCGAATAGCGCCAGGAACGCTTGCCGAAGCCCAGGTCCTGCTTGTCGACGAGCTGGCCCATGCCGTCAGTGAAGTCGCCGTTACCGTCCGGCAGGAACGTGACACGATCGGCCTTCTGCGCCTGCTTCCACTCGTTCATGACAAAGGCGTCGTTGACGGACACGCAGATCACTTCATCGATGCCCTTCTCGGCGAACAGCGGCTGCAACTGGTTGAAGCGCGGCACGTGCGAAGAAGAACAGGTCGGCGTGAATGCGCCGGGCAGTGAGAAGACGATGACGGACTTGCCGCCAAAAACGTCGGCCGTCGTTCGCTCTACCCACTCGTGGTCCTTGCGCGTGCGAAACGTAACGTCGGGTACTCTTTTTCCTTCCAGGTTCTGACTCATGGTTTTCTCCAGGCAAATAATAGTTCGGTAAAAATTCAAATTCGTTGCTTCGATCAGCCCAGCGTACTGCGCAGCATCCAGGCTGTTTTTTCATGTGTTTGCATCCGCTGCGTCAGCAGGTCGGCCGTGGGCTCATCGTCCGCATCGTCCGCAGCGCTGAATGCCTCGCGAGCGGTACGCGCAACAGCCTCGTGGCCGAGCACGAGCTGGCGGGTCATTTCCTCAGCCGACTCTTCGCCTGTACCCTCGGCAATGCCGGTGAGCCTGGCGAATTCGCTGTACGATCCCGGCGCCCGCACGCCCAGCGAACGAATGCGCTCTGCGATCTCGTCAATCGCGGCGGCCAGTTCGGTGTACTGCCCTTCGAACATCTGGTGCAGTGAGTTGAAGTGCGGCCCGGTGACGTTCCAGTGATAATTGTGCGTCTTCAGATACAACGAATAGCTGTCGGCCAACAGGCGCGACAAGCCGTCCGCGATCTGTGTGCGTTGCTGTTCATTGATTCCGATATTGGGTTCCATTGGTTCCTCCTTAGTTGTTGGACACAGTCTAAGGGTGGTGGATAAATAAATAAAATGGTTTAATTCGAATGTATCAATCGGATTTTTCGAATATGAACCTGCCAAGCACCAAGCAATTGAAGTATTTCGTGGCGCTGGTGGAGACTGAGCACTTCGGCCGCGCAGCCGCGGCATCACACGTCTCCCAGTCAGCCTTCAGCAATGCCATCAAGGAACTGGAAACGACCCTGGGTGTGCAACTCGTCGACCGGACCAATCGGCACGTGACCATTACGGCCATTGGCCAGCAGGTCGCTCCGATGGCGCGACTGGCGTTGCGGGATATCCAGGATCTCGTGGAAACTGCCCGCGGCGGGCGGCGGCCGCTGTGCGGCGAGCTGCGCCTTGGCGTAATTCCCACTATTGCGCCATTCCTGTTACCAAAGGTGCTGCCGAAGTTGCGGCGGCGCTTCAAGGAGCTGCGCCTGTTGCTGATCGAGGACCAGACCGAGAGAATCTACAATCGCCTGATGGCCGGCGAACTCGACCTGTTATTGCTGGCATTGCCGTGGGATATGCGAGGCGCCGAACAACGGGTCCTGTTTCGCGACCCGTTCCGGCTGGCCTGCCACAGGGACACGCACCGGGTCGACCCGGAGAACTACCGGTTCAGCCGGCTGGACGCGAACAGTGTGCTGCTGCTCGAAGATGGCCACTGCCTGCGGGATCATGCATTGGCTGCCTGCAAGATTCGCAATATGCAGAAAGTGCAGCGGTTTGCGGCCAGCAGCCTGTTGACGCTGGTTGAAATGGTCAACGCCGACCTCGGCATCACCTTCCTGCCGGAGATGGCGCGAAACTCATCGTTGCTGCGCAATACGGGCGTACAACTGCACCCGCTGCCCGACAGCAGCTATCGCAACATCGGCCTGGCCTGGCGGCAAGGCAGCAACCGAGCGGACGAGTTCGAGATGCTGGGCGAGTTTATTGCCCAACATCGCTAGGTTGCGGACATCCCGATTGGCGACAATCTTTCCCGGATAAGGAGCTCGACAAGTGCTGACTGAAAAACAAAGCGGTGTACTTCGGGGCATGCTGGCCGGTCTCGGCGCGACAGTGGTCGTGCTGGCACTGGCGATCCTGGCGACCCCGACTGGCTGGATTCCGCAACACGGGTTCCCGGCAAACCTGGTCTACACCGCGAAGTGGGACAGCCTCCTCCTCATCTGCCTCGCCGCGAACATCGCCGCGCTTGCCCGGCACCGTTTTTTCACACCAGAGGACATTGATGGCGGCGGCCTGACGAAAGGAACGCCGCAGGCGCAGGTCCTGCAATCTGTCCTGCAAAACACGCTCGAACAATCGGTGCTGGCCTTCGCCGTCCATTTCGTCTGGACCATCACGATGCCCCTGTCCTGGCAGGCCGTCGTGCCGGCCGCGGCGATACTCTTTTTCGTCGGCCGTGTGCTGTTCTGGCGCGGCTACGCACTGGGGGCGCCATCGCGCGCACTGGGCTTCGCCCTGACCTTCTACCCGACCGTCATCATGCTTGTGCTGATGCCCGGCCGGTGGTTGTTGCTATAGGACCGGCGACGCCAGCCGCGCAAGACGAACACCGACTCGCCACCACAACGGTTTCTGCTCCAGCCCTGATGCATCAATCTGTCTGGAATGCGCAAAGTCGTCTTCAAACATTTGCTGCATTTCCCCGGCAAACGACTCGTCCAGGATGACGGAGGCTACCTCGAAATTCAGGCGGAACGAGCGATTGTCAAAATTGTGTGTTCCGACAACCGAGACCTCATCATCGATCAGCATCACTTTCTCGTGCAGGAATCCGGGCTCGTAGGAATAGAAGCGGATGCCAAGCCCGCGCAACTCGTAAATGTAGTGAAACCCGGCGAGATACACCGGCAGGCTATCGCCCTTGCCTGACGTCACGATGCGGACATCGACACCCCTCAATGCCGCCAGCTGTAGTGCCTTGACGACCGCCTCGTCCGGAACAAAGTACGGTGCCGACAGCCAGATTCGCTCGCGGGCAGCGCTCAAGGCGGAAACGAAAAACAGGCTGGCGGTTTCCAGCTTGCCGGTTGGCGCGGTTGGAACAATGATGACGTGCTGGTCGCTATCCGGTGCCGGCTGCGGCACCCAGTTCACATCCGGAATCTCGCGGGTTGCCCAGTACCAGTCGGCGAGAATTGTCAGTTGTGCCTGCAATGCCGCAGGCCCTTCAATGCGGACGTGAGTATCCCGCCATGGACTGAATTCCGGGTCGAGGCCCAGGTACTCGTCACCGACATTGTGCCCACCGACCCAGGCGGTCTTGCCGTCGACAACCACCAGCTTGCGATGGTTACGAAAATTCAATTGAAAACGGTTGCGCCAGCCCTGGTTCGGTCGAAAGGCGCTGACCTCGATTCCGGCGGCCCGTAGCTCGTCGACGAATCTTGTCGGCAGTCCCGAGCTGCCGATCTCGTCGTACAGCACAAACACGTCCACACCGGCTTGCGCGCGTTCTGTCAAGGCAGCCTTGACGCGCTGTCCCAGGCCGTCATCGTGGATCATGTAAAACTGGAACAGGATATAGTCTTCAGCCGCCGCAATGCCGTCGAGAATGCTGGCAAACGTTGCCTCTCCGTTCTGCAGCAACCTGACGTCGTTGCCGTGGACGATGTCGAATTCCGTGAGCTCGCTGATCGCCCGGTACCAGGACGCCGTTTCGCCGGGGGCAATCTCCCAGGGGTCGAGCTTGTGCCCGAATTGGTCCAACACCGAATCGATCTCTTCATGCCGCTCGCGAAACGCATCCGCCATGCCTTCAAACTTGTTGCGGCCGAAAACCACGTAGGCCGGCACGGCGATGAACGGGAAAGAAACCAGGGAAACGGTCCAGGCGACCGCGCCGGTCGAGGTTCTTGCGGTCAGCGCTGCGTCGACCGCTGCTATCAGACCTGCAACATAGAACAAGGCGACGATCACTTTCAGCACTGCCCTCTTGCGGAGCTTCACGGAACTCGGAACAGTGACAATCGCATCATGAGGTGCTGACAGCCGCGCGCCTATGCCGCGGTCTCGCCGTCCCTGCCCGCTCCGGGCTTGCTGCCGACGGGCCAGTCCGCCAGGCGACGATACGTTCGTGCGACCAGCTCTTCTGCAAGTATCATTACGATCAATACGACGATCAATGTCAGCACGCCGTGCAATGCGCCGAAGAACTGCACATCGTTTCCGAATGCAAAGACAATCGCCTCGAGGATGACGAATTTTGATCCGAAGAGAATAAGCCAGGCAGCAAAAAACCTGCCGACTTTCCAGGCCGTCCCCGGCCGCGTCTTGAACCAGCCGGCAACCTTGTGTTCCAGCACGAGTGTCAGCTTCAGCAACAGTTGCAGCAATACCGCTGCCAGCAATGCGGTCGTGAAACCGTCAATTTCCACTTTGCTGGAGTATTCATTGAACAGGCCCAGCACGACCAGGTCGATAAGGACCGCCAACAGATATCGGACGAACAGCGACTGGGCCGTTGACGGGACCTGTGCCGAGACCGGCTGCATGGTGCTACTGAACGCCATCTGAGAGTCTCCACATCGAAGTCACTCTTGTTGTTGTTACCGACGCTACGGCCTGTACCAAACAGCATAGCACAGGGGCTGCAACCGCGGTGTCAGTCGCTTGATCCCGGATAAGCTCTGGTGGAAGATGGCATTCGATCGACACATCGCTACCGAAGGCAGAGTAGTGAAATCAAACGACCGGCCCTGCAGGTTACTGTTCAGACTTGCCATCACCGCAATGCTGCCCGCCCTCCTGTCATTGCCTGGTTCGCTGGCGCTGGCTTCAGAATCGACAACCGATACCCGGCCGACACTGGCTCCCGACATTCGGGCAAACGAAATGAACCTGAAGCTGCAGAAAGGCAACTTTGTCGCGGTGCCGATTCCTATTTCCAATCCCACGCTGGACACCGGCCTGGTTGCCGGCGGTGCCTATTTCTATGGCCAGACAGAAGAACAAAAGCAGGTACAACCTGCGTCCATGACAGCCATAGCCGGCATGTACACGAGCAACGACAGCCGCGTGCTCGCTGTCGCCCAACAGAATTACTGGAAGGAAGACAAGTGGCGCTTTACCGGCGCAATTGGTGCAGCGGACCTGCGCCTGTCACTGCTCGCACCGGCCGAGGACTCGGGTGACGAAAGCCTCGACTGGCGGGTCGATGGCGGCTTTTTCCTTGCGCGCGTGTCGCGGCGCCTGCTGGGCAACTGGTATGGCGGTGGCTTCGCACGCTTGGTCGATGCCAACCAGAGTCTCGAGTTCGAAAGCGGGTCAGTCGATTTTGACACGTCGGATGTGCTCTCGATCGGCGTTGGCCTGACCGTGGAGTACGACAGCCGAGACATGCCGATCAACACCTTTTCGGGCCGCTACGCGAAGATCGAAGGACTCTTTAACGATGAAGCGATCGGCAGCAACGAAACCTACCAGTCCTATAGCATCCAGTTTCGCTCTTATCATGAACTGTCGAGCAGTTTCGTGTTGGCCTGGGAACTTCGCGGTTGCCAACGTGTGGGTACTGTCCCGCTCTGGGATTCCTGCACGATCCCTCTGCGTGGTTTCTCGGTAACCAACTATCTCGGCAAATCGTCGTTCTCCGGACAGGCCGAGGCCCGTTGGCGCTTCTCCCGGCGCTGGGGCGCTGTTGCCTTTGCGGGCGCCGGCGAAATAGGCACGTCATTCACTGGTTACCGAGACCGGGACACGATTGGCAGCTATGGTGCCGGTGTGCGTTTTTCCGTATTGCCGGCCAAACGCGTCAATGTACGCCTCGACTTTGCCAAGTCACGGGACGATGAGGCCATACACTTGTCGGTCGGCGAAGCTTTCTAACGTCGAATCGACTGGCAGCGGCTACACCTTGTATTCCGCTCGCCGCTACGCAATCGCTCAGTGATATTGCGGTGGCGGCACCCGGCGCCGGGTTGCCTGCTCGAATGCATAGGCCAGCCTGACCAGCACGGGTTCACTACAGGCCGTGCCCATGAATGCGACACCGTGCGGCATTGGCTGCACGTCAAAGCCCTCCGGCAGCGGCGGGTTGTATGCCGTCGTCACGGTGCCGAACGGGACGATGATCTGCGGGTAGCCGGCCTTGTCGGCGATTTGCTCTCCCGCCCAGGACGGGATCAGCAGTGCCTCGAGATCGTTGTCCTGCAGCGCCGCATCGATGCCTTCGGTGCGGGTCAACCGCAGGTCTTTCGCACGATCCGCCTCGTATCGCTCGCGGTCGCGTTCCACATCCATCTCGTCCGAAAAGTCGAGCTCCTGCTGGCCGTACTTGATTGCGTTGCGCTGCGGGTGGTCGGCATTGAAAGCGCGCAACGCTGCCAGAGTCGGTACGGGCGCCTGCTCGCCCAGTGACGCAAGCCACTGGTTGAAGTCCTTTTTCATGCCGTACTTCATCACGATCGAGCAATCCGAATCCTGGCCTCGCACCTGCGTGTCGTAGCAATTACCGAACAGCAACTGGTTGTCGTTCGGGTCCGCCGCGACCTGGCTCGGAATGACGACAGGATCGACGATGACCGCACCTTTGGACTTGAGAACGGCAATCGCTTCCTGCATCAGGGCCGCAGCCTCGCTCGACAATCCACCGACTGGCTGGTCGCGGCCCGGCGGTGTGACCGGCTCGTAGTAATAAGCCCGCGGAATGCCGATGCGCGCGCCCGTCAAACCGTCCTCGTCCAGGAATGCGGTGTAGTCGCGGTCCGCAACCGCATCGCAGCGACCGATCGCCGGATCGTTCGCATCCGTATTGGACGGGTTTTCCATTGCGCCCAGCAGGACAGCCGCACCGGCGACAGTCCGGGCCATGGGGCCGGCCGAATCCTGGTCCATCGTGATCGGTATGATGCCGTGCCGGCTCAGACGGCCGATGGTCGGGTCGATGCCCACCAGCATGTTGTTGTTGGACGGAATCAGCAGCGATCCCGACGTCTGCGTGCCAACGCTCGCGGCCCAGAAACTCGCCGCGGTGCCGATGCCGGAGCTGGAACCGCCGGTCGACATCACCGGCCGACCGTCGTCGAACCCCGGTCTCGGGTCGCGCCGGGGATCATAGGGATTCATACCGTAGCCGCGCAGCGCGTTGTAGTTGTCCGGCATGCCGGTTGCAACCCAGTTGGCCAGTTCTGTCAGCGTCGTTTTGGCCAGTATGATGGCGCCGGCATTCTTCAGGTTCTCGACGATCGTTGCCTCGTACGGCGCCATGAACCCGTCGAACGCGACGGCACCACCGGTTGTCGGCATGTCCAGCGTCTGGATATTGTCTTTGAGAGCGACCGGTATGCCATGCAGGGGACCGCGCAGCGTGCCAGCGCGACGTTCGGCATCGAGCGTATCGGCAATCGCCTGTGCGCTGGGGTTGACGGCCATCGTAGCGTTCAGTTCCAGCTCGTACTTCGCAATACGTTGCAGGTACTGATCGACGAGTTGGCGCGACGTTACGCGGCCGTCCTCCAGTGCTTCCTGAATCTCCGGAATGCTGGCCTCAACGACGTCGAATGCTTCCGCGGCCATCGCGGGCGGCGATGCGAGCAGGCCCAGCAGGAGCATGTATCGCAAATGGAAAATCGGGCGTGTCATTCGGCTACCTCGAGTTGAACTTGTTGGAGAAGGAATACCGAGCTGTGAACTGCACACGAAAATCGGAACCACTGGAACCGTTCGCAACTTCGAGCTTGCCGTAGAGCGCTTCGACGCCCAGCTGAAGCCTTGACGAAGCGGTGTAGAATAGATTGGTGCTCGCGTAGGTGACCTTGTCCGGCTCCTCGCCGATCTGCAGGTCAGTCAGTTCGTTGTCATTCTGCGAGAAACCAATCGACGAACTCCAGTGGTCGGACCAGTAATGATCGTAGTAAAGCAGGAATCCGAGCGACTCCATCGCAATGACATTGCCGCCACCGCCACCGAACTCGAGCGCCAGGTTCGAGCCGCCACCATCGTTGATAAAGCTCGCAATGCCCCGGCCAAAGGTCAGGCCGTACTTGACCTGGTCCCGGCCGAAAACGTTGACGATCCCCGTCAGGTTCAGCCCCCAACCCGACTCGTCGCCACTGGGCTTGTTATCGGGCGTCCCGACAGTTTCGAACACCAGCCGCCGGTACACTCCCGCGGCCTGGAAGTGACCCCAGTCCTTTTCGATCCGCCAACGTGCGATAAAGTCGGGCAGCTCGCTCTTCGTCGTGACATTGTCTGCAAAATCCGGTGCGAGCTCGTTCAGGATTCCGACATTGAAGCTGCCGTTCTGTTTCTCTATCGCCAGCGCAAACTGTGAGTCGCCGTCCCCATTCGGAAACGTATAGCGCAATTGTACATTGCGGTTCAGCGCCATCGCCGATGGCCCCCACCAATCGTAAACATTCGGCCACGTCGAAATATCCATGAAGGTCGACCAGGTCTGCCCTGCGCCCCAGTTGCCGAGTTCAATCCAGGCATGCCGAAGATTGAACGTGGTCTGGCCCGCATTGTCGCCGGTACCGAACAGGTCAAATTCGATCCAGGCACTGGCGACACCGAACGGTGTCTGTCCCTTGCTTGTGAACGAGAGTTTTGACTGCTTCACGCTGGCAATAAATTTGCCGTCGCTGCCGTACAAGCCGGGCGTAGTCGGAATCGTCGTCGGTACGAGTGTCTCCTCGTACTCCGGCGCTACGCGATCAAAATCGTAGATAAGGTCAACGCTCGCCCAACCGGAAATTTCCATTGTTGTCGGGATGCCCGTGGATGCATCAGGGTCTTCAGCCAGGGCTGGCAAATGGGCGCAACACAGAAGACTGATCAAGGACGCTCGCAAACTTGCAGTCATGCTAATCTCATCCTAATTCCCTTGCCATCAGGGTCCACGTTATAACATGAAACTGTTGCCGCAAATTCTGGGTCTCTCGCTGCTCCTCGTCGGATTCGCGGCGGCGCGATCCGCCTGCGCCGACGAATTGCCTTCTGCGGAAGCCATTCAGTCGTTGCTCGAGGAAATTCATGCAGAATTGCTTCCGGTCAACGACGGCAGCTTGCCCGACTACATCCCCGCCCTGCAGGATGCCGATGCGGAACTCTTCGCGATTTCGGTCGTGCTCGTCGATGGAAGAACACTCAGCGTGGGCAACTCGACCGACTCGTTCCCGATCATGTCGGCAGCGAAACCATTTACCGCAGCACTGGTGATGAAACAGCACGGACGCGAAATCATAAGGCAAAAGATCGGCGTCGAGCCAACCGGCGCAGCCTTCAATTCGATCGAAGCGATCGAAATGCACCCCGAACGTGCTGTGAACCCGCTGGTCAATGCCGGCGCGATGGCAACTGTGAGCCTGCTTGGCGGAGATTCGGCGGCAACACAATGGGATGAGCTACTTGGCTGGTACCAGGACCTCGCCAACGCCGAACTGAAAATCAATCAGCAGGTGTATGCCTCGGTCAGCGAGACAGGGTTCCGCAACCGGGCCATCGCAATGCTGCTGTACGACTACGGCCGGCTTTACGGTGACCCGGAAGCAGTTCGCGACGTCTACAACCGGCAAAGCTCGGTCGATGTCACGACAGCACAATTGGCAACGATGGGTGCGGTGCTCGCGAATGGCGGCGTTCATCCACAGTCCGGCAAACGCATGCTGGCAGCGGAAGAGGTCAGCGGGGTACTCGCACTGATGTTCATGGCCGGGATGTATGACGGTGCCGGCGACTGGGCCTGGCATGTCGGGTTGCCCGCGAAGTCGGGAGTAGGAGGCGGTATCGTTGCCGTCGTACCGGGGAAGCTGTCAATCGCTGCGTTCTCGCCGCGGCTGGACGAACACGGCAACAGCGTGCGTGCGCAGCGTGCCATACGAATGCTCTCCGGCCGGTTGCAGCTGGGCCTGCTCGGTCCTGCCGAAAAGCCGCAATCACAATGAGTCGACTACGGCGATGTTCGCGCGCGGGTGAAGTATCATCCCAGAGTTCATCCCTAACCACGTAACGGAACAAATGACCAACGTCGGTGACGTCAAACCCGATGCCGCAATTCGCGGCCCTGCCCTGACCTTCTCGGGCGACCCTTTTGCTAATGGCGTCGATGACACGATCATCTACGAGTCTGATGCGATCGTGGCATTCGGCGACGGCGTCATTACACATTTCGGTCCGGCCGACAGTGTAATAGACAGTCTTCCGGCCGGTCTCGAAGTGCGGCACTACGGCAGCGATGCGCTGATTTCGGCCGGTTTTCTCGACAGCCACGTACATTTTCCACAGGTACCGATGATCGCGGCCTTCGGTGAGCAGTTGCTCGACTGGTTGCACAGGTACTCGTTCCCTACCGAGAAAAAGTTTGCCGACAAGGCGTTTGCCGCATCGGTGGCCAGGATATTTCTCCAGGAGTGCCTCAGGAACGGTGTCACGACCAGCTGCGTGTATTGCACGGTATTCCCGCAATCGGTTGACGCCCTGTTCGAAGAAGCCGAGCGCCTCGGCCTGCGGTTGGCGGCGGGCAAGCTGCTGATGAATCGAAACGCGCCGGACGAGTTGCTCGACACAACGCAGACTGGCTACGACGATTCGAAGGCACTGATTGACAAATGGCATGGTCGCGACCGGCTGATGTACGCGATCACGCCGCGCTTTGCGCCCACCAGCACCGCCGACCAGCTCGCTTCGGCCGGCGAATTGTGGTCGGAGTACCCGGACTGCTATATGCAAACCCATGTGTCGGAAAACCGGCGCGAGATCGAATGGGTCATGGAGCATTTCCCGGACCGGAAGGGCTACCTGGATGTTTATGATCACAGCGGCCTGTGCCGTCCGCGCGCGGTATTCGGGCACGGCGTGCACCTGACAGACGACGAACTCGGTTGCCTGCACACGGCCGGCGCTGCGATCGCGCATTGCCCAACGTCCAATTTCTTCCTCGGCAGTGGCTATTTCGATGTCTTTCGTGCCCGCGATGCAAAACGGCCGGTACGGGTCGGGCTGGGCACGGACCTTGGTGCGGGAACGTCTTTTTCTATGCTGCAGACATTGAATGAGGCGTACAAGGCAGCGCAACTGCACAGGCACGCGCTGACAGCGGCCCATGCATACTACCTGGCGACACGCGGATCGGCGCATGCGATGTATATCGACGACAAGGTCGGCAGCCTGGCGCCGGGCATGGAAGCGGACCTGGTTGTGCTGGACATGAAGTCGACGCCGATCATCGACTACCGCATGCAATTTGCAGAAGACATCCACGAGGCCCTGTTCGTGCAAATGATGCTTGGGGACGACCGCGCCGTGCAGGCAACCTACGTGGCCGGCCGGTTGCTGCACGAGCAGTCGAGGTCGTAATATGAGCGATCGTGCCCGTCCCTGGGCACACATTCAAACTGGACTACTGCAATGAGCGACAACAACGAACAGGCAGGCAGCGGCACAAAGGCGTCACACGCAGCCTGGCACCGGCATTTCGACGGACTGGCCGACGAGATCATGCGCTTGACGGCCATCTGTGACATCGACCTGCGCGAACCCGGCGTCATCGAACGGGTGCTGCATGGAAACGACAGCGACTGCGGCAGGAAGAACGCCATCGCATTCAAGAAGCTGCAGAAACTGCTCGCGGCGACCTACAATTCGGTCAACAAGGCCGTCGGGCGCGTGGGCGCGCAGGACACCAAGGCGATTACGGCCGAGATCGCCTCGCGCATCGATCAGCACCGGGCAGCCGGCGGCCGGGCAAAGAGCAAATCCGACGACCCGTTCCGCCACGGGTAAGCGGCGCCGGGGTCCGGCAGCGCGTCAGGGCCGCATCCAGGCGTTGCCAACAATGACGTACAGCGCCCCGCCGTCGGGGCCGGTCGCCACGTCGAGGCCAACGTGCAGACCATGGCGCCGCGCAATGAGATAGCGAAACCCGGCGCCACCTGCAAAAACATCCTCGTGACTGTCACCAGCCGCGCCATCGGCAACGCCGCCGCCTGCAAAAGCGACGAGGCTGTAGCGCGGGTGAAACTGCCAGCGAAGTTCTGCTTCGGCTTCCACCGACTTTTCGCCCTGGTATCGAACCGCCGGCACGCCGCGTACGGCTACATAGGGCCGCAGGTAGAATGGGGTGTCATCGGAACTGTATTTCGCGGCTGCTCGAACCCCGAGGTAGAGCGAGTCCGACAACGGCCGGAAATACATTGCCGTCAACGTCGCTTTCTCGAAGTCTCGGTCACTGCCGATCGCATCGCGAAACAGTGGCACCGAGAGGTCGAGGTACCAGCCATCCGTCGGCGTAAAAAAGTTGTTGCGCCGGTCGACAGTTGCAACCGGAGTAATAGCGGCCAGGGAGAGCCCGAGATCGGCGGGGCTGACACCTGGCAAAGCGGTGCCGTCAGCCAGCGATACGTCCGTCTCGAACGCAGCATAACGTGCGCCCAGCCAGATTTCCGTTCCACCGAGCCGCCACGACGCACCCAGCACGCCGCCGGTACCGTCGATCGTGTAGTCGACGCCGGACCCCGGGATCCGGTCGCCTCCCAGGCCGAAATATTCAAGATTGATGTCCATATCAGCGATCGCCGCCAGCGTCCGGAGCCGGCCATCCTGCCAGGTACCGAGATGCCCGGCGAACAGGCCGCTCGTGCCGTTCTCCGTCTTCAGTCCACCCGCTGCCGTGATGTTCGGCCGCTGAAAGCGACCGTCCTCAGACTGGGGCGGGCTGTCGATGAAGACGAGTGCACCGGCAGCCCCGTAACCAACCGCCGGTTCCGTGATCGGCATTATGACGGGGAGGAAGCCGTAAACCGTGTCCAAAAAGTTACTGACATCCACATAGCCATCCTCCGGGTCAACCAAGCGCGGCTTTTGTTCTTCTTCTGCCTGGGCAATGGGTGTCGCAAATAACGCGATACCGGCCGCCGCTATGGCAACCAGCCGGTCAGAATTTCTCATCGATATACCGGAACGGGTAGCCGGGATCTTTATAGTCGCCCTGATCCTGGCGTTCGGGGAACCTGACCTCGGGACGGTCGACCTTCTGATATGGCACCTGGCTGAGCAGGTGCGTGATGATGTTGAGCCGCACGCTGCGTTTCACGTCGGATCGGGCGACGTGCCACGGGGCGAAATCCGTGTCGCTGGCCTCGAACATCTCGTCACGCGCGCGTGAATAGTCATACCAGCGGTTGTAGGACTTCAGGTCCATCCCCGTGAGCTTCCAGCTCTTGCGCGGGTCATCGATGCGGGAATGCAGGCGCCGGGTCTGCTCTTCCGGCGAAACTTCCAGCCAGTACTTGATCAGGATGATGCCGGAATCGACGATCGCCTGTTCGACCAGCGGTACGGTGCGCAGGAACTGCCGGGCCTCCTCTTCGGTGCAGAAACCCATCACGCGCTCGACGCCCGCGCGGTTGTACCAGCTGCGGTCAAAAATTACGACTTCACCGGCGGCCGGCAGATGCGGCAGGTATCGCTGCAGGTACATCTGGCTCTTTTGTCGCTCGGTGGGCGCCGGCAACGCAACGACGCGAAACACGCGCGGGCTGACACGATCGGTGATCGCCTTGATCGTGCCGCCTTTGCCTGCGCCGTCGCGACCTTCGAACACGATGCAGACTTTGAGCCCCTGCGAAACGACCCAGTCCTGCAATGCCACAAGTTCACCTTGCAGCTCTGCGAGCTCTTTTTCGTAGACTTTGCGTTTCATCTTCTTGTTGTCTCTCGCCATGACCTCGAAATGCCTGCGACTTTGCCCAGGATTGCGCCGCGATCAATCCTGATACATGCCGCCACTCGTGTCTAGCGGGACGAGCAGCAGAAAAGCGTTTCCTCGCGGTGCAGTCGAGCCGGACGCGAAGGTCCAGCCCGACTGCTCGCGAAAGTCGCTACGGGCTCCGGTCTCACTTGAAGCTCACCGCTGCGTCGCTGTTGTTGCGCTGTGTCATGACCGCCAGCACCTCGTCGTTTTCGTTGTACGTCACGACAACGCGTTGCCGCCGACCTTTGTATCCCTCGATCGGCCCGCCGACAAATTCCCACAGGCCGAAAGTGAACAGGTCAGCCGTGGCGTGACCTGCCGCCCGCGCCGCACTTGGCTCGGTTCGAGCCTCAACGGTGTACAGCTCTACGATCTCGTCGCCGCTGGTTTGCAGCGTTTCAACCGGGAGACCCAGCATGCGTTCCATGTCCGCGCGCGTTTCCTGCCGCTTGACAACGTTGATGTCCGGACCGTTCTGCCCTTGCGCAGCCATGCTTGCAGCACAGCCCTGCGTGAGACAAGCCAGCATCACTATCAATATGGTCATTCTCATTGTTTGCTCCTTTGCTTATTAACAGGCAGCCAGGATTCAGAAACTGTACGACGCACCGATGTTGACCATCAGCGGATCGAAACCGGTTACGGAAGCACTGTCGGTGCCGCGCTCGGTTACCTTCATGTCAACATCCAGGTACGTCGCCTCGGCCAGAAACGCCCAGCGGCTGCCGCCCACCCGGTAGTTCAGTCCAATGGTTGCACCCCAGGCGAACTCGTCGTCGACCTCAAAGTCTGTGCGTACGCCATCGATCTCGAGATCAAAATCACCGAAACTCACGAACGCCGCCCGAGGACCTGCGTACAGATCGAGGTTGTCCGAGTCGACAAGGTGAAAATTGATGCCGGCGAGCAACGGGAAGAATCCAGGGCCTTCGCCAATCTCGCTGCCATCGGCACCGGTCTTGTCATCGACGTCCGGTGACCTGGCATAGACCGCGCCGATCTCCAGGCCCAGGCGTTCTGTCCAGCGATACTCCGCGGCCAGCGTAAAACCGAGTTCGGCATTGCCGCCGGCATGCACTTCACCGCCGGATGGCTTGGCGTAGGAAAACGGGTCGCTGGCATCAACCAGGACGACACCAGACTTGATTCGCCAGTGCGAAATTTCATCAGCCTGCGCAGGAGCCGAAAAGCTCGCAATGGCGGACAGCGTCATCGCGCCCAGCATGATCATCGGGGTTTTGTTTTGCTTGGTCTTCATTGGTTTTTCCTCATCAGTGGTCTTTGTTGTCAGAAACGCGGCGCCGCGATGACGCCGATGAGGAGAGCATAGGAAGGGGCCTCAGGAAGTTCGTTCCGGATTTGTATCGCTATGTCCCGGTCTGTCTGGTCTTGCCTGCCGCTTACTGCCAGGTTCACCGTTTACCGTGAACCAGGCGCGAGGGCGCTTACAGAACCTGACACAACCGGACAATTCGAGAAATTTGATCAGGCATACTGTGGTGCAACAGTTGGACCAGCAGGCATCATGAAGAAACCAGTCAAACCAATACCCGGCGGACGCGTGCTCCTCTGGAGCATTTTGCAGGCACTCATCGTGCTCGCGATTGCCGTGGGTGTGGGCCTGCTGGTGTTCGTTCCCCTCGTGCAAAAACCGCTGCTGGAGTCGACGCAGCGCTGGGAAGTGGAATACCTGTACGGTGGAGCGATCAACCTGCTGGCGCAGGAGCTCAATGCATTCCCCGCTGAACAAAGAGAGCAACGCCTTGCCGAGCTGGCAGACCGCTTCGGTTTCGAGGTTGCGCTGCAGGCGTTGACTGAATTCGACACAAACAGGCTTGCACCGGATGAGCGGACCCGGTTGCAGCATTTCGAGGCGGTTGGCGACCCATCCGACTACTCAATATTCCATTTGCTGGCAGGCAAGGAACAGGTGTTGGCATTTCTCGAAACCGGGATACCCGCCGCGCACCTCGTGGCCGAAGGGCAACGCCGAAGCATGGGTACCATTGCCATGCTCGAGATGGCCCTCGCCGGGAAACCGGAGGACGAGTGGCCGGCGACCGTGGCGACGATCGCCCGGGGCTTCGAATACCCCGTCACGCTGGTTCCCGCCGGCAACATCGAACTGGCGCCCGACGAACTGAGAAGCCTGGCCAGCGGTCGAATTGTCACTGTCGCCACCGAACAAAGTGAAACAGCGGATTACCCGGCCGAGTTTGCCTACAAACAGGTCGGCAACAGCGTGTTGGTGCTGGGTCCATTCAGCCCCCCGACGCTGCGCCGCTATTATCCGATCATGATCGGTTACTCGTTGATGTTGGGAATCTTCTTCCTGATTCCGCTGGGCCTCTGGCTCGCACCCACGTGGCGGTCGATGAATCAGTTGTCGACAGCGACCGCTGCGTTCGGCCAGGGCAATTTCGCAATGCGTGCGGACACGATTCGTGGCAGTCGCGTTAACCACCTGATCGCGGTCTTCAACCAGATGGCGAGCAAGATCCAGGGACTCGTCGAGTCCAACAAGGCATTGATCAACGCCGTTTCCCACGAGTTGCGGACACCGATTTCACGCATTGAATTCAATATCGAGCTCGCCAGGCAAAGCAACAACATCGAGGAGCGGAACGTGCAGCTCGGCCGGATCGAGGACTCTGTGGATGAGTTGAAGACAATGGTCTCCGAGATGTTGCAGTACGCACGTTTCGACCGCGAAAAACCGAATTTCGAGATGGAGACCGTCAACATCCGCGAATGGCTGGCGAGTGAGCGCAAGAACTGGCTGGAGGGAGAATCCGGCCTGGATATACGGATAGCGGTGACCAACGCGCAACTACAGGCGTCGATTGAGCGCTACCATATGAGCCGAGCCATCAGCAATCTCGTGCGCAACGCAATTCGCTTCGCCAAGTCATCGATTGTCGTCAGCGCCCGCCGTGTCAACGGAAAGTGTGAGATCGCTGTTGAGGACGATGGCCCGGGCGTCGACTACCAGGAGCGCACCAGGATTTTCGAGCCGTTCGTGCGCAAGGACCAGAGCCGGAATCGCGAATCCGGAGGCACCGGACTTGGCCTCGCGATTGTCAAACAGATCGTGGATTGGCACGCAGGCGAGGTCTGGGTTGAGGACGCCGCATCCGGCGGTGCAAGGTTCGTGGTGCGGTGGCCGGTAAACGAGAGGACATGAGACGATGAACGAGGGCTCATCAATAATCCTGGTAGAGGATGACAAAGCGCTTGCCAGTGCCGTGTCGCAGTACCTGGAGACCGAAGGATTCGAGGTCGAAGTTGTCGACAACGGTGACACCGCCGTCGAGACGATCACGCGGGAGCAGCCCGACCTGGTGATTCTGGACATCATGTTGCCAGGCAAAGATGGCTTGACTGTATGTCGCGAAGTCCGGCCGAGCTACTCCGGCTATATTCTCATGTTCACCGCACGCGAAGACGAAATTGACCAGATAGTCGGACTTGAACTCGGGGCAGACGATTACCTGATCAAGCCGGTGAAGCCCAGGTTGTTGCTGGCGAAAGTCAAAGCGTTTCTGCGGCGTGGCGACGCAAAGACCGAGGCGAACAGCGTTGACGACGTACTCGGCTTCGACGACCTGGAGATTGATACCCTCGAGCGAACTGTCCGGTTTGCCGGCGACCCGGTTTCCGTTACATCGGCGGAGTTTGACTTGCTCGTCATACTCGCTCGCAAGGCGGGCCAGATACTGAGCCGCGACGAAATCACGCAACAGCTTTCCGGGAACCGGTACGACGGCCTGGATCGTTCGATTGACAACAAGATCAGCTCGCTACGCCGGAAACTCGGCGACGACTCCAGCGAGCCTGTACGCATCAAGACCGTGAGATCGAAGGGCTACGTCCTGGTGCCCGGCGCCTGGAAGCTTTCGAACTAGACCGCGTCTCGTTCGCCGCTTGCCGGACCTGTGAAAAATTCACCGGTGGCTGGCAATTCTTACAATCTCGCACGCCTGCGCAGTAACTGAAGGCCGTCCAAATCGGTGCGCCGACGCACCGGTATGAAACCCGTTTCCTGGTAACAGACCAGGCATCTGTTCGCCCATCCAGGGTCCCAACGGCAAGTGACGTGTGGCGTAGCGGGATTCGCCCACCGTAATCGCCGGCGAGGACAGGAAAAGCGTGCGTGACTGATTGGCACGAGAATTGCTTTATTTGGCTGTACCTAGCGATTGGGCTGCGCCGGAAGACGAGAGGGCCAATATGAAGAGTTTTCTGAAATTTGCTTTTGCCTTGCTTCTGCTGATGATCGTCAGTGTTTCGTTCCTGTTTGGAGTCTGGCCGGGATCAGACGTCACTGCCGACGAGATCGGCAAGGTTGACACCCGGTTTCGACTCCTGACCCCGGACGATACCGTCCGAATCGAGGCGTTTGACGACCCTGATATCGACGGCATCACGTGCTACCTGAGCCGGGCGCAAACAGGCGGTGTCAAAGGTGCGGTTGGGGTCGCTGAAGACACATCAGATGCATCGATTGATTGCCGACAGGTTGGACCGATCGACTTCAAGGGCAAACTGCGAAACGGCGAGAAAGTCTTCAAGGAGAGACGGTCTCTGCTATTCAAGGAACTGCAGGTCGTTCGTTATTGTGACGAGCAGAGGAACTCGCTGGTTTACCTCGTCTACAGCGACCGGGTATTCGAAGGATCACCGAAGAACTCCGTGTCGGCTGTGCCGATATACTTGCCGGCCAACCCGGGACCCGGGAGCCGCTGCAAGAATCATATTAATTGAGGTGTGGCGTCGCGCAAGGACTTACACGGTGGATTCCCAGACGCCGTCAACATAAGTCGCCTCGTTGTCGCCAGGCCACGGCGGCATTGCGATGCAAATAAACTTCAGTTCGTTCGCTCCGGAATTCCTGTACTGAAACCGGGTTCCGACCGGAATATCGATGGCAGTTCCTTTGACCAGCTTCGTAACACTGGAGTCCGTGCCATTGTTTCGCCAAATCTCGCCTTCACCTTCGAGGACGTACCAGAACTCACTGACCGTATGATGTACGGTCGCCCTGTTCGTCTGATGCGGAGGCACGGTACTGTGGATCATGTTGCCGGTGGCGCCATCCATCATGAAGCGTATGTCTGCACCCGCGGGCGATTTCGCATCGGGCGTGTCTGGAAGCGATTTGGCTTTCAATAAATTTAACCTGGCTTCGACTTTGGTTGCGGACTAAAAACCAGCACATGCGGGTCTATTTGCGACAGCATACAACAGATCGTATTGACGGCGGCTAAGGGAGCTAATTCAGATGTGATGCGGATCGTCTCTTACGTGCAACCCACCGGTTTGAGTATTCGATTATCTGACGGCGGATACTGCTGCAGTGACGCTGCTGGACGAACGGGGCGTTCGACCAGGTTCCCGCCGCAATTTGGGCAAATTCGATCGAGCTTCTGGTCTGCGCAAGCTTCGCAAAACGTACATTCGAAAGTACAGATCAGCGCGTCGCTTGCATCAGGCGGCGAGCTCCAAAATCCGGATTCTATCAGCTGGCGCCTAGGCGCTATAGTTTATGGTGCCGGCACCAAGAGTCGAACTCGGGACCTACTGATTACAAATCAGTTGCTCTACCAACTGAGCTATACCGGCATTGCTGGAAGCAGGGTGGCGAATTATTCGCCAATCCGGGCGGCCTGACAAGGGCAAAGGCCCGGTTTTGCTATGGTTCCGGGCAGGTCGCGGCATCCCGCAACAGGACCTTGGACTCGCCGTACTTCTCGATCATGGCGCCAGCGCCCCGGCCCGGCGGCAAGGCGATATCGACGAAGAACATCGTACCCTCGCGGGTCTTCGGGATGATATCCGCCGGCAATTCGAGCGATTTGGCCTGCAGTTCCACCTTCTCCGCGCGGCTTTCGTCGCCGAACAGGCCCAGCGAAATGTACAGGCCGTCTTCCTCGCTGGTCACGAGGTAGGCATCGGTGAGGCCGCCACCGTGCAGCTTCTCGAGCATCTCGTTGGCCGTCAGGTTGTCCGCGATTTTGCGGATCTGCACCCAGTGCCCGACGAAAATCTCTCCGTGCGCCGAGCGCAGCGCCGTCGGCATGCCTTCGCCGGCATACTCGGTCAGCGCGGTGTCCGCGTCGGTATTCGCCCGGAACGGGCCAATCGTGACGCAGGAGCGGCCAACGACGGCTTCCAGTGCGGACGGCTCACCCGAGTCCAGCACGGCACCCACACTCTCGACCTCCTCTGCTTCCGCCGCTTCGGCAACCGTCAACGGCGGCCCGAGGTCCGACTCGGATACGATCGCCACACCCGGTTCGCCATTGTCACGCACAAACGATCCCCAGACGAAATAGAGGATATTCGCGAGCAATAGCAGGAGCAGGAGGTTTCTCATTGCGACAGCATTCTCAACTTATTCAGGCTGCCAGTCCAGCCACCGTGACCGACCCCGAGACGACCCGTACATTGCCGTTCCCGGTTTCAACCAGCAGCGCACCGTCCTGGTCGACGCCGGAGGCGATGCCCGACACCTGCCTGTCCGGCTGGTCGACAATGACGTTGCGCTTGTTCAACCAGTCGTACTCGCACCAGTGCTCGACGAAACCGGCGAAGCCATAGGCTTCGAACTTGCGCATGACGAGCAACACCTCGTCCAGCAGCGCTGCCGCGATCTGCAGTGGCGGCGGCAGCTCGTCGCAAATGGTTGCCAGGTCGACAGCCCGTGCGGCCCAGTCTGATTCGATCTGCCGTTCGATGTCTTCCGGCAACGCGAGATTCAGGCCGATGCCGGTCACGACTGTCATTCCCTGCTGCGGTCGCGACTGCATCTCGGTGAGAATGCCGCCGAGCTTGCCATCCTGCGCAACGATGTCGTTCGGCCACTTGAGACTGATGCCGGTGATCCCGAGATTTTTCAGTGCGTCGACAACACCGACACCGATCGCCAGCGTCAGGCTGGACACGTTCTCCGGCTGTTGTTCGAACGAGTAGGCAAGCGACAGGTACAGGCCGGCGCCCGGCGGCGACAGCCAGCGTCGGTAGTGCCGGCCGCGGCCGGAAGTCTGGTGGTCCGCGATGGCGACCCGAAAGCGCCCGGCAGCAGGAGCTGGCTGTGACATCAGGTAGGTGTTCGTCGATGCGATGCTGCCGAACACTTCCAGCTTGTCCAGCCGCGCCTTGGTGTCGGCGGCAATGGCCTGCCGAATCAGCCCGGCATCAAGACGGGTCATCGTCGTCGGCCTGCCCCTTGCGACCCAGAATCATCAGGCTGTAGTTGCGGTGTTCGGTGCCATCCCGCATGCGCTGGATGTTCGAGCGATGCCAGATCATGATGCAGATGGCGATCAGGGCCGTATACATGAACAGCGGATCATGGCCCGGCATCAGGTTGACGCCCACCCAGACCGGCAACGCCACAGCCGCAGCCATTGTTGCCAGTCCCACGTAGCCACTGAGCAACAACACGACGACCCAGACGACCAGCAACGGAATGATCAGGCTGGGATTGATTGCCGCCAGCGTACCGACATAGGTGGCCGCGCCCTTGCCGCCGCGAAAGCGATGGAAGATCGGCCAGACATGACCGAAAACCGCTGCCGTCGCGCAGCTCATCGTCAGCCACGTGCGAGAGACCGCCGGGTCGATGCCGACGTACGGGATATCCAGTCCGGGCACGATGCCGGCGCCGACAAAGCCCTTGCCGATATCGATGATGACGACCCCCAGCGCAAACGCCACGCCCTGGGTACGTAGTGCATTCGTGCCACCGGCATTGCCGCTGCCCATCTGCCGAATATCGACGCCGCCGCGCAAGCGGCCAATGATGATCGCGCCCATCAGCGAGCCAATGAAGTAGCTGATCAGGAACTTGACGCCGAGTTCGAGCATGCGTGAATCCGTTTTGCCTGAGCTGTCGAGAGCATTGTAGCATCGGGGAACGGCTTTCCGCGGCGGGGATATGACCGACGAGCCAGTTTCGCTTTTTATCAATCCGACGGCCGGCCGTGGCCGTGCGGGCCGACGTTTGCCGCAAATTCAGCAACACTTTGAACGCGCCGGCATTACGCTCGAGGTGTTTGCCAGCCGCGCGGTGGGCGACATGGAGCAGCAGGTCGCCGCGCAGGTCACTGCCGGCGCAAACCATGTCGTCGTCGTTGGTGGCGACGGCAGCGTGCATGAGGCCGTCAACGGGATTCAGCATGCCGGCAAACCGGTAACGTTCAGCGTCATTCCCAGCGGTACCGGCAACGACTTTGCCAAGGCCTGCGGCATCGCGCCGGACTGGCAGCAGGCCACCGAGGCCCTGGTTGGCAAACTCCGCAACGGCGACGCGCCGCGCGCAGTGGATCTCGGCCGCATGAACGAACGCTATTTCGCCAACGGCGTTGGCATCGGATTCGATGCCAGGGTCACCCGGGTTGCCCGTTCGATCCGCTGGCCGATCGGCAACCTCGTCTACCTGGTGGCGTTGTTGCGGTGTCTCTACAGCGGCGTGGCCAGTCCGCAACTGGAAGTTCGCAGCAACAGCGTACACTTCACAGGCCCGGTCACGCTCGCAACGGTCTGCAACGGTTCCTGGGTCGGTGGCCTGTTCCATATCGCGCCGCCAGCCGACAATGCCGATGCAGCACTTGACCTGCTGATCGCGGCACCGGTTTCGCGGCTGCGCATACTCGCGCTGCTGCCGAAACTGATGCGCGGCGTGCATATGCATGAACCCGAGGTCAGCCACGAGCTCGTCACGTCGGTCGTCATCACAGCCAGCCGCGACGTGGAAGCACACATCGACGGCGAGATGCAGCCGCCGCAGCGGCACTTTGAATTCGAGATCCTACCCGGCAGGCTTCGGTTGCTTTGAGCGGCCGCGTGCGCCGAGATAGATGGCGCCCAGCGTCAACAGCGCGCCAAGAATCTCGATGGTCGTCATCGGCCGGTCGAAGAACAGCACGTCCCAGACGAAACTCAGCGTCGGCTGCAGCAACAACGCGATGCCGGCTTGCGTGGTTGTGACCTGCCGCAGGCTGCTCGCGATCAGCAGCAGCCCGAGGCACTGTGAGAAGACCCCATAGTTCACCATCCACAGTGCATCGATCAACGTTGGAATTGCCAGCGACTCGCCTTCAACGAAGGCCGATGCCCCGAGCAGGATAGCCGAGCCGATCGAAACGACAGCAACCTCGCTCACCGGCAACGGGTCTTCTGCGTCCCGGCGCGCGGCACGCATCATCAGCATGTACGCCGCATAGAAAAGTGCCGTCAGCAGCCCGGCGATGACACCCCAGCGGTATTCGGCCGACAGTGTGCTCCAGTCGAAACCGATGATCATGCCCAGCCCGACGAGCGCCAGCGGGATTGCGATGACCTGTACCAGCCGCGGTTTCTGGCCGAGAAACAGTACGCCACCGAGCATCATGAAGAACACCTGGAAGTTCGACAGCATCGTGCTGAGGCCGGGCCCGACGATGACGATGCTGACATGGAAAAACCAGATATCCAGTGCGAAGAACACGGTACCGGCGGCGAGAATCAGCCAGGCCCGCTGCGACAACTCGAAGCGCCGCTTCGTGACCAGCAGGACCAGCAACAAGGCCGCACCGCCGATCGCCAGGCGGTAGAAGCCGCTGGTCGTTGGCGACACGCTGCTGAGGCGCACCCAGACGGCTGAAAAACTGATGCAGATGGCGCCGGCAAACAGCCGCAACAACGGGCTGGCGAGTTGCCCGGCCTGGCTCAAGCGGGCTGCAGCCAGGCCTGGCGAAGTGCGTTCATCGCCTCGTCGGCATCCGGGTCGATGGCAAGGTAACAGGTGTCCTCCGGCGCTTCGGCAAGCCGGATCGTCGTCGTCAACAGGTCATCGCCGCGAAATACCACGAGTTCGAGCTTTTCCCGGTCGCGATAACTCTTCAGGCGCTGGTCGCAATTGGCGCTCGTCAGTGCCACGCCATCCAGCGCGACAGCCACATCCCCGGGCGCCACGCCGGCAGCCTCGGCCGGCCCGCCGTTCAGCACCGACCTGAACACCAGCCGGCCGGCATCATCACCCACCGTGGCGCCCAGCCACAACGGCTTTGTGGCGGTTTCCGCACCCTTCTTGCCGCCCTTGTCGCTGCTGCCGGTTGCCGGTCTCAGGTTGTAGCTGATACCGGCTGTCGCCAGCGCGGCGCGCAGCGGCACATCGCCGGTCCCGCGCACGGTGGCATTGAAGAAATCCTCCAGGTCGAGCGGCGCCAGTTCCGCGCACACTGCCTCGAAGCCGTCCTCCGGCATGCCGACCTCGCCATCACCCCAGCGCCGCCAGCACTCGCGCATGATGTCGTCCAGCGAGACATCACCGCCGGACTCCGAGCGCAACACCAGGTCCAGCGTGGCTGCAATCAATGCGCCCTTGACGTAGTAGCTGATGATCGCATTCGGCGCATTTGCATCCTGCTGGTAGAACTTCGTCCAGGCATCGAAGCTCGACTCCGCAACGCTTTGCCGGTGCCGCCCGCCACTGCGCAAAACGCGCGTGATGGTCTGCCCGAGCAGTTCCAGGTAGCTCTGCTCCGTGATCAGTCCCGACCGCACGAGCACGAGGTCGTCATAGTATGACGTGATGCCCTCGAACACCCACATCAGCTCGGTATGTGACTCGCGCGCAAGGTCATACGGCGTGAACGCCGCCGGCTTCAGCCGCTTGACGTTCCACAGGTGAAAATACTCGCGGCTGACAAGACCGAGAAACGTTCGATAGCCTTCCTTGACGTCCTGCTCGCCGCGTTGCGGCAGGTTGTCGCGCGAACAGACGTTGCTCGACGACCAGCGATGCTCCAGGCCGCCATAGCCGCTGCCGGGTGCATGCAACAGGAACAGGTAGCGGTCGAGGTCGTCCGGCGCGCCGAGAAGTTCATGGTGCGCCTCGCACAGCGTTTTCAGGTCATGGCAAAGACGCGCCATGTCAACTCGGGTCCGCCCCCGGATCGCGATCGCATGCGGAATGCCGCAAACGTCGAATTCGCCGATCGCCAGTTCCGCAATCTCGACCGGGTGATCGATCAGCTCGGCATAATCGGCCGAGACATAGGTGCCGAAGCCGTAGGGTTCGGCCGCATCGCGCCGCATCGACGTCGCAACCCGCCAGTTCCTCGCCACTTTCGCGTCCGGCGACTGTATGTCGACGCGGCACTCGGTGCCCGCCTGCCCGACGACCTCCGGGAAGACGCAGGTGCCGTTGAAATAGGCATGTGTATTGTCGAGGTGCGCCCCGCGCACGCTGTTGTCGTAGGCATAGATTTCTGCAACCAGCGTCAAGGGCCTGTTCGTCGCTGCAGCCTGCCAGCGGCTCTTGTCCAGCTTGTGCAGCGCCACGGAAAGCCCGTCTGATTCTGCGCGTATCGAGACAACATGCTTCGCGTAGTCGCGAATCATGTAGCTGCCCGGAATCCAGGAGGGAATAGCAAACACCTGCCCTGCCGGGTCCGGTTCCGCGACGGTGAGTTGCACCTCGAACAGGTGCGCACCCAGGTCTGCTGGTTTGATCGTGTACTCGTGCGCTTGACTCATGCTGTACCCGGCAAATGAATTTCAGCCAGCATACAGCGAACGCTGCCTCCGGCAGAAGTTTCGATGACCGGAATGTGCGCGGTCACGACGCGGCCATTGGCGTGCAATTGCGCACGCTGCTCTGCCGTCAGCGAGTCATGAGCCTGTTGCGACAGCGCGAGCACCCGCTCACCATCCGCATTGCGCAGTTCGAGCATGTTGCCGGCGAATGCTGCAAGCTGTTCGAAACTCAGCTCGAGCACATCGTGCCCCGACGCCGCCAGGCTCCCGAGGACCGCATCGCGCTGGGCATCATCGGTTATGGACTCCGCACAGACGGCCGCGAGCTGTTCGCCGATGTGCATCAATACATTCGTGTGGTAGATCGGCACGCCGTCCGGGTCGAGGGCATCGAACGCGATGATCTCGTAGTCCATGCGTTGCGCGAACTCGCCGAGCGGATCGAAATGCGTGCGACTCGACAGGCAGGCATAGGCGGTGCGGTGCGGCCGATCGAGCACGAGACTGCCGGTGCCCTCCAGGAATCGCCCGGACGCTTCGTAGTGACTTAAGTCCACTACTTCGCGAACCTGGTAGCCGTGCCGGTCGACCAGCATCTCCAGCACATCCATTCGCCGCTCGAGGCGGCGGTTTGTCGCCTGCATCGGGTACAGCACGGCGCGGCCGTCACTGTGCATGCTGAGCCAGTTGTTCGGAAAGATCGAGTCCGGCGTATGCGGTTCGTCCGTGTCGTCCACGACCACGACCGTGACCCCGGCGTCGCGCAGGGCCGCCGCCAGGCCGTCGAATTCGTCCTGCGCAAGCCGGTTCTGCTCCGTGCCGGCGAGCCCGGAGTGCTGCTGGAAGCGGTTTGACGCGGCGGTCAGCGGATTGCCCTCGAAGCGGACCGGCCGGATCATCAGCACGGCCGACGCAAGTTGTGCTTCTGTCATCGTCGTCATCACCATTCGCGGCAGGACCCGCGTTTATTCGCTGGGCCTGATCAGTATAAGATGTAGCGCTTATGTTGCCACCGACTCAATGTCCGCACGCACTTTCACAGCCCGCGAAGCTGTGCCATGGCTGACCATCAGCGCGTCATGTTGCGCGCGGCCGATGGCCACGACATTCCGCTGCAAATCTGGCGCCCCGACGGCAACCCGACGCGTGCCCTGCAGATTGTGCACGGCCTCGGCGAACACGCGGGTCGCTACCAGCGCTTTGCCGAAGCCGCGGCAGCCCGTGGCATGGTCGTTTACTGTCACGACCACCGCGGCCATGGCGAGCACGCCGATCAACACGGTTACTTCGCCGGCAAGAATGGCTGGGCAACCGTGGTGGCCGACGTGCATGCGGTCTTTCGCGAAATTCGCGAGCAATACCCGGACCTGCCGGTCGTTCTGCTCGGCCACAGCATGGGCTCCTATATTTCCCAGTCATTCCTGATGCGAAACTCGCCGGAAGTCGCCGCGCTGATCCTGTCGGCATCGACGTGGCCGTCGCGTATCAAGCTGGCTTTCGCCAGGGTGCTCGCACGCTTCGAGAGCTGGCGCCTGGACGGGCATCGTTCCAGCAAGCTGCTCGACTCGCTGGGTTTTGCCAGCTTCAACAAGCCGTTCCGGCCGGCCCGAACGGAGCTTGACTGGCTGACGCGCGATGCCGCCGAGGTCGACAAGTACATTGCCGACCCGCTTTGCGGCGGGCCCTACACAACCAGCCTGTGGCTGGACCTGACCGCCGGCCTCGCCGAAATTACCAGCGACACGGCGCTGCGACGCATCGATGCCTCGCTGCCGATTCTTATCACCGGCGGCGAAGCCGACCCGGTCGGCGGCGACAAGGGCATGACGAAGCTGCTACGGCACTATGCGCAAACGGGACACCAGCGACTGCGGGTAAAGATCTACCCGGACGCGCGCCACGAGATGCTGAACGAGACGAATCGCGACGAGGTGTCCGGCGACTGGCTGGACTGGATCGAGGCTACCAGTCGTAGCGCACGCTCAGGCTGACCTGGCGACCGACTGCCGGTGTGCCGGGAAACTGCTCGAAGTCATCATCACCGATGTTGTCGACGGTCAGCGCGACCCCGAGCCCCCGTCCCGGCTCAGCGTTCCATGCCAGCGCCGCCGAACTGATAAACGCCGTGTCCGCGCTGGCCCGCAACGGGTTGGCTTCCTGGTCGCGATATTCATTATCAAGCAACAGCTCCAGCCGCTCGGAGAAACGCACGCGCACTGCCAGCGTCGCCCGCTGCCTGGCGAAGTTCAATGCATAGAAACTGGCGTCGACGGTGTCCACCTTGTAGTCCTCGTCCTTGTCCAGGAATGAATACCCGGCGACGAGGTCCACCAGGCGCCAGCTGCGGCTGTAGACCAGTTGCACGCCGAGCACGTCGATATCCACGGCATTGGCCTGCCGTGCAAACGGCGCGCCGCTGGAGTAGGTCCAGTCCACCAGGTCGTCATCCTTGCGAAAGAACGCCGTGATACTCGCCTGCCAGTCCGTGCCATCCTGGCCAATGCTGAGCGACAGCTCGTCGGCACGCTCGCGGCCAAGGTCTGCATTGCCGCCGAACAGCCCTGCCGGCGGCGACTTCAGCGCCGTATAGCCGGGCACCTGCGATGTCGCCGCATAGTCGAGGCTGACGAACTGGCTGCCGCCACCGGTATCGCGGCGCACGGTCACACCCAGCACCGGCAACACCGCGTTCTCGTCCTCGCTCGATACGTCCACGGACAGCCCGGCACGCACGGTGACCTGCCGGTCCGTCGTGTCGACCAGCGTCATTTCCGGGACGATGCTGGCCGACAGGTAGTTGCGCGACGAAAAATCGCCTTCGACGAGGTCCGTGGATTTCACCAGGTCGTCGGCCGTGAGCTGCACCGCGTAGCGCCAATCCCAGCTGCCGCGGTTCTGCAGTCCCTGCAGGCCGACGCCGTAGACGCGGGTTTCGTGATCGAACGACCCGGGCGCACCCGACTCCTCTGTCGTGCGATCGAAGTCGTAATCGTCCTTCAGTTCGCGGTAGAAACCGCTGGCTTCCCACCAGCCGGCGCCGGTGTCCCTGCGGTGGTTACCAAGCACAAGCAGTGTCTTCGTGTGATCGGTCTCGGGCAGTGTTGCAAAGCCGGTGTAAGCACCGGGCCAGCCGTAGAACTTGTCCTGGTAGGCAACCAGCAGGTCGCTCTGGTGGTCCGCTCCGGCGCTTTGCAGTTGCAGGTTGTAGCGCTCGAAATCGTGGTCGCCATTGTCAATGCTGCCATCGCCGGCCGAACGCGCGAAGGAAAGCTGCAATCCCAGTGTCGCGTCGTCAGCACGCTCGGAAGTCAGGGCCCAGCGAGCCGCCTGGTAATCAAGGTCGTCGTTACCGGCGCCCGCCATCAACGAGCCGCCTGGGACCACTCGCGGCAATGCGTAGGTCACGGTCGCGACATTGGAGTTAAAGCCGCCGAGCGAGTTGTCGATGCCGGTGTGGATTTCCGGTGCTGACAGGATGGCCGGGTCGAACGGCAATTCCGCCGCGTAATGACCGGTCTGCGGGTCGATGACCGTCACGGCACCGACTTTGAACCCGGTATTCTCGAACAGCCCCCCGCGAACCGTCACATCGGCCTGGCCTTCGGGCAGGCCGCGCGACTGCAGTTCCGTGCCGGGGTCATAGCGCAGCGCGGTCGCGATGGCCGCGTAGGTCCCGGCCGGGCGCGTGTTGGCGACACGGCGATCGATAACGGTGATCTCGTCGATAACGCCGGAGTCGTCCGCCCCGGCACCAGCCTCATCATCGGCAAACGCCGGCAAGCCGAGAAGCAGCAGGCTCAGCCCGGCAAGAGGTCCGGTCAGGGTCGTTCTCATGATGATCGTTTCGCAACAATGGCAAGGGACGCTGAATGTGCCACACGCGGCAGCCGCTGTCATGAGCGCCGCCGGCCACAGAGTCCGCCCGCGATTCCGGATCGGCCCGAATGTTGGTCAGCTGAACAATATAGGGCCTCCCATTTGCATGCGCTACCTGCCACGTGGACAATCGGTGCCGGACACTTATATACATTGCGAGGACCAACAACATGGCTGGAAAATTTGAGTGCTACAAGGACAAGGCTGGCGAATTTCGGTTTCGCCTGAAAGCCGGCAATGGTGAGACGATTCTCTCCAGCGAGGGCTACAAGTCCAAGGCTTCCTGCACCAACGGCATCGAGTCGGTGAAGAAGAACTGTCTCGATGAAAACTGCTTTGAGAAGAAAACGACCGACAGCGGCAAGTTTCGCTTTAACCTGAAGTCGACCAACGGCCAGGTGATTGGCACCAGCCAGAATTACGAATCCGAGTCCGGTCGGGACAACGGCATTGCCAGCGTCGGCCGGTCTGCGCCAGACGCCGCGATCGACGACCAGACCTGACGCACGCGTTTTATAGTGCCATTTGAAAAACGGCCGGCTTCGACTGAAGCCGGCCGTTGTCGTTTAACTCTTGCTGCGTGCCCCTATTTCGAACGCAGCGCGTCGCGGATCTCCGTAAGCAGCACTTCTTCCTTGCTCGGCTCCGGTGGTGCTGCGGGCGCTTCTTCCTCTTTCTTCTTCATGGAGTTCATCGCCTTGATCGCCATGAAGATCGCAAACGCAACGATCAGAAAGTCGACCACGGACTGTACGAACGCGCCATAGTTCAGCATGACCGCCTCTGCTTCCTCAGTGCCCTCGCGCAGTGTCAGTGAGAGGTCCGTGAAATTGACGCCACCCAGCAACATGCCAATCGGCGGCATCAGGACATCGGCCACGAACGATGAAACGATCTTGCCGAATGCACCGCCGATGATGATACCAACGGCCATATCGACGACGTTTCCGCGCATCGCGAATTCTTTAAATTCCGAAGCCATGGACATAGTTTTCCCCTTATTTGTTATGTGTGCACCGACATTATTAGCACCCGATTCACTGCCCCGGCAATTTTTAGCCGTCCGTATCAATACGTATCCTGCGTCTGTGGGTGCTGCATGCCGTACCGAGGGCCCGGGCGCGCTACAAAAAGATACAAAAGCAACGTGATAATGACAGGCGACGACTATAGACTTCGCAACTCAGCATGATCACTTTTCCCGGAAAACCCGCTTTTGCATTGTTGCTGCTGGCCCTGCCCGGCTTCAGCCAGGCAGAGTCCGTCATCCCGGTATCGGCGCGCCCGGTACAGGAACTCCTCGTCGACTCGGAACGCCGGGCGCCGGCCACCGTGGTGTCGGCCAATCGCGCCACGCTGACGTCCGAAGTCTCCGCCATTGTTGCCGCCGTCCACGAGGATGTCGGCGCCGATGTCGAGAAGGGTGAATTGCTGGTCGAACTCGATGCCGCCAATGCACGCAACAACCTGGCGCAGGCCGAAGCCAGCCTGGCGGCGATCGATGCGCAGATTGTCGAGGCGCGGTCGCGGCTCACCAAGGCAGAGGACCTGCTCGAGAAAAACTTCATCTCGGACGAAGAGCTGATCTCGAGACGCGCGAACCTGACGGTGCTGGAGGCCAACCGCAAGGGTGCACAGGCCGCACTGGCCCGGGCGAAACTCGACCTTGCGCGGACGCGTATTTCGGCACCGTTCGATGCCGCCATTGTCGAACGCCAGGCGCAGGTCGGCAGCTTCGCACAACCCGGCAGCCCGCTCGTCACACTGGTGCAGACCGACCGGCGGGAAGTCGATGTTGAACTGGACCCGCGTTTCGCCGTCAACATTCCGCAGGTCAGCATGCTCAAGTTCGTCAGCCAGGAGCGCGAGTGGCCCGTACAGGTATTGCGCACGTCAAGCGTCATTGATGTGTCGACACGCGTGGTACGCGCACGCCTGGCGTTCGTCGGCGAACAGGCACCGATCGGCAGCAGCGGCCAACTGGTCTGGATCGAGTCCAGCGGCCGACTTCCGGTTGACCTGGTCGTGCAGCGCGATGGCAGTCTCGGCGTCTTTGTCGTGGACAACGGCAAGGCGCGCTTCGTCGCACTGCCCGATGCGCAGGCCGGGCGGCCAGTCGACGTCAACCTGCCGAAGGACACGCTCGTCGTCAGCCGCGGGCAGGGGCGCCTGCAGGACGGGGACACTCTGCAAGTCAGCCTGGAATGAATCTCGTCCGTACGTTGCTGACCAACCATCCGTTGGTCAATATCCTGTTCACCGTCGTCCTCGTCATGGGCGCAGCGTCCTACCTGCAGATGCCACGCGAACAGGACCCGGAGATCAACTTCAATTTTGTCAGCATCGAGACGGTGCTGCCGGGCGCGACCGCGGCCGATGTCGAATCGCTGGTGACCGGCCCGCTGGAGGATGCATTGCGCAAAGTGCGCGACATCAAGTTCGTCTCGAGCACATCGCGAGAAAACAGCTCGGTCATCCTGATTCGCTTTCGCGAACTGTCCGACCGGGATTTCGACAAGCGCATTGCCGACCTGCGCCGGGAAATCCAAAGCAAGGCCAACGATGAACTGCCTGACGATGCCGAGGATCCCGATATTCTCGAAATCACGTCGTCCAACGGCTTTCCGACCGCGACCGTGGTCGTCACCGGGCAGGCCGACGACGAACGGCTTCGCCGCCAGGGCAAACTGATCAAGGAAGAACTCGAGCGACTGACCGGCGTGGACCAGGTGAATGCATTCGGCTTCAACGAGCCGGAATTGCACGTAGAGATCGATCCGCGCGCGCTCGCTGCGCACAACCTGTCGTCGATCGACGTGGCCGAGCAATTGCGCGCGGCCTACCGCGACGTGTCGGCAGGTCGAATCGAAGTCGGCAATGACGCCTGGCTGCTCCGGGTTACGGGCAAGACGGCCGACCCGGAAGTGCTGGCACAGTTCCTGTTGTCGCCGCCCGGATCGGACCAGGTGAAAGTGCGGCTCGACAGCGTTGCAAGAGTGGTGCGCGGGCACAAGGAGTCGATTCAACTGGTGAGCTTCAACAGCATGCCGGCAATCTCGATGGCCATCAGCAAGGTCAGTTTCACGAATACGCTGGAACTGGTCGACCGCATCAACCGGTACATCGAAGAAAAGAACACGGAACTCGCCGGCACCGGCATCGCACTGGTGCTGTCCGACGACCAGACGGTGCAAACGCGCAAAGCCATCAGCGTCATGCAGACCAATGCCATGCTCGGACTTGCGCTGGTATTGGCCGTTTGCTGGTTGTTCCTCGGGTTCCGCATCGCCGCATTCGTCACGA